>JAILGA010000058.1 GCA_024697225.1 Lachnospiraceae bacterium
TGCTATCGCAAAGACATCATCCTTGAGAATAAGGACAAATGGATAGGCCAGCGATTCCTGGGACAGAGGGCAACCTTTGGCGATGACCGCGCCATGACGAATTTCGTGCTGAGCCATCACCGCACCACCTATCAGGATAACGCTGTATGCTCCACCATTGTTCCGAACCGCCACAAAGTCTTTCTCAAACAGCAGATGCGCTGGAAGAGATCCTGGCTCCGCGAATCTCTGATTGCTGCAAAATTTATGTGGCGAAAGGAGCCTTTTGCCGCGGTCACCTTTTACATGGGGCTTGTGGTGCCGATCGCAGCTCCCATCGTTGTCATATATAACCTGATCTATATCCCGATCACGACGCACATCTTTCCGACGACGTTCATCGTGGGTCTTCTTATGATGTCAATGCTTATGAGCATGGCACAGCTCCTTTTGCGCAGGAGCTCCACGTGGATCTACGGCCTGCTGTTCTGTCTTTACTATGAGCTTGTGCTCCTGTGGCAGATGCCGATCGCCTGGTTCACGTTCTGGAAGGCCACATGGGGCACGCGCCTTACGCCGAGTGACATCAAAGCCGCCGAGAAGCGTATACGTAAGACTGTGAACAAACACTACAAAGACAGGGAATACCTCACTCTTGACGACATGGTCGTGATCACGAAACTCGGCCGTTCCAACATGAAAAAGGAGATGGAGGGCAAACTCGCTCCGCATGTGATCGAGAGGGACGGGGAAAAAGTATTTGCAATGAGCGCCATTGATGCGCTGTTTGAGGATGACTGAGGGTGTAGGAAAAATGTACCGTTTTGAGACAAAAAAGGATGTGATCAAGGCAGTGCGCTCCACGCTGGAACTGGCGGTCATCGCCTTTCTGGTGTTTCTCGCAGTGAGAGCACTTGTGACTTTTTCGCACTATATACCCTATGATCCGTTGGATGGTGCCAAGGTGTCCGGTGAGGACCACGGCTTCATCGCACTCTCATATACAGGCGTTGACAGAGAGACCAGGCGGAGCAGGATATCACAGAATTTACTCGAGAATCACCTGAAGGCGCTGCATGATCTTGGATATGTCACAGTTTCGCAGAAGGACATAGAGAACTATTACAACAACGGTACACCGCTTCCTGACAGGGCTCTTTTTCTGATGTACGAGGACGGACGCAATGACACGGCTGTCTTTGCTCAGGCGGCAATGGAGAAGTATAACTACATGGGTACGATGTTTACCTATGCGGACAAATTCTCCGGCAGGGATTCGCACTTCCTTATGCCCAAGGACCTGAAGGAACTTACAAAGTCCGGCTTCTGGGAGATAGGGACAAACGGCTACAGACTGTCCTATATCAACGTTTTTGACCGATACGGGCGTTTTGTCGGGGAGCTTACGAGCGATGAATATTCGCAGATGGCGCAGTACTTCGGGCGCGACTACAACCAGTATCTCATGGACTTTATCCGGGATGAGAACAGGTTCCCGGTCGAGTCAGCCGTACAGATGAGAGAAAGGATCGCCGGCGAGTATGATCTCATGGAGCAGGAGTACACTTTGGCTATTGGCGGCATGCCCGCGGCGTATGCGCTTATGCATGCCAATTCCGGGGCCTTCGGAACCAACGATAAGGTCAGCGCCGTCAATGAGGAATGTATAAGGAACAGATTTGCTCTTAACTTCAACAGAGAGGGATATTCACTGAACACCAGAGAAGTGAGCGTATACGATCTGACCAGGATGCAGCCTCAGTCCACGTGGTCCGTTAATCACCTGCTGATGCGCATACGGGCGGACCTTCCGGAGGCGGATAAGGACTGTATCAGATTTGTGAAAGGTGACAAGGCACAGGCTGCAAACTGGACAACGGAGCTTGGTATCGCCGAATACAAGGACGAAGAGATATACCTGACCTCGCTCCCGGACGGCAGCGGCAGACTCCGTCTGAACAAAGAGCCGGAAGGATGCGATTTCACCGTATCCGCGACACTTAAGGGCAACAAGTGGGGCTATCAGGCCATCCATCTCAGGGCAAATGAGGATTTAAGTGTTGCCGTGTCGGTTATTTTGTGGAACAATATGCTTCAGCTGGTGAATAATGGTGAAGTGCTTGAGGAAGTCGATCTTCGCGTGTTTGAAGGAAGCCCAAGGATATCCGTTGAGGAGGACAAGCGCGACTCCCTCGCAGGTGAGTACGGTATCTTCGCAAAGAGTGCCACAAGCGTTGATGCTTCCAGGGAATACAGAAGACTTCAGCTTGAGACACAGGCCGCAGCGGTACAGACCGTGGAGCAGGGCGCTGAGGAATACATCCCGGAGATTCAGATCAGTGAGCCGGGAAAACGAAAGCTGTACATAGATCTCATCGGCGACCGGATCACGGTTAAGGTTGACGACCGCGCCGTGTGGGATGGCCGTCAGCTGGGTAACTCCGTGAGCACAGATGCCGGTAAGGACCGGAAGGCTGCCGTGGTTCTTGAGAGCGCGTGCAGACAATATGGCTACAGTCAGCGGTATATCGTGGACGATGTATACGACGGAGTCTTCGAAAAACTGACAGTGAAGGATGCCGCCACCGGAGACGTCCTTTACAGCAATGAGGCCACAATGGGACAGGGGCTGAAATTCAGACTTATTGGTATCTGGAACAAAGTCCTGAACTGGTTTATAGAAAACCTGTGATTATGACCTGATATATATATATATTTGATCAATGCGGATCAGGAAAGACAGAATTTATGATATCCCCAAAGTGCGGTAAAAAAGATAAAAAGCAGACGACAGCGG
>JAILGA010000017.1 GCA_024697225.1 Lachnospiraceae bacterium
CTCTCTCATTCCCGGTACAAATACGTTGTGTGGCAGGAGAAGCCATTTACTACAAAAACGTTTGTACGAGCTCATATAAAGGCGTTTGAGTTCTTCGGAGGAAGACCGCATGAGATTGTTTACGATCAGGATAAGGTGCTGTCGGGATAAGCTCTTTTGGATTCGGTGGAACCAACTGCCATGTGGTGTTAAGATCCTGCGGATTGAAGGACACATCCAAACTTAGTTCGGAGATGGAAAAAGGAGAGAGCCTGTTCATCACGCCTGCAGTTTCAGCTTCTTCGGTGGTCTCAGCCGCCTTTTCGTCATTCGTCGCCGCGGGTTCATCTATAACCGTTTGCGCGACTTCAGTCGCGGGGGCCCCGTCGTCCTTTCCGCATCCGGCCATGACTGTCAGGATCATGCTGCCGACTAACAATGCTACTATCTTCTTTTTCATCTTTAAATCTCCTCTTGCTCTTTTTATCGTTGTTTTTGTCTGTGCTGACGGGAGCATATCATACTATGTCCTACAAAAGTTCGTCAAATCCGAAAGATTTTTGGAGATCATGATATAATACTATGTATTGTGAGCGGATTTGTTAAAGCAAAAAGGATGAGCGGCAACATAATAGTGGTGATTCTCGTCGCTGCCGCCGTTCTGTGTCTTCCTCTCTCGAGGAGCACCGATATCGATCTGATCGACAAGCTCCTTAACTTCAGCCGGAGCTTTATCTATATCGGCCTGTTCGCTGCCTGGGGCATCAGCATACAGAAGAGAGTGATGCAGCCCGCTGTCAGAAAGTACTTGACTGCGGTATCTGTTCTGATGGTGATGTGGCTTGTTATCAGGGATTTCAAGTGGAGATTTGCCGCGAATCCGGATATCATCAGAAAACTTTGGTACAGCTACTACATTCCGATGCTCCTCATCCCGCTTTTTGCGCTGTTTGTTTCGATGCATCTGGGAAGAACGGCGGATTACCGCCATCCGTCAGCGCTGAATCTCCTGTTTATTCCGACCGGTCTGCTTATTACAGCGGTCTGGATCAACGATCTGCATGAGAAAGTCTTTGATTTTCCGGCGAACGCCGCAGTATTTTCCGAACAGGATTACAGTTACGGGATTCTGTATGCTGTGATCGTGGGATGGGGCGCGTTCTGCGCCGTCATGGCTTTTTTTTATAATGCTCAGACGGGCGCGTAAGGCGGGTCTTGGGGCAAAAGTGTGGTTGCCTGTTCTTCCGATAGCCTTGGCCGCGTGCAATATCCTGCTGTCCTTTCTGCACATCCGCATCACATCTTTTATCGTAAACGATACCGCGGTCTTTTACTGTATCGTGTTCCTCGCCTTTTTTGAAGCCTGCATATGGTGCGGCCTCATCCAGTCCAACAGCAGATACGCCGAGCTCTTTTCCGCGCTGAAGGACCTGGACGCGGTGATCTGTGATGATGACTACGAACCGCATTACGGAGAGTTCGGACCGGGAGTCGGCAAAGATATCTGCAGGGAAGCGGAGAAGGAAAAAATACAGCTTCCGGACGGCCGTCTCGTCCGCAACATGCGCATAGACGGAGGCCATGTCATATGGACTGAGGATATGTCCGAGATACTGGCCGTCAGGGAAAAACTCGAAGATACAGGGGCGGAACTGAAAGAGAGGAACGATCTTCTGAAACTGGAATATGAACGCGATAAGAACAGGCGGATCATTGAGGAACAGAACCGGCTGTACGCCCTTCTCGGGAGTGATACAAAGAAACAGATATCGAAGATAGAAGAGCTCACCCGCGCATGCATGGAGGAGAGGGACGCGAAAAAAAGACGCAGCCTGATAAGGCATATGATCCTGCTGGGATGCTATGTAAAGAGGCGCAAGGATCTGCTGCTCACGATGTATGAAAACGAAGACGCCGATACGGATAAGCTTGAGAACGCGCTGGGTGAATCATTTCTCGCTCTTAAGGCCTGCGGAGTATCCGGAAGCTATTATGTAGAAAAATGCAGAATGGCTCCGGACGTCATGGAGAAGATATACAGATTTTTTGAAGAGGCGGCTGAGGGTCTCGTGTTCAGGGCGGGATATCTGAACTTCGTCGTAGCGGGAACCAGCGGGAGCAAAGTGTCGGTCAGGACCGATCTCAAGGATCCGGACTGGTCCAAAAGCATAAGGAAAAGTTTTCCGGGCGCCGTCACAGAGACGGATGAAGACGGAAGTCTTGCGGTGTATTACCCGGAGGGTGCAAAATGAGCGCGCTGATACCTGCTGGAGCTATATATACCGCCATGCTCTTTGAACTTGCTTACATGCTCTATTCCTTCGGCTTCGGAAGGAAGAAAATGAGGATGATCGCGGAGGGAGCTCTGTTTCTGGTGTTTTTGCTCCTGCTCTCATTCCTCAGCGTTTCACGGGATGGAAAAACAGCGCTTCCGTCCCTCCTGTTGGTACTTTTCCTTGCGGCTGCCGCCATGATCGCAACAAGATCCGTGATCCTGCTCGCAATCGAACACAGAAGGAACAAGGAGCGGCTGTCGGGGTATTCGCTTAAGCAGGCGGTTGACAACATGGACATGGGCATACTCTTTGCGGATCCAAGCGGTCAAATAATTCTGATAAACCGGGTGATGGAGGAACTGGCAGCAGGCATGACCGGCAGGATCCCGCAGTCTGTCAATGAACTTGGCAATCTCGACGGGATGAGCATATATGAGGACGGTAAAGGTCATAAGTGGGAATTCACACGGACAGGGGTGGCAGGGTCTGCAGAGAACGGCTTTATGCGCATGATAGCCTGGGATGTCACTGAGCTTCTGGAATACAACAAAAAGCTCGAGGATGATAACGGAGCCCTCCTTGACACCAACGGGAAGCTGAAGGCTATGTATGAACATCTTGCGGACAGCATAAGGGAAGAAGAGACGCTGAAGCTGAGGATCCGTATACATAACGACATGGGCTGCAGTCTGATATACTTGAGAGAGCTTCTGGAAACCGGCGACGATGTGGGGATGGACAGGCAGCTCGATATACTGAAGGATGTGCTTAGTTATCTCAGACAGGGCAAAGACGAACGGCCTGAAGATCTGGCTGATCGCGCGGCGGAGATGGGCGTCAGACTTGTGACTGACGGCAGCTGGCCTGAGAACGAAAAACTGAAGAGTATAACCGGCGACGCGGTGATGGAATGTGTGACCAACTGCGTAAAGCACGCAGGCGGGGACGAAGTGACCCTGCGGATAGAACGGGAAGGCAGCGTTTACCGGATAAGGATAAGCAATAACGGCAGAGCGCCGGACGGAGAGATCCGTGAAGGCGGCGGACTTGGAAGCATAAGAAGGCGGATCATGGAATGCGGGGGGAACTTCAGCATAAGCTCCGCACCCGTCTTTGCTATGGAAATCACACTGGAGGATGTGCAGGATGACAAAAACGGTGATAGTTGAGGATAATCGGCTGATGATGAATCATCTGCGCTCGACGATCGAGGAGGCGGAGGTTTACGAACTGAAGGCGGCTGTGACGGATGCTTTTGAAGCCGAGGAACTGTGCAGGGAAGGCGATGTGGATCTGTGCATCATGGATGTGCAGACCGGGCACAATCACTCAGGACTTGCGGCAGGCGAGAGGATCAAAAGTCTCCATCCGCAGATAAAGATCGTGATAGTGACTTCTCTGATAGATCCCGATGTGCTGGCGAGAGCAAGGAGCGGAGCAGCGGACAGTCTCTGGTATAAGGATCATGGCAGTGAAGAACTGATGGACGTGATAGACCGCACGATAAAGGGAGAGCACGTCTTTCCCGACGGCTCTCCCGATGTGGAACTGAAAGAGATGTTCTCCTCCGCGATATCTCCCAGGCAGATGGACATACTAAGACGTTTTGTCATGGGCATGACCTACGATGAGATCGCGGAGGAGCTCAAGCTCTCTAAAAACGGCGTGCGATGGAATCTCGACCAGATAGTTGAAAAGGGCGGATTCACAAATAAGCACGAAATGCTCGCTGCGGTGATAGAGAACAAGCTGATCGTGACAACCCTGATAGACGGAGATTGACGATCACTTCTTCACTGTCACGCCTGTCTTCGTACCGTTGAATGTCGTGTTGGTATCCGATGCCGCAATGTCTGCGATGGCTTTGTTCTTCTTTGTCGCATCCGTGACGGTTATCACAAACATCTTTTTGACCTTGGAGGCCTTGTATTTGTATGTCTTGGTCTTAGTCTTTCCGTTCTTTCCGGCGGGCACTTTGACCTTGATGGTCACAGTCTTTATTCCCTTGAGCCTGCCGTTCTCGTCAAGCTGAACATGCTTGCTCTTCATCTTTGCCTTGATATTGACGCTGGTGACGCTTGCGTCAGAGAGCTCGATGGGCACGATCTCGAAGTAGTAGGTTTCCTTGCTCAGCTGATCGTTCAGTTCCTTTACAAGAGCTTGCAGTGCCTTCTTGTTGTCGCCTTTTATCTTTGCCTTCTTTACAGCCTTTTTATTGAGCTTGACGATTACCTTGAAAAATGCTTTGGTGGTGCCGTCTGTTATCTGCTTTCCGGTCACCTGATATTTTACTGTCACGAGCTTTGATACGATCACGTTCTTCTTGAGCGTGGGGATGGCCTCGAAGAGGCCTGTTATGTCGACCTTGGCGATGGTAACGCCGTCTTCCGAGAGCGCGGCGAGCTGTTCCTTCGTGATCTTGTCTCCCGTCCAGGTCACAGCTTCGGGGTATGTGATATCGGCCCTTATCTGTACGGTGGCGCCATTTATCGTGGTCTCTTTTATCACGGGATCCGGGTGGACCGGCGTCTTACGGGGATCGGTCTTGATCGGGTCGTCAGGGTTGTCACTCTGTTGTGCGTCTTTCCACACCGCGTAGACGGTGATGTTAGCATCGGTGGTCTGACTGTCCCCTGCCTTGCCGAACACGCCGCTGCCAGGGGCTCCGATCTCCCACTTGTCAAACTCCTTATCCTTTGGAGCGGTAAAGGTACATTCGGGCAGAGTATAGCTCCCGCCGTTTTCGGTCGTCAGGGGCGGCATTTCCCCGGAGCCGCCGTTTGGATCGAAGGAGACGGTGTAGATGGGACCGCCTTCCGGCTCCTTCCACAGAGCTATTACCAGGATATCCGTAAAGGGAGTGTACTTTTCCCCGGGTTTCTTTGTAATATCGGTTTTGTCTATTGACCACTTGTCGAATTCTTTTCCCTCGGGTGCATAGAATTCATTCTCGGGGAATGTGAGTTCTTTTCCCTTCTCCACATGCCCGGCAGGCATTATCCCGCTGCCCTCGCCGGCAATGTAGTAGATAGTGTAGGTCTCCGGTCCGTCGGGCTTGTCCTTCCAGAGGGCGTGGGCAGTGAAATCCTTTTCGATCTGCATCATGGCTCCGGGATCGTTGTGGATACCGTTGTTCAGCTCTCCCACTTCCCACTGGTCGAACACCTTTCCGTCAGGGGGGTCAAAGGTGTTGGCCGGCAGTGTGAAAATGCCGCCGTCTGTGGTGTGCAGAGGTTCCATGTAGCCTGAGCCGCCGTTTGCATCAAAGCTCACGGTGAATTCCGTCTGGAAGTCCAGAAGCTTTTCAGCGATGATGGAATCGGTATAGGCGCTCTCTTCGCCGGCCTTGGGGGCGGCATAGCAGCGCAGCGTTACAGAGCTTGCAGGTGCATCTTTTCTTGTGAGCGTGAAGGGTCCTTCATATACCGTGCTTTTGGCACCGGGATCGCTGCCGTCGATAGTGTATCGGATCACGGCGTCCTTCTTTGTGCAGGAGAGAGTGATATCGTGGCCGTTGGCCTCTTTGTTCCACTTGGCAGTTATTGTGGGTACGGCAATCTGCTCCTTGGGCACCGTCATGGTCCGGGAGATCGTGATCTCATCCGCATCTCCGGTGATCTGGGCGGCCTGACCGTTGATGGTGGCTGTGATGTTCAGCTGGCCGTACTCGTCCTCGTAGAAATAGTAACCGCTATCTGGAGCAAGTTTTATTTCCAGAAGGTAGGTCTGACCGCGCTCAAACTTGTCGTCGGACTCCAGATACTTTTCTTTTCCCTTTATCGTTCCGTACCAGGCGAAGCTGTCTCCGTAACCCAGCATGTAATGCTCGGTTGTAAAAGAATAGGTGCATTCAGAGAACTTCATATCAGCTGCTGGTTCCTTGACAGTCGCGCCTGCTTCCTTGATGGGAGTGCCGGTTCTGCCGGGGCACTCGTAAGTGAGCGTTATCACGGCGCTGTTGCCGGTTACAGTGGCGTTTTCGGCAGCGACCGCCTTCTTGTCCACGTAACATTTGGTTCCATTAGCAAAAATGCTCACATTTTCCGAAGATTCATTTTTTTCGGGTGCGACAGTCAGGGTCGCGGTGTAGGTTTCTCCTGCTTTGAAGACCGAATCCTCTGTCAGCGGGTCATCATGAGAATCTTTCCAGCTGACGCTTTTGACGTCATAATACACGGGCTCGGAGGAACTCACCGTGAAGTCGGGACTCTTTCCCGGCCTGGGCGTTTCAAGGCCGTTTAAGAGGATGTTATCGACCGCCTTTTGGTTTACATTAAGGATAGGAGAATCAAAGTCCATAAAGTTAAACTGGATATTATAATCGTGTCTTTCACCCGTATAGGGAACCGGGGCTGCACCGTTAAATGAAAACGTAAGGTCAGAATTCCACAGCTGAGTTTCATTATCATATGTGGCCTTAAATTGATATGAGGGATTTCCCCACCTGTCTGCTTCAAATGTAAAGGTTGCCTTATATTGTTTTCCGTATTTAAACTGTTGAGGAGTGTAATCAGGTAAACTCTCCCATTCATCTCCATTTTTTTCATACCATGAGATGTCATATAATGAGTATCCGGTACCCGATGTGACCATGGGAATATCATATGGATTCATCCCATGGACAGGTTCTATGAGAAGTGTGACTCCGACATTTGTGATGGTCGTAGGATTACATTTCCCATAATTAAATACCAGGGTCAATTCATTTGAAGGATCATGACCAATACCTTCAGGCTCCAGAACCGTCATCGGTTTACCGTCAAGGCTTGCTTTGACAAGTGTTCTTCCGGCCTCATCCGTGGAGAACACATGGCTGCCCGTGGTATGTACCGTCATACTAAGTGTATAATAGAAATTGGCTTTGAATTTGTTCCCGGAACCCTTCGTGATAGTCGCCGTGGGATCGCCATCCGGAGTCTCCCGCTCGATCCAACAGACATCCGTGTTCTCATTAATGCTCCACCCGGTTCTGGTCAGACTCTGGAAAAACGGAGTACCATTCTCGGAGGGTGCATTATAACCCGTATTTGTGAGCTCGATCTTCGAAATGACCTCAGGCGCGGTGAATGTCACACAGGGGAAAGAAGCAGGATCTCCGATAACCTTGACATAAGATCTTGTTTTCTGATAAGTAGACAGAGTCGGCTTCAGAGAATCCAGGAATGTGTTTTCGGCATAAGCATTTGTAAACGGCTTAAATTTAAAAGAAGTGTTTCCGCTATTCCAGACACATCTTTCGATTCCGGTGAGGAAGGTTCCGGCCTTGATGGAAACGGATTCCCACTGCCTGGTAGAGAGATCGTCAAATTCATCCTTGTCGTATAGCAGGCCCAGTGCCGCCGATCCCCTTGCATATTCCGTGCCGGGATATGCTCCGTTTTCCAGTTCTTCTCCCAGATAGCTGTCCGTAAAGACACCGCCCTGGATCTCGACAGAGGCTCCCTTGCCGGCAAGTATGGCGGCGCCCTCGGTGGAAAACGGATATTCCGCGGTCTCCTCCCCGATTCCGTACACGCCGCCGCTGTAGGTGCCATTCTTTACGGTGAGCTGCGAGCCGGTGCCTGAGACGTAGACGGCACAGGAATATCCGTTTTGGTTGGCGTTTGCAGACTGCAGATTTCTCGAAGCTTCGATACCTTTGCCCTCCAGCGTGAGTGAGGAGTTATAGCCAACATGTATCGCGCCTGAGGTTGCAAAGCGGGAATCGGAATTGCCGGAAAAGGCAAGTTTTCCGGCTCCGGTGATGGTCAGGTCACAGTTATACAGTTCTATCGCATAGAGTATTCCTCTCTTTTGCTGCGTGGAAGCCAGAGGGCCGATATAGCCTGCGGTTATGGAAAGATCTTCACTTAGCTCAAGATGTTTTTCACCTTTTGGCGAGACCGCATAGTTGGACAGGGAATAACCGAGCCATCCCGTCACGTCGGGATCATCAGTCCATAAAAATCCCATATCGCTCACCGTATGATCGAGTTCCCAGATATCTCCCGTGATGCGGTAACGCTCAGCGGCAAGTTCGTATTCGTCATAATCGCCAAGTTCCAGATAAGAAGAGTCAAATTGATCCGTCTTGATATAGCGGATCGCCGGGTTTTCAAGGCACTTCTTCAGGTCGTGCCAGTACTGAACCACCACGGGCTCCTGCTCTGTCCCCGGCGCAGAGGTGATCACATAGATTTCACGCTCCATGCTCCAGGATGCTCCGCTGTATTCATATTCGTACACAAGCTTAAGGATCCTTTTTGAAGGAGCGTTTGTGCCTGTAATATGACAGTCTATTCCGTATAGCGGGTTGCCGGCTTCGGCGCATGGTATCAGGGGATATCTGTCGTCTCCGTAATCCTTTATAAACGCCCGTATTCTTGAGATGTATTCAGATGGGTAATCTGTATGTACCACCATGTCTTTTTCTTCACCGGGCGAAAGAAACATTGAGTTGGGTTCGCTGCTCCTGTTATCAAAGGGCATGGTGGTGACGGTTGATTTTTTGATATATTGGCTCTTCCGGTAAGCAGCGTAGGCAGGAGCGGCACCGGGGGTCTTGAATATCTTAAGTACATCTCCGGCGTGAGTCTGCTCATCAATTTCCACATCCTTGAAGAAGATTGATCTGTTGATCCACCCGTTGTTATACGTATTGTTGATCATAAATTGTCCCGCGGGTATGTAATGTCCTCCCAACAGGACAATCTTGGCGGAGCCATTGCTCTGATCATAGATCATGGCGGCGTTTGGATCTATGTTATAAGGATATGGCGCGGTGGCAAAGTATGCATTTTCGGAGCGGACTATGAGTTCGGCGACGTCAT
>JAILGA010000127.1 GCA_024697225.1 Lachnospiraceae bacterium
GGATGTATATTTGCACTTTGTAAGATTTCCGGGAGCAAAGAAGAGATTTACATTAATGAGATGGCAGTACTTCCCGAACGACAAGGTCATGGAATAGGTAAACAGCTATTAAATGCGGTTAAAGATTACAGTAAGGAAAAAGGACTTGCGGGAATTGTACTTTATACAAGCGAGTATGCGCCAGCGGCTAAGTTTTACGAAAAGAATGGATTTAAGTTATCAAATGGAACTATATGTATGTATTGCGAATAATTGAAAGAACCTCTTTTAGCTTGCCATAGCGACAAATTCAAGTTTGTACATATAGAAACACTTTTTGTAAAAAGAGACTAAAATATTAAAAAACTCAAAGATGCTCATATAATCCGAATCCAATGCTTATCGTGCTCGAAGGAGACAAATTATGCTGATTGAACATGCTGCCATGTATGTAAATGATCTCGAGGCAGCGAGGGACTTTTTCATAAAGTATCTGGGCGGGCATGCCAACGACGGATACCATAATACAACCTCTGGTTTTCGTTCATACTTTATAAGCTTTGATGGTGGACCCAGATTGGAGATAATGACCAGACCGGAAATGAAGGATCAGGATAAGCCTTTGAACCGGACAGGCTACGCTCACATCGCTTTTTCTACAGGAAGCAAGGAAAAAGTGGATGAACTGACCAACAGACTCAAAGCAGACGGATATGAAACTGTAAGCGGTCCACGCACGACAGGTGATGGCTATTATGAATCCTGTATAGTTGCGATAGAAGGAAATCAGATCGAACTTACAGAATAAGTGTTGGATTACTGCTGAACAGTTGTAAGACAATCAACATTCATGATTACTGCTGAACAGTTGTAAGATCATGAATAATCCGGATGCCTCCAGAACAGCTGAAAACTCATGTATAAGCCGGATGCCTCCAGAACAAATGTAAGATCATGAGTAAGCCGGACGCCTCCAGAACAGAAAAGGAAGAGCCATGAACAAACCCGGAACGCAGAGAATAGAAACGAACAGGCTGATACTGAGAAGATTCAGAGTCGAAGATGCTGGGGACATGTACAGTAATTGGGCATCGGATCCCGAGGTTACCAGGTTCCTGACCTGGCCAGCGCATCCGAGCGTCGATGTCACAAGAGGCATGCTTACGGAATGGGTTTTAAAGTATGAGGATGGCGGATATTTCAACTGGGTTATGGAATACAAAGAAACGGGAAAAGCCATCGGCAACATCTCTGTAGTTAAGCTGAATGAGAACACGGAAGCCGCTGACATCGGATACTGCATGAGCAGAGCATACTGGGGCAAGGGGTTAATGCCGGAGGCCCTGGGAGCGGTGATGGACTATCTGTTTGATGTTGTGGGGCTTAACCGCGTCGCGGCCTGTCATGACACAAATAATCCAAAATCCGGGCGGGTAATGGAAAAGGCCGGGATGATACAGGAAGGCATACTTCGAAGGGCCGGAAAAAATAATCTCGGAATATGCGATGATGTATGGCACTCCATGATCCGTGAAGACAGAAACAACCTTGCTGAACTGTCGATCGAACTTCAGGACACAGAATGGCCGTATGAGTTTACGGACCATGACCGTATGATCGCGAGGGCGATCTGTTTTGATGAAAAGGGATTTTTCTACTTTGTCAGAGCCGAGCGCGATGATGATTTCGGACATGCCACACTCATCGAGACCTCCGGCGGCGGTGTAGAAAAAGGCGAAGATCTTCAGACCGCGATAAAAAGAGAGCTGAAAGAAGAACTTGGCGCCGAGACAGAGGTAATCTGTAAGATCGGCGTTGTCAGCGATCATTACAACCTGATACACAGACACAATATCAACAACTATTTTCTTTGCAGGATCCTGAATTTTGGTGATAAGGAACTAACGAAGGATGAAATAGAGAGTTTCCATCTTTCTACACTGAAAATGAGTTATGACGAAGCTGTCCGCGAATATGAGCTGCGCAGAGAAACAAAGCTGGGGCGGCTTATCGCTAACAGAGAACTGCCTGTACTGATGAGAGCAAAGGACATCTTAAACGAGGATAACCAGGCAAAGATAACTAAGCAAGGATAACCAGGCAAATATAACTAAGCAAGGATAACCATGCAAAGACAACTAAGCAAAGAGCACTAAGTTCAGGGAGGGTTTTATGGTTAAACACGTAATTCTTTGGAAACTGAAGGACGAATACAAAGGAGCAGCCGGAGACGAGATCAGAAAAGGGATCAAGGAGGGCCTGGAGGGGCTAAAGGGGCAGATTCCCGGACTCGTTGACATAAAAGTGAATATAAAGCCACTCGAGTCCTCAAACTGCGATCTTATGCTGGATTCTGTCTTTGAGGATGAGGCGTCGCTTAAAGGATATTCCGTGCATCCCGCGCACGTGGAGGTTGCTGACACAAAGGTGAGGCCGTATACGGCAGGCCGCGTCTGCATGGACTACGAAGTGGAGAATGATCAAGCGGATCATTCTCTATAAAAGCCAATGATCAAGTGGATCATTCTTTATGTGGAGTCTGTGAAACATGAATTGTTTCATTCCCGACATCAGCCCTTTTCGCAGGTCTTTCTCAAGGAAGCCAGATTGCATATTGTTCAGTACCTGAATTGCTAACGACCAGCAAAAACAGACTCGACAATTTTACAGAATTTACGGGGCTGTTCCTTGACCGACCAGTGCTTACAGCCCTTAAACACTTCCACCCGGCTATTCGGGTTTTCTCGCTCCGCTCTGTAAATATCGCTCAAAGGAACCAGCGGGTCCTTTTCTCCGATCACGTAGACAATCGGCATTTTTAAATCCTTCAGTTGTTCCAGATAGTACGGCTTTGACTGATACCTGTCCGCCGCGCTGCGCTGAAAACACAGCATCGACTTTCCGGCCATATCTCCGGTACAGGACTGCATCACTTCATCGACCAATGAGTCTGTAATCAGCTCCCTGTTTCCGATCAAAGCATATGAGATGGACCATTTTGCGATCCATCTGTACTTAGCACACCACCTGTACTGTGCCAATGTCAGATCGGTATGAGTCACATACCAATAGCTGAAACGATGAAAAGGCATTTTCCATGAAACGCCCCATGTATCGACAGGTATAAGTGCCTTGATCTTATCCGGATTGCGCAGGGCATAGCCAATGGCGATCGCTCCCCCCATAGATAATCCGGCCAAAAGAAAATCTGTAAGACCATAGTGCGTGACAACACTATTTACGCACTCAATATGCGTGTCAAAAAAGTGATCACCCACAAGTTCATCAGCTTTATCACTATTGCCATAGCCCAAAAAGTCGAAGGCATACACCGAGAAGTCATCTGTAAATGTATTGAACACTTCTCTCCAGGACAACATCGTACTGTCACAGCCTGCACCGTGCAGCAAAAGAACGGATTTCGTCCCGGTTCCTTTTTTATATGCCGCAATGCTTCCATAAGGCGTCCTGATGCATTCTTTCTCAATCATTTTCGTCTTCTCCGCGTTTCATATGACGATACATCATTTTTACACATCTGCTCAGAGCGCTTTGTCATTGAAAGCATTCTTTCTGATATCAGATCACATCTGCCAGCTTGTAGACAACAACACTCATGAGATCCTTCGGTGCGAGCTCTACCTGAAACCCGACCTTTCCGGCACTTACGAACATCCTGTCAAAAGCACCAGCCGTTTCGTGTATAAAAGTCGGGAATTGCTTCTTCATGCCAATCGGAGAACATCCACCGTGAACATATCCTGTTAACGGCAAAAGTTCCTTCTGTTTGATCATTCTAACAGACTTCTCATGTGCTTCGTTCGCAGCTTTCTTTAAGTCCAGCTCTGCACGTACCGGTACAACAAACACGTAATACTGTCCGGATTTTCCCTGTGTGACCAGAGTCTTAAAGACTCTTTCCGGAGCCTCTCCGAGCAGATCCGCTATCTGTTCGCCGCTCATAGTCGCGTCAGGTTCATAGGTATGGCTCAGATACGGAATCCTTTTTCCGTCCAGAATCCGCATGACATTTGTTTTTTCTACTGTCTTCATAATGAGCTTATGATACCCCCTGCCCTGCCGCTTTTCCCGCGCTGTTGAACAGGTGCATTTTTTCCTCTACTACCCGGCGGATGGCAGCCACCTCGTACGGTGTCATGTCGAAGGCGTTGTTGACCCCGGCCTTCAGCCCTTCCTGCATCCCATTCACCTGGGCCTTGTTTATATCCGTGAAGATATTGATCTTGGCAATACCCCTTTCGATGGCTTCGCTGAAATCATCATCCGATAAGCCGCTGCCTCCGTGGAGCACGAGCGGAACGTCCACTACCTTTGCGATCTCGGAAATACGCTCAAAATCAAGCTTCGGCGGAAACTTATAATCTCCGTGTGCGTTTCCGACCGCAATGGCAAGAGCGTCTACATTCGTCCGCTTCACATAGTCCGCAGCCACAGACGGGACGGTGAAATAATCGTCCGGCGTCTCAAGTCTGCCGGCGCCTTCATTATCGCCCACATGACCGAGTTCACCTTCTACGGTCACACCGAAAGCATGGGCGATCTCTGTCATATGAGCGACCTTCTGTACGTTTTCCTCATAGGGCAAAGTGGAGCAATCATACATGACAGACGTAAAGCCTGCCTGTATTGCTTCCATACATTTTTCAAAGGTCAGACCATGATCATAGTGCAGAACCACGGGTATCCCTGAGGACTCTGCCCGCGATTTAACCATTGCAGCCACTTCCCTGAGATCAGCGGCACCGAGCAGTATTTCCGCAGTTCCCATGATGACAGGTGCCCTGAGATTCTCCGCAGCATCCATTATGGCGTTGGTCATTTCGAGATTCACCGCATTGAAAAGTCCGACACCATAATGATTCTTTCTTGCTGGTCCGAGCACGGCATTCAGATTAACAAGCATATCTCCTTCCTCCGATCTGTTAAGCTTTTTCCCATTATACTTTTTCCCAGCCGGAATCGATCCGTTTTCTTATATCCGATAAGCTTGTCAGAGCGCTTATCGCGTCATATGACATACAGCAGAGAGCACCTGCCGCGGCTGCGTTTTCCAGAGCCTCTCCCGGGGCGCAGCCCTCAAGTATACTTGTGAGAAAGGCAGCTATGCTGATATCCCCCGCGCCGGTACCGGAAAGAACCCTGTCTATCCTGAAACTCTTCTCGAACCGGCAAAAGCCGCTCCATTCTTTCTCATTCAGGTCAAGTCTGCTTCCTGTTTTCTTCATATCGGTCGAAGCTCTGAAATACAATCCGGGCGCACCGCATTTTAACAGCACTGATCTTGCGCCCATTTCAATACATCTGGCAGCTAGCGGGGTGATATCGTCATCTATTGAAATGATCTCTGTAATGTCCTTGCCGCCCGCCCTTTCAAGCAGTCCTGCATAACGTTTGCGGTCAAGCATGAAGCAAAGCTCTTCAAAACTCGGTACAAAGAAATCAACATAAGGCAGCACCCCTGAAAGAATGGTCTCCCAATCAGCCTTACCGGCAGGACTGTCCGGATCCACAGCGGCCATGTCAAGACTGGTGGCTATACCCTTTTCCCTGATCCTTTTCATGAGAGATATCAGATGCCGGCCTTCATCCTCGTACATCTTTTTCATTATGGTCGGATAGCCGAAATGAAACAATGCGACATCATCCAGCGCCGGATCCGGTATTTCCGTTCCGTCAAAGGTGTCATTTGCGCCGGGACAATGCAGAAATATGCGGTCAATGCCGGGAGGTGCGATAACGATCGAATAGCTTGTTATGGCGCCGTTTTCAACGATCAGATCATCGCCTGCGCCATACTGATCAAGTATATGCCTGATCATTCCGCCGAAATCATCATTGCCGATCTTTCCGATGAGTCTTACATCGGCGCCGAGCCTCTTCATTCCTAGCCCCGTATTTGCGACAGCACCTCCGGTATGGACATCGGGAGACGACATATGTATAAGCTTGCCGGGCATTAATATTTCAGCAAGCTCTGTTAACTTCCGCGTGTTCTCCGGAAAAACGGGCGTGATATCGATGCAGATATGACCGGCAACAACTGCTTTTTTCACCATGCTGTCAGACCTCCTGCAGTCATTATACCACCTTTTTCCGGGAGATGATCACAACGTTTCCGCACGCTTATATGCGTGTATATATCAAAAAATGATATCCCAAATGAACAAAAAATGTAAGAAACTCTCAGATTCTCCATGCTATAATATATAGGTTGTGTTATGACGATAATATTTTTAACAGGGGCGTCCATGCCTGTTAGAAATAGGAGAGACCGGGAATGATTTATTATGACCACCTGCCGCTGGACAAGGACATACTGAAAGCCCTCGGCGAGCTGTCCATCAACTATGTGTTCCAACCTATATTCAAGCCGGACGGCAAAACTGTCTATGCGTGGGAGGCGCTCATGCGTCCGACGGAGATGACAGTTACAGAACTTATCAGTGATTACGCCAAAAGAGACAAGCTTCATATTCTCGAGGTGGCAACCTTTTTCGGAGCCATGCAGTCATATTTTCTCAGGGGATATGATCAGAGAGTCTCTATCAATTCGTTCCCGTCCGACTGCATGAGAAGCGAGGAGGCAGATGCCTTTCTGGAGTATTTCGGAGAAGAGATCCGCGGAAGAATGATAATTGAAAACCTGGAATATCCGTATTTTTCACTCACGCATTGGGTGACAAAAAAGGAATCGGTAGAATTCATGGACAATCTTCTGGCCGCCGATGATTTCGGCAGCGGGATCAATGATCTTGAAAGAGTGAGGATCATGTCTCCGGACATCGTAAAGCTTGACAGAGAACTGATATCAGGGATAGATCACATAAGCGAAAAACAGGATAATGTGCGGAAGCTTGTACTGGATTTTCACTCGAAGGACATCCTGGTCGTAGCCGAGGGCATTGAAGAAAAAGAGGAGTTTGAGTGCCTTGCAGACCTCGGTGCAGATCTCTTCCAGGGCTTCTATCTCGCGCGGCCGGCCTGATGTCTCAGGCTTCCGGAAAAAGCACCGTTAATTGCAGATTGAATGAGCGTATAATGCCGCATGTGTGGGGGATGCAGTATGATACTTGATGCAAAAAAGGGATACTTTGAAAACGGCGGCGTGAACGTCATGGTTTTTGATGATATCTATCCTGCCGGCCATCAGTCCGGTATAAGTATCATCATGCACGATAAACGAATTGCCGCAAACGGTGATCTCCGCTTTGAGCAGACCCCCGGACAATGGCAGCCGGTTCCTGCCAAGACCGGCAGAGAAGTGGATGAGGCCACGGATACCGTCAGGGTATCTCTTGAGTTTCCGGATGATAAAGGCAATCTTAAAGGCCTTAACCCGATGATATATCCGGATCTGACGCTTCGATATGATGTTATCGTCAAGGGGGATGGCTCATCCGTTACAGTGACCGTGGATCTTAAAGATGAGATCCCGGAAATCTTTGACGGAAAAGCATGTTTCAATATCGAGCTTTTCCCGGGCGAACTCTTCGGCAAACCCTGGATAATGGATAATAAGCAGGGAGTATTCCCCCGTCAGGCAAATGGCCCGGTAAAGATACAGCCCTCCAACTTTATTCACTCCGGACATAACGCGAAGCAGCCCGAAGAAGGACAATTCAACGCTGTGAGGGAGCTTCTGGCAGGTATACCGGAACCCGGAACGGAGGGTTATTCCGGGGATAATATGCCCGTCTCGTATAACCCCATAATCGCCGACGATATGATCGCACTCGAATACGCAGAGGGACGGGTTTTTACTCTTTGCCCGGACGATCCGTACAAGAAACTCAGAATAGAATGTCAAAGCGATGATACTTCACTGAAGCTTTATGACGGAAGACTCAACCACAACAACGGGTGGTTTGTGATAAGCAGCGAGATACCGGCCGGACGGACGGGACAGGTACTAAAATGGAGGATCACTCCGGATTCCGTGCCCGAATGGCGACATAAGCCGGTTGTCCAGGTCTCGAACGTCGGATTTCATCCCGGACAGGCCAAATATGCGGTCATAGAACTCGATCGCCGCGCCGGCGAAGAACCCGCGCTTACCTGCGCACTGTACAGGATCGCTGAGGAAAGGGAAGAGCTTGTGCGCACGCTTACTCCTGACAGGTGGGGTGAATTCCTGAGATATTTTTACCTGGTGGCGGATTTTTCAGACATAGAGAAAGAGGGGCTCTACCGCGTCACTTACGGCGATTCGTCATCCGAACTGTTCCGCATAGCAGAAGATATATATGACCGCGGAGTGTGGCAGCCTGTCCTGGAATACTTCCTGCCTGTACAGATGTGCCATATGAGAGTAAATGAAAAATATCGTGTGTGGCACGGGCTTTGTCACGCGGATGACGCCAGGATGGCAAAGACAGCATTCAACCACTTTGACGCATACAGGCAGGGTGCTTCCACGCTTACCGGATACAAACCCGGTGACGCGGTTCCGGGCTTGAACAAAGGAGGCTGGCACGATGCGGGCGACTTTGACCTGAGAATCGAATCACAGGCCGGTGAATCCTATATCCTTTCCCTGGCATTCGAGGAATTCGGAGTTGATATTGATACGACAACCATTGATCAGGATCGCAGGATCGTTGAGATCCATCAGCCTGACGGAAAAAATGACATCCTTCAGCAGATCGAGCACGGCCTGTTGAGCGTTCTCGGAGGATATCATGCGCTTGGAAGACTTTACCGCGGAATAATATGCAGCAGCCTTCGCCAGTATGTGCTTCTCGGCGATCCTGTCAACATGACGGACGGCGTGGTTAGCGATGATGACAGATGGGTGTTCACGGAAGAGAATCCATTCCGCGAATTCATCACAGCCGGGCAGCTCGCAGCCTGTGCAAGATCCATGAAGGGATATAACGATCCGCTGTCTGCAGACTGCATCAAAGCAGCCGAGGAGATCTATGCAGAATGTGCCGGACATGAACCGGCAGCCGGCGACATTAAATGGATACAGATGGCTCATTTTCATGCTGCGGCCGAACTCTTTATCTCGACACGAAAAAGTATATACAGGGATTATCTGTTGAGCCGGGCTGGCTATGCCGCCGCCCATATGTATGAAGTCGGATGGCTGGTTGCCAGAGTGATAGATCTTCTTGATGATGCTGACTTTGAAAAAGAGATATCTGCTGCTCTGCCGGAGTTTGCCGCGGGAATTAATAAAGAATGTGACGAAAATCCCTATGGGATACCCTATCATCCGTATATCTGGGGTGCCGGCTGGGGAATTCAGGAGAAGGCAAAACAGTATTATTTTCTGCAAAAAAAGTTTCCCGGATACTTTGGCAGAGAGCCGCTTGAAAAGGCGCTGAATTTCATTCTGGGCTGTCATCCGGGTATCAATACCGCATCCTTTGCATCCGGCGTCGGCACACGATCCGCCACAACGGCATACGGTATGAACCGTGCCGACTGGTCCTATATCCCCGGCGGTGTGATATCGGGAACCGCGCTCATCCGGCCTGACTTCCCCGAACTGCTTGAATACCCGTTCCTTTGGCAGCAGACAGAATACGTTCTGGGCGGCGGGTCATCAAATTATATGTTCCTGGTCCTCGCCGTGCAAAACAGCATAGCATAATCGTTTGGATGTTTCGAATTCAACATCGCACCTCCTCATTACTTCCTGTACCACTATTCTTTATGGTATAATGCTGTATGATCGTTTGCGTTTACGATCTGAAAACTTACATCCCGTGCAAAAACACAGCGCGTAACGAAAGGTGTTATGAAAATAATCTGGATCATTATAGTAAATATCCTCATTATGACCGCACTGCTGACCTTTGTGGTCCTTTATTCGAACTACTCGAGCAGGACTACACTCCTAAGGCAGGTGGAGCATTTTGAAAATACCACGGTGACCATGGAACATGTCACCGAAAATTATCTGGCCGGAGAGCAGCGCATCTGCGATGTGTGGGCGCGCTATATCAACAATAATGACATGACCATTGAGGAAGCTGTCTCATTCATCAGGTCTTCACATGTGCTGCCGAACACTTCCGCTCACATAGTATATCACGACTCGCTGTCCGGCCTGTCTACAAGGCCGAAGCCCGATGACCCCGACGATCATACCGTATCTTATGCGCGGACGGATCTTCTGAACGGGGTCAGCTGGTTCCATGATGATACGGGAAAAGCCATCAATATCACCCGCGCCTATACCAACCCTGTCAATGGCGAGCAATCCATCGCCTTCTGCAATGACGTTTTTCTTCGTGACCCGCAGACCGGTGATCAGCGCGATGCCACACTGCTTCGTGTGCTGCCGCTGTCCGAGCTTGAACAGAAATGGATATTCCCCCAGGAGGAGCTTGAAAAAGCGGAACTCTCCCTGATCGACGAAGACGGCGATTATATCATCAAAGGCCACTCCTTCAAGAATTCCAGTTTCTTTGAATTTTACAGATCCTATAATACCGCGGATCCCGCTTCCGTTCAGAGTCTTTTTGAAAGGATCACCTCAACGACCGGTTCGATAACCATGCACAACTCACGCGGCGAGGATTGCATACTCGCCTTTACCCCGGTTGCCGCGGCGGGCGGATGGACACTTTTGTGCTTCATGCCGATGAAGGATCTGAGCGTGAATACCGAAAACTGGATGCTGATCGGCTTTGTTTCCGCGGGTCTTTTGATCCTGTTCTTATTTGACCTGGCAGTCATGCTCTACTTTAACAACAGACTCCACGTGACAGCCATGGAAGCGGCGGCGGCCAACAGGGCAAAAACGGATTTCCTCTCAACGATGTCGCATGATATCCGCACGCCCATGAATGCCATCATCGGCCTTACAGCCATCGCGGAAAAAAACGTCGATGATCCCGTGTCGGTAGCGGAATACCTGCGGAAGATCTCCATGGCCGGCAATCATCTGCTCACTCTGATCAATGATATCCTTGACATCTCCAAGGTCGAGAGCGGAAAACTCAACTTGAGTCCCCTGACCTTCTCCATCGTAGAGACGGTCGAAAATCTCGTCAATCTCTCGCAGCCCATGATCAAGGAAAAGAA
Organism: Lachnospiraceae bacterium; assembly: GCA_024697225.1. Taxonomy (GTDB): domain Bacteria; phylum Bacillota; class Clostridia; order Lachnospirales; family Lachnospiraceae; genus Butyrivibrio. The sequence continues at coordinate 11,038 of JAILGA010000127.1, forward strand.
CATCGAGTTCAATTTCCGCACAGGAAGAATGGAGAGAGAATACTTCTACGCCGACCAGCTGAGGTTGAACCAGATATACATCAACATCCTCTCCAATGCCATCAAATACACTGAACCCGGGGGACGCGTCAGCGTTGACATGCACGAGGAGGAAAGCCAAAAGCCCGGCTGTGAGCGCCTCGTCTACAAGGTTTCGGACAACGGCATCGGCATGAGTCCCGAGTTTATGGCAAATATGTATCAGCCGTTTTCGCGCCAGACCGACAGCCGCGTGAACAGCATTCAGGGAACCGGCCTCGGACTTGCCATCACCAAACAGATGGTCGATCTGATGGGCGGTACCATCGAGTGCGAGAGCGAGCAGGGAAAGGGAACGACCTTTACGGTTATCCTCGATCTGCCCGTCGCGGACAGGCAGAGGGACGATATGGTGCTCGATCCCATGGATGTCCTGATCGTCGATGATGATGAGATCCTTCTGGATACGGCAGTCGACACGCTGGAATCCCTTGGAGTGACCGCGGAGCACGCGGGAAGCGGCGCCGAAGCCTTGGGCATGATCACACACAGGCATCAGGCGGGCCGTGACTACAATGTTGTGATCCTCGACTGGAAGATGCCCGATCTGGACGGCATCGAAACGATCCGAAAGATCAGAACGGAAGCCGGTTCAAACACTCCCATCCTGCTGGTTTCCTCTTATGACTGGTCGGATATCGAGGATGCGGCCAAAGAGGCCGGGGCAAACGGTTTTGTCAGCAAGCCTCTCTTCCGCTCAAAACTGTATGATAAGATCAATACCATCCTCGGGACCGAGGCAAAATCCGTCGAGCCTGAGAACGACTACTCCGATCTTCAGGGATTGAACATCCTGATCGCGGAGGACAACGATATCAACTGGGAGATCATTTCCGCCATACTTTCCATGTTCGGGATCACGACGGAACGCGCGGAAAACGGACGCATCTGCGTGGATAAAATCAGTCAAGCCAAAGAAGGAAGCTATACCCTTATCTTTATGGATATACAGATGCCTGAGATGAACGGGCTCGAAGCCACAAGGACCATACGTGCTCTGGATGATCCATGGGCATCATCCATTCCGATCATCGCAATGACGGCAGACGCATTTTCAGAAAATGTCACGGAATGTCTGAATGCCGGCATGAACGGACACATCGCCAAACCCATAGACACCAAACTTGTCATCAAGGAGATCCGCAGGATCAAGGAGGAAAACTCATGAAAAACTGCTCAGCATGATGCTTATCATCAGTATGGCTGCCGCACTTGCGGCCTGCGGGGGAAAGTCCCCGAAAGAGGCAGATTCCGGTGCGGGATTCAAACCCTCTCTCGATGCGGATTCAAGCTGCCGGATCACTGTGGCGGGTGCCTATGATAACTTCGAGGCACTTGAGGCTGAATTTGACAGGTTTAACGAGATTTACCCGAATGTGCAGTTAAGCTATGTGAAGCTTGACGACTATAACAACATGCTTGGCACAGTCCTTGAGAGCAACGACAAGCCTAACATTTTCTTCTCCTATACCTGGATGATGGGAAACGAGCAGTATGATCCCGTAATAGCCCACATGGAGGAGCTTTCCGGCTCTGAGCTCGGTTTGAAGCTTGACTGCATCAGACCGGGGCTTATCAATCATGACACGGAAGGTCATGTGTTTATGGTGCCCGTTTTCGCAAGAACCTACGGCATGCTTGTGAACGACGATCTGTTTAAAAAAGAGGGATTGAGCGTTCCGACCACATTGACCGAACTGATGGACGTATGCGGGAAATTCCGGGAGAAGGGTTACACAAGCCCCATGATGGGCTACAGCCAGGATCCCTCAAGCAGCCTCATGAACGCCATTGCCTATCCGCCCGTTGCCGCAGCACTCGAGGAGAATCCGGATGCCGTTCCCCCCGCCAACAACCTTGATCCCCAGGCGGGAGAATACATGCGTCAGGCGTTGGAAACCACTAAGCAGCTGATACAGAACGGCTGCATCGATCTGGGCGAGTGCGACAAGATCGAGGACAACTATACCCAGGTGATCCTTCGATTCTTTGAAGGTGATGTCCCGATGATGATCTGCACAGGTGATACCGTGTCCGGCACCAAAAAGCGCGAGAGCCGGTCGGAAGCCTTTACTGCGGCACCTTTTGCGTATTCCTTTGCACCGATCCCCGTGACGGATAAGGGAGGATACTTCATCGACAGTCCTTGGTGGAGTTCTCTGTAAACAAGAACTGCGATGATCTTGAAATGACCAACGAATTCACGCGGTTTCTGATAGACAGCGGTGAACTCAATGCCATGGCATCCATAAAAAGACTGCTCTCCCCCGCAGCTGATCTCTCGCTTGATTCGGTATACGCACCCTTTGCCGGCGTGCCCTCGGAGCGCATCATTTCCCCGGAGATACTGGGCATCACGGATCCGCTGACAGTTCAGGTTCGGATCGATCAGGGTATCATACCTTCTCCTCATTCTCGCAAGTTCATCGTTTTCCAGTGCGCTCATTAACTGCGTATATGACTTCCCGATCTGGAACATCACATTCAAACCCGGATCGTTCCATGCGTAGAGTTTGTCTTCCTTATCCCTCTCTGAAAAAAAATTCTTATCTCCCTTCTGTGCGTTCCGGGGACACATCCTGCTTTGTTACGGTTACGGACCGGTGCCGCGGTTTATCGCCTACTTCTTAGGCGCCGCCCCCTGCATCTGAGGATCCTGCTTTTCATGTATCTTCCTGTCGTCGTCTTCCCTGGCCTTGGGCTTTCGTCCCCTGAATTCATGTTTAGGCGCGTCAAGTTTGAACTTCCGCAGCATCTGATCCAGATCGATCTCCTTGACCCTCCGCTCCTCGTGCGCTGCTCCTTCAGCGATATTATTTTTTGCATCAGCAAAGGCTTTTTCGTTTTTGGCCTTCTTTTCAGCCTTCTGCTGGGCGCTATACTCTGCAGCCTCCTGCTTTAAGAGTTCCTGCGCCTTCCGGGCATTCTGTTCGGCGATGGGATCGATCCTTGGCGCATCGGGATCGAGTTTTTGCTGCACGGCCAGTGTTTTTTGCTCCATCTGTGCATATTTCTCATTGGCCATGATACGTTTCTTTATCATAGCTCTCGTGATCTCCGCCTCGCGGTACAGGAAGGCGGCGCCGGCTATCCTCTCCTGTCCGGCGGGCGATCTGCCCTCGTTCTTTCTCTTCTTTTCGTTCATATAAAACAGGGCCAGCCCGCTTGCCTTCTGCGACTTTTCCATCACCTCTTCGGCCTTCTTTTTCCATTCCTCCGATCCTTCATTGTCGCGCATGGCCCTGAGCTCATTTCTGGCCTTTATGAGCTCCTCAGCCGCTTCTCTGGCTTCCTTGTGCTCAGTTGTCTCTTTGTCCTTGCCGAATATCCTGGAGCGCTTCGTATTGAACATCGCAAACGCATTATCAAGCCGCTCCCTTTGGTTGCGCTCATCAACTCTCACCTGAAGGTACAGAGGCTCATCCGGCATGACTCCCTTTGTCTCAGCCTCCTTAAGGCGGTTGTCAAACCAGGCTCTCTGCTTTGACACCCAGTTGGCGAGCTTTGTCTCGTTTTCCGTTGTCGCGCATACCTGCAGTCTGGACATGGCCTGGGCAAACCGCTGCGGACTCACATTATTGGCAGGGTCTCCCGCCATTATCACCTTGTCGACCGCATCCCTGAAATCCTTGTCATCGGTTCTTATGCCTTTGACCTGTTCCTTAAGCTCCCGGGATATGCTGCTCATGCCGTCAGCCATGCTGATCATCATGCCACGCACATATTCACGTCTCTGAGCGATGTTGTTCGCACCGAGATCTTCGATATTTTTCAGATGGGTCTGAATATTCCTGCTTTCATTGTCAAGAGTCTCGCCCTTCTTAAACCAATCCTTTCGGATTTTCTGTATATCCTCGCTGACATTCTCATTGAATCTGATCTTTGCCGGATCGATCTTCTTCAACTCTTTCTGATAGCGCTCCATAGCATCCCTGACGCCATCCTGCCAGACTTTTCTCTGCTCCGCGGTAGAATTTTCCTGAGGCAGCTGTTCGAGCCTCGTATCAAGATCCCGGGCCGCCTGCACAAAGTTTTCCAGACCGGTCGTTTCCTCATCGAGGCGAGTGATCAATCCCTTCAGATTGAAAGCCGTGTCCCACATATTCTTATACTCACGGTAACCCGCGACCGGAAGACCCGATCTGAGATATTTTTCAAACCGGTCCAGCTTTTCGAGATCCCCTCCGAGGCCGCGCAGATCAGAATATATGGTGTCATCCAGCTTTTTCAGCTGGTCATTGAAGATCACCCTGTTCTTCGGATCGGTCGGATCCGCATGCCTTGCCTTATTGATCTGCTGTCTGACATAGTCGATGTTCGTCAGGATACTCTGTCTTATTATCTGCTCCTGCTCCGCATCACGGGGCTTTTTGAGCGTCGCAAGATCAAGGGCCTCCATGACGCTTGTCGTATAGCTTTCCGCTGATCGGCCAAGACCTGCATAATTAATATTTTCCGCCGCGACCTGGAATTCCTCGGGCGTATGCTTTCCGGAAGTTTTGATATCATCTCTGGGGACGAAGGCGTGCTCAGGATCATCCTCAGCGAAGCCCTCAGGGAAGACCTCGATCTCGTTGCCGTTTTCATCGGTCGCCTTCTTTAGAAGATTCGGAATAAAGGTATAATTGGCGGTCTTTCGGTCGACAGTCGCCCCCGGGATCTCGTCCGCATTCGGGTTAGTAAGGACATCATATATGAGATCCCTTCTCTGGATAGCCTTGAGACCTGCCAGCATGTGATCCACCATCACACGCTGATATGAACCATCCGGATACAGGCCGTCCCTGATCCCCTTTTCCAGCTCATCAACAGCCTCGTTTACATCCTCATCCAAACCGCTCGCCCTGATGACCTCCTCCGGGATAGGCGCCTTGTTCATGAGCGATACTTTATATCTTCCATCCTCAAGCTCTTCCACCGACGCGCTTTCTACTTCGACATCCCCATCAACCGTATAAGTCAGACTGTCCCACAGCCTTTCATTCATGCGTCTTGCGATTTCAGCCGCCGGCGTACCGAACAGCGGTGAATACAAGGTGCACAATTCCCCTGCGAACATCTGAAAATCTCTTGCGACCATCTTGGTATTAGGCATAATAATTTTCCTCCGTTTCTATATCGCTGCCGGCACTCACATCAATACCGCCGAACTTTTTTGCGACTCTTTCGATCCCTGCTGCTGTGACCCCTTAGATTGCGAACCGGCCTCGACTTCGCCTTCGATCACAAAACTGTCATTTTTTTCTTCCTCGTTGCTGCGGCTGTTATTTGCCTGTATATCCGGGTCATTCCGCCTCGATCCGTGTCTGCTGTGACTGAGATTCTGATCCTGCATGCCGTTCCTGTTCATCATCTCATTCAGATCGATCTCCTGAACCATCTCCCTCGGCGGGTCGAGACGCGGCGGCCACAGATCCTTCATATCCATTGCTCCCGCCCTTCTCACCTGACCCATAGGGCTTGACGGATTGGCATGGCCTGCTGCATAGCCGCCAGAGGCTTTTCTGAGCTGTCTGTATGCCCGCTCCAGCTTCTCGGCATCCTCAGCGGAAAGCTCAGGGTCTTGATTATACTTCTCCTTCATCTCCCTGATCACGGCGATGCAGTCGTTCATCGTCGTCTTCATGAGCTTGAAGGAGCCTGTGTCTATGTGCAGCTTCTTGTCTGATCTGATAAATCTGTCACGGACATCCTCCAGAAGTTCAAGATGCGCATCCAGATCGGACGCACGTATCGGACCCTCCCTCTTAAACTGCTTCTCGATGGACTGTGCAGCGTTGTATTTCACCGTTTTTTCTTCGGTTACAGCTTTAAAGTTCTTTACTCTTTCTGCCATGCTTCCGACGATATCAAAGATGTTCATCCGGGGACCATCTTCGCTGATCAGATTCCCCCTGTTTCTCAGAGCGTCGAGTCTGTAATCCTTAAACTGCTCATCACTAAGGACAGTGATCGTACCGAGCCTGATGGCCTCCTGAATGTCCTGAACCCTGGCAAAGGCCGCCTGCATCTCCGATTCGGTGAAATTCATATCCTGATACATAAGTCTTATTTTATTCTCGTCCAGCGCATTGATAGCATCTGCTGTCGTCTGCCTGATGACCTTCATATCCTCCGGCAGTGCGGCGTAGTTTTTTTTCTCTTTTTTTATATCCTCCTTGTAGAGAACGCCCATGGACATATCGTTGTCGATCGCTTTAAAGCCCGCAAGCTTCATCTTGCCGTCCACTTCCACCATCTGATAGATAATATTGCCCTCGTGGCGGTCCACATTGCCGACGATATAGTCCATTACCTGAATATCCGACAACTGCCTGAGGATCTCCGCGTCATCCAGCATATCGGGGTTATCGCTCAGCGTGCGGAGGGGATCATCCACCGGCAATCTGGAGGCATCACTGCCGGTTGCCTTTTCCTGGAAGACGCCGTGAATGACATTGCCTTCCTTATCCTTCAGGTCCATCCGCTCGGCCCGCGCCACCAGATGACCGATCCCCAGCGTATCGGCCATACGCGTCACGGCGACATTGCGTTTTGGGATGTCCTGCCCTTCTTTGATCTTGCCCTTTGTCAGGTTTGTACTCAGCGCAGCATAGTTGTCTCCGGCCTCCATAACGAAATCATAAAGCCTTTTACATGCCTCCGGATCTCTGCTCAGCGTTGCCCTCATATTGGCCTGATCATAGCCGTCGGGCACAAGGATCTTGATCAGAGGATCAAAGTACCGCAGCAGGATACCGGGGTTGTTCCTGATATTGTTTTTCAGAATATCATTCTGGTGCGGCACAGCACGTTCAATTTTGGCCATCCGATAAAGAGTATCTTCCCATTTTGCTTCTCCCCCGTCTCTTATGGTGCTGTTCAGCAGATCGGATATGGGGCTCGCATCAAAATTGTACTTAGCTTTCAGTCCATCAACGATTTCGTCAACTCCCTGCAGCTTTTTATCCTGGGTAAAAAAGCCCTGACATACGCCGTCCGCAGTCTCGATCGCAAGCGGGATCCTGTTGGTCATACCGCCCCTGGCGAACGAGAGGTTCTCCTCCGTGATCTGTGTCTCGGAGACTCTCGCACGGGATATCATCTCGGGAAGTGTCCGCCTGTCGCGGCCTTTGTTCTCCGAGATGACTAACATATCCTGATCAAGGATCTTCGATATCTCCTTGACACAGTTGAGACGCCCCTGGCCATAGCCGCTGCGCCTGCTGTTGCCCTTTCCTTTGGTGTACGCTTTGCACCTGCGGATCGCCTCGCTGTATGCGCTTTTTATCTCGGCAAGAGCCGCATCCGTAAGTACCGGCGCCTCCCCACCATCCTTCGGATAGTATTTCGCTATCACACCGGTGAGATCATTTAACGCCCTCTCCATTCTCTGATAGGTTCCGGACTTGCCGTGTCCCTCGGAGTTGACGTTGTTCAGATCGTCTATCGCCTGCCGGAGAGTTCTGTCAGTCACCTGATTCATCCTATATTCTCCTTTTTCAACATGAATCTGCGGTTCTTTTATTATATATGCATATGACGTGCAAAAACCACATGAACTGCAACAAATTCCCTGTCTGCCTGAAAGATATGTCAGATAACCATGCGCATTACAAACATATAGCCCGTGCAGATCAGTGATGTACCGATAAGCATGAGCACAAAGGAAACCGGCCATTTGCCGGCTGTGTTAAAGCGGTAAAAATCATCCCAGCGTTTTTCTTCGGGCGCATATGCGATGTTATACAGATACCATACACCATAAACGGCAACGGGGATCAGACCGGCCGCAGCCGCAACAGGGGTGATAGGATGTCTCTCATACACGCACAGAGAGACTGCCGCCATAATCGGCGTCAGAAGATGCATAAAAAGATCGCTACCTTTTAATAAGCCTGTAATGGTTTTGTAGACCGGCATGAGAAACACAAAAACAGTCAGCATCGTCACGGTGACCGCGACGGTCGCCGTGTATTTCAGCATCCGGAATACGCCGTTTGCCGGATCGATGCACACAAGAAGCGCTGCTGCCGCGCAAAAGGTATTGCTGAGCACGGTAAAATACCGGAAAGCCTTTTTCCCGTTCCCCGCATCCCATTTCCCGTCTTTCCTGAAGAACCGGACCAGCAGGACCACGGTTATCAGGAAAATAAGCAGGTTCAGAACTACGTCCATAACATTATCAGCTTTTCCTGTCACATATCCTCCCAGTCATCCGGATCGATGCCGGCGTCCTCCAGAGCCTCGGCCCGTTCATCATCATCCATCATCTCCAGTTCGTCACGGTCAAGGCCTGCGAGGCTTAATTCGAAATCAAGGGAATCTTTCTCCTCTTCGTCCTCATCATTTTCTTCGTAGATTCCCCGCTTTTCCATGCGGTCAAAAAAATCCTGTTCCTCATAACTCTCGAAGAAATCCAGTTCCCCGTCATTATCTCTGTCAAAGATAGAATCCAAAGATCCCATATCATCACCTCCTGATTCTACGGATTCTGTTTCGGTCCCCGCTGTCCTGCCTGATCCTCCATCTGCGGACGGTTCACGGGAACTGAGACAGAACCTCTGCGCTGACGATGATCCTGCTGCGGTCTGTCACCTAAAAGCTGCTTCTCCAGATCCGCAAAGGATTTGTCCTTTATCTGCTCGTCAACTTTAGCTTTAGGCATCTGCTCGTTCACATGCTGCTGCGGCTGAACGTTCTGCACCTGCTGCAGCTGTTCGTTCTGTACCTGCTGTACGTTAACAGGCTGCTGCACAGGCTCTTCCTGTGCCGGCATCAGTCCCAGCGCGTCGAGAGCGTTAACCATGCCGGCCGCATAGTTCTTCGGCTGTCCGATCAGAATCCCCTGACTTCTGCACAGCTTGCCGGACAGGAATTTCTCACGAGCGCTCAGGCGGGCGTTCTCTCCTGCAGCGTCCGGCTGACGATCGCCGAAGAGTGGCGGCGTCCGCAGCGTACCGTTACCTGTAGTGCTCATCTCCGCCAGCTGCTGCAGCTTTTCCTTCGCATAAGCTTCCGGCATTGTGCCCGCCATATAGGCATCCGCTATCGCCTTTGCGCGGCCCTTAATGAGCACGTCTCTCTGATTGTAAGCATTGATGTAGGCCACTTCAGCGGCATCGATCTCTACATTGGAAGCCCCGCGCTGCGTCAGGTCATTATACGTTTTCCTTCTGCGGCTCACGGTTTTATTCAGATCACTCAGCGTCCTGTTGAATTCCTTGTCCCTGTCGGCTTCAGCTTTGGCGATCCGCTTCTCCTCGGCTTCAAAAGCCGCAGTTCTGTTGATTGTCAGATCATCATAGATCCGGGCACCGTTATTAAGGATCTGCTTCTGATCCTCTGTCAGTGCAGGCAGATTGAGCTCGGGCTTCGATTTCCTGAGAGCCTCATATTTCTCGGGCATATGTCTGAGCTCATCTTCGAGCGCCGCAAACCCCGGCTGATCCTTGTCGTTCGCACGCGTGACGAGAAGCTGGATGAGAGCCTCCTGTCTGGCCTTTAACATCTGATAGGGTTTAAAGCCGCTTCGGGAGAAATCCGCCAACGCGGCAGGGGTCGAGTGCTTCTCCGCACCCTCTGCACAGATCCTTGCCAGACGTTCGGTCTCTTTTGCCGCATCGGTCAGGATCGCATCCATATGCCCCACCTGGGCTCTGTAATCGAATTTATTCTTCCCTCTTAAATATTCCTCCAGCGTGATGGAGTGAGTGCGGGTTCCGTCGGGTGCGATCGGCGGATCCGCGAACATCCGGTCAGGGTCGGCTTCGCTCATATCCACGATCATCAGGGTCCTAAACGCATCACGTCCCCGTTCGGACCTCATTTTCAGGCCTTCCTTTAAGAGTTTCGATGATTCCTCCCGGTAGGTGTTGAGATTGGCGTCGAATTCGTGAATATGCTGGTAGATCACATCATTGCGGCGACGCATCATGGGATCTTTTCCCGGATCCGCGAGGATAAGGCCGCCCACACCCCTCATATATGTGCTGTGAGGAGTATTGCCCATCGCCTGCATCCCGCACGGTATGATCCCGGTCGCAGCATGTGCCGCTAGTACACCTGCGCTCTTACCCTCGCAGAGCCCTTTCATGGAATTACCCTTCTCCTCGCTGCGTCTCTCAAACTCCTGAATGGCCGCTCCCGGATCTTTCTCGAACTCATCGATGGTGATGCCGTATTTCAGCATGGCACTGCCCAACATGTAGAGACTGTTGATCTGGCTGCCATGTACTACATCCCTCGCATAATCCCAAGGGATCATTCCGCTGCGGACCACATCCAGATTCCCCATGTATTCCGTCGGATTGAAATTATCCCTCGCGATCTGCATCAGCTCGTCCATGCCCTGACGGACCTCCTTCAGGTGCGCAGTCGCCTTAGCTATACGTTCCCTGTCCTTCGAACGTACAGCTTCCATCAGATCATCCTGAGCTTTAACCAGCTGATGGAAGGCATAGACTTTGGTGGGTTCCTCGCCGATAACATCGGCCTTCAGTATCTTCATCTGCTCCATCTTGCGCAGCATACGCACGACCGCTGCCTTATATTCCGGCGAAAAGCTA
>JAILGA010000117.1 GCA_024697225.1 Lachnospiraceae bacterium
AATCGCCCGCGATCGTTCAGGTTTTGTTTGTTATTCCCCATTTACACATACTTCTTTCTGAAATATGTCGAATTCTGTCGTAATATGCGTATAATATATAGTCACACATTTTTCGCATAAGGAGAGAAAGCGTATGAAACCTGCAGAAGATCATAAAAACAAACCGGAAGCCGAAAAGACAGAATACTTAAGTCCTATCCAGAATCTAAGTGATGAGGTACTTGATCAGGTTGCGGGCGGTTCTGGTTCAGGGCAACCCGGGTTGACCTGCCCGGGTTGCGGCGGTTTCATTCCGGTATCAATGGAAGCCATGAACACGGCGGCTTCAATTACCTGTCCGAACTGCGGCAGCACGTATAATTTGAATCACCAGGAATCACAGCCGGCGATTGATGCTTTAAAGAAATTCCAGAAACAGTGAAGTACCATGTTACTTCTTCTTAACCGTGATACCCTCCTTCGTGCCGGCAAAGCCCGAGGCCGGATCTTTTACAGTAAGCCGCGCGGTCTTTGTGTCGGGCGACGCGGTTATCACAAAGAGATTCTTCGCCTTGGAAGCTTTAAAGGTATAGGTCTTTGGCTTTTTTATGCCGGGGATATTAACCTTGATGGTCACTGAGCTTAAGCCCTTAATGGTGCCGTCTTCGTTGACCTGTACTTTCTTCTTCTTTAACTTCGCCTTTATCGTCACATTGGCGTCCGCGAGGTTTATAGGCGCGATCTCGAAGTAGTGTTTATCATCCGCGAGTTTCTTATTGAGGTTTGCAATGAACTCCTGCAGCTGCTTTTTGTTGCTGCCTTTGATCCTGGCCTTTTTCAGTGCCTTCTTGTCAAGCGTGAGACTGATCGTGAAGTACGCCTTGCCTGTGCCGATATCTGTGGCGTCCTTTATCTTGTAGCTTATCTTTACAAGCTTTGATGTGTCGGTACCCTTCTTCATATTGGGGAAAGCCTGCTCCAGACCCGCTATCGCAAAAGTGACGGCGTCGGTCTTCGACTTCCCATTAATCATTTGCAGCTGACCCTTGGCGGTCGGTTTGCCGGTCCAGGTGACGGCCTGCGGATATGTGACCTTTACTTCAGCTTTGACAGACGCCCCATTTATTGTCTTTGTCTCTTCGACAGGCGCAGGCGCGGCCGGCTCAGGTGTGACGGGCGCGGGGGTTACAGGATCGGGCGTGACCGGCTCCGGTGTGACGGGCTCCGGCGTGACAGGCGTATCGGGGTCATCCCCGGGCGCACCGGCTTCCTTCCATCCGGCATAGAGAGTGAGGTTTCCTGTGACCGGAGTCGCAAAGTCATATCTACTGGTGCACTCCTTTTCCTTATACCAGCCGGTGAAATCGAAGCCTTCCACTGTGGGCGCTGTCGAGGGTTCAGAGGCAGTCTTTCCGTTCTTGACGGTCTGCGCAGCGGGTGCGGTGCCCTCCTTGCCGTTCAGGTCAAAAGTGACCGTCCGGTTGACTCCTTTCCAGCCGGCGTAGAGAGTGAGGTTTCCTGTGACCGGAGTCGCAAAGTCATATTTACTGGTGCACTCCTTTTCCTTATACCAGCCGGTGAAATCGAAGCCTTCCACTGTGGGCGCTGTCGAGGGTTCAGAGGCAGTCTTTCCGTTCTCGACGGTCTGCGCAGTGGGTGCGGTACCCTCCTTGCCATTCAGGTCAAAGGTGACCGTCCGGTTGACTGCTTTCCAGCCGGCGTAGAGAGTGAGATCACCGGTTGCTTTACTCTCATCAGTGAATTCAAACTTTTCGTCAGTCTTGCAGGTAGCTGCAGTATACCAACCGGTAAAGGTATAGCCGTCCGCAGAAGGATCTTCAACAGTATCAAGCGTCATGCCGAAATCCTTGATCTGCTGAGCCGGAGCGGTACCAGTCTTGCCGTTCAGATCGAAGGTTATGGTACAGGCCTGGCGGACATCTACCTCAGCTGCCGTACCACCGCTTGATGTCACAATGGATTTATTGTTGTCTGCAAGCTTTCCGCCATCGGGTTTCGTTATTCTCATACGTTTGCCAAGGGTGATGCTGCCGCCGGTTTTTATTGCTCCGCTCGCGCTCGAAGCGCTGATTTTTCCCCCGTTCAGGTTGATCGCGGTGTTATCGTCACCATAGATGCCATATCCCGTGTTATCACTCGAAGCGTTTACTATTCCCCCGTTCAGGTTGATCGTGGCGTTCCCGTCACCATAGATGCCATCTCCACTGTCGCCTGTTGATGTTGCGGTCACGGAACCGCCGTTTACCGTCAATGTACCTGCACCCGGTATAAATACTCCTCTACCGGAAATGCCTCTACTCTCTGTATATACACTGCCACCGCTTAATGTGATTGACTTGGAATAAATGCCCGCTGTACTTTGTCCGCCTTCATTGCAAGCAACGGCTTCGACCTTTCCCGCAGACACAGTGAATGATTTGGAAGCGATGATCGCTGAATTTCCCTCGCTTAACGAAATGGATTCTGCCTTCAGTGACCCGCCTTTTACATTGAGGTTGTCGACAAGGATGGCGGCTTCTGTGTTACTTTCAGTATTTATCTCCCCTCCTGATATTGTGACACTATTAGCAAGCAGTGCCTGCTCGTTATTACTATGAAGCGATATTTTACCCCCCGTTATTGTGGCACTATCTGTATTCATGGCCACACCTTCAGTTCCAGTTCCACTAAGCGATATTTCGCCTCCTTTGAATTCCACGTTCGCATCATTAGCATTAATACCATTGGTTACTCCGGAAAGAGTCAGTTTTGTTTCTTCACCGTCAAAAATCAGCCTTTTGGATACTCCTGAATATACGGCACACTCCTCGCCTGATATGTTTGCAGTACCTGTAATGGTAAGACCGTCTATCTCGTTATAAACCCTGCAATTTTCCTTATCACCAACTTCTTTTTCGGTTGTAAGCTCAGCGTTCTTAAAACTGAGGACATTGTTATCGGGATCATATTTGACAGTACCATCGCCGAGGACGTCATCCTTGTTTTCAAAAGCCACTTTTTTCCCTGCCACCCAGAGCTCGTAATCCGGCTCGATGACAACTGCTTTGGCTTTTATATAGCCATCGCTATCGTTCGGCACGCAAACAGACCAATACCCATCATCATCCTGTCGTTTTTCATATTCTTCCGGTTTAGTTATCGAATTAGATGTCGGAAATGAAATCCCTCCCTTTGCATTAATGGCGGAACTATACTCTCCGGAAGTCGTCACATCAATCTTGCCGTTGACAGTGATACTGCCCTCGCAGGAAACTGCGACTTGGCCATAATCACTTGCGTTTCCTTTTAAGTAACCGTTCACAATAATATCAGACTCTGATCTGATAACGCCAAACATTGTTTCTCCCAAAAAATTACCGTCGATCGTCAGGACTCCTTTGGAAAAAATACTGTGTGCTGGTGAATCAAGAGAAGCATTTCCTTTAATGGTCAGATCATCGTCACTGTATATTAGATATCCCATATGAGACCCATCTACCCCCGTCACATCACCTGTAAAGGTGAGTGTTTTGGTAGCGGGATCATAACTTGCGCCATAGTCACCCGTGCCATTAAGTGCCGATTTGAGGTTGCCGCAGTTTTCACTTGTCACTTGCACATCGCCGACCCAGAGATCATATTCCACCACCCCGGGCTCGTCGAACACATCCTCCGCCGGGTCTTCATCCGCATACTCTGTGATCCCGGATGCCTTATCGTCCTCCGCCGCCCGCGCAGCCTCCGCCTTTGCAAAGCCCGTGCCGGCCGTCAGAATAAACAGTCCGAGCGATGCAGCCGCAAGTTTGGCAATGATATTCTTTTTCATTTCTGTCATCCTCGTATGATGTCTTTAACGTCCCGCTTTTCTCCTGATATTGGCGAGCTTCAGGTTGGTATTGTAGAAATCCTTGGTGGTGCAGCCCGCTCTTCCGCCGCCGGCGCAGGCACATGCGCATGCACAGGCGCAGGAACTGTGTGCGCAGGAGCTGTGCGATCTTCCGCCGCCTCCTCCGGATCTTGATGAAGAGTGATGCACTACGGGTACGTTTATAACATTGACGCGGACATAGGTATTGGGCGAGGAGGCGAACCTGTAGGTGCCGTTCGTGGTCTTGCCGCGGACCTCGCTTTCCTCCTTGGGGATGTCCTTCTCCTCTATCTTCTCCTTCTTCTTTATAAGGCTTCTGCCGCAGTACTCGCAGTTATCCTTGCCCTCGGGGCGCGCTGCTCCGCAGCCGGGACAGGCGGGGTAGTATTCGATAAGAGTCCTTGTGACCTTCTTTTCCGAGCCCGAACCGAAGTTTGCGCCATCGGCGTAGTTTTTGATCAGAGATACGATCTTCCACACGAAAAAGATCGGCGCGAACAGAAAGATGAGGCCGCCGATAACGGCAAACGGATCGTCGTCATCGCTCTCTCCGCCGTCGAACTTCTTGCTCTCATCAAATCCCAGTGCGTCATTGGGATAGGTGACCTGAACCGGGAACTTCTCCCCCTTATCCAGAGAAGCGTGCCAGTGCAGATATTCCTCGTTAATCTCGCAGGACGGGGACCAGCTTATGGCCTTGTCGCTGTACCAGTAGAGATCAAATTCATCCACCAGGATGTCATTAAACCACCCCGGAGTGAAATCGTACACCGTCTCACCCTCGGTCAGCCTGTTCACCTCATACATATAATCCTGGGTGATGTGGAAGGTGAAGCTCACGATCTCACCCTCATAGTACTCCCTGTCAAAGGTGATCTTCATGTTGGTCCCGCCGGAGGTTGTGACCTCGAGATCTTTGATGCATTCAGAATCCGCACCGTAATCGATGCAGTGGCTGTTGGGTATTCCGACGTTGACCCAGGAGAGAGGACCCTCGGAATCCGAGTCCATGACCTCCCAGTCAAGGTTGTAATAGATCGTCAGCGTTGCGTTTTCCTCATTCGGAAAAACGGTTATCCAGTAATTGCGGATGTGATCGAGATCGCCGGAGGCATGGGCGTCCGGCAGTTTTACAAGAAGACAGGCGCTGATGATGTAAGGCACCATTATAATTGTCAATATGATCCCCGAGAAGATTTTTCTACATTTTTTCATGCCGTTTACCTCACTATCCTGAGCGGACATTCACAGAGCATATCCGCGGAATACTTGCGTCTCAGCCTGCAGGCCTCGCTGTTCCAGATCTTTTCCCATTCATCGTTCAGGAAGTTTCCGAGAGGCTCATCGGAGAGCCAGCTCTGGCAGGGAACAACATTGCCGCCGGGGGTGATGGCCATATTGGAAAGGCAGGCTCCGCAGTTGGGCGTTGTGATGCCGAGTTCCTTGCAGAAATCCGCATCGACCCAGCCGGGGGAAGTGAAGCTTATCTCCATGCCGTTCGAATAGGCATATTCAACGCTTTCCTTAAGTATCTCTCTCATCCGTTTATGAGTGAGTGTTAGCTTCTCTGACTCAGGTGTCGTCGCATTGCCCGTGGTTATAAGACCCGAACATGTCACGTACAGAACGCCCTTTTCATGAAGGAACTTCAGTGTCTCCTTATAGTTCTCGTTCAATGTACACAGTGGTGTGTTCACGCTGAGATTCAGTCCCGCCGCCAGAGCGTTTTCTATGCCCGCAACGGTATCTTTGTATCTCGGCGCGCCCACAAGCCTGTTGTGGATCTCCTCGTCACTTGAATAAAACGTGATCTGCACGCTGTCGAGAGAAGCCTCCATCAGGCTTTTGCAGTAGTCCGCTGTCAGCTTTATCCCGTTCGTGTTGAGTCTTGTGACAAACCAGGACGCGTGAGCTATGAGTTCGATAAGGTCGTCGCGCATGGTGGGTTCCCCGCCCGTAAATGTGACCTGCGGTGTGCCGATCTGCCTGCACTTGTCTATCACTTTTATCCAGTCGTCAGTTGACATCTCCTCTTCGGAGGATCCCTTCTGACCCGCTGCGTAGCAGTGTATGCAGTTCTGGTTGCAGTGCCAGGCGTCACCCTTTGTCATAGCGCTGATCATAAGGTCCATCCTGTGCGGCGCGCTCATATTAGGGGCATAATCACCCAGAGACATGTACTCGATGCCTTCTTCCACGGGCTCGCCGTAAGCCACCCTCCGGAAGGTGTCCATGATCCTGAACACGTCCTTCCTGAGGCGCTTTTTGGTGATGAGAGGGTATATTTTCTGCACTCTGACGCAGGCATTGTCGATTATCGCATCGGTCTGCTCCTCGCTTAGTTCCTGCCCGCTGAATGCATTTATCTCCTCTATGAGCTCCGTCAGCAGTATGCTCCAGGACTTGTTCACCGGGATCACGTCCTGCCCGTTTATGATCGCGACGCTTGCTGAGATGTCTTTGCCCTCGACCTTCGGTGGTACAAGGTGGATCCTTACCACGCCCGGTCCGTCAGGATTTAGTGTGGTGTGATGCACCTCGCCGAAGTGTTCGGCGGCGTACTTTAGTTCACGTTTGCTTGCCTTCATCTGTGTCCTCCCGCTCGTAAAATGTGACTGTGCTGCCCTTTATCTTTTTGCTCTCGTATGCGCAGCCATCCGCCTGCTTATACAGAGTTTCGAATGCAAAGGTGTCCGTCATCAGGTAAAATGCCACTCCGATGCTGACTTCGATATTGCGGTCATGCATTCCGTGTACTTTTGCCTTGTCGATATATGAAAGGAATCTGTCGATTATGTATTCGCCTGCTTCTCTGCCGTGTACCAGCGGCATGAAGGCGGCAAATTCATCCCCGCCGAGGCGCATTATCACGTCGTTTTCGCGAAATGCTCTCTTCATGCAGTCGGCGACAGTCTTCAGAACCCTGTCTCCCACTTCGTGCCCGAACTCATCGTTGATGGACTTGAACCTGTCGAGATCCAGGAGCACGAACATGCCGCCCTCGCCCTCCTCCAGAAGCTTCCTGATCCTGCTCTCGCCGCAGTCGCGGTTGCATATCCCGGTGAGGGCGTCTGTCTCCGAGAGGTAGAGAAGCATATCTCTTGAACGCTTCTCTTCATCTATGTTCTCCACCATCCACAAAACGACCTTAAGATCGCCGTTCTCATCTCTCTCCGCAGCTGTAAAACGTCCGCGGCACCAGTGCCCTCTGTGGCTCATAAACTCAAGTGTCAGCGTGTCTGTATTCTTCATCCGGTCGTTCAGCGTTGTTAGATCCGTAAACCCGATCACATCCGTTCTTGAGCGGTCATCGGTCACAAGGCTCATGACCGTGCGCAGAACATTTTTCGTGTCATCCCGGCGTTTTCTGAGCATGTTCCCGATCTCGTCGGAGGAGCAGAATATCTCCTCGAAGCTGTCGGTCACAAGATTGAGTCTGTAGATTGACACATATATCTTTGATACGGACTGAAGGTTCTGACTCCTGTCCTCCGCGCGTATGCGGCTGATCGTGAGATATATCATGAAGGCCAGGATGAAGATCGTGCCGAATATGGCAGATACCAAAGTGACGCTGACGAGCCTGTAGACAACGCTGAAGCTGCTGTTTGTTTCCGTCACGGAAACAGCATACCAGCCGCCTCCTATCACCCTTGCAAAAACCACATCATTGATGATGCCGTACTCCACCTCGAACATGGTCTCGCCGTTTTTCAGGAGCCTTTCTCCGATAGTCCTGCCGGGTTCCGGGGCGGCGGCATCCAGATAGTTCATGCCCACCTGCGAGGGATCGGAATGCACGACTACCGTGCCGTCTTCATCGAGAATGACCACGTTTTCATCCCCGTTGAGACCTGTCATCCTTTCGGCGATGTGCTGAAGCCCGTCAGTTACAAGATCAATGGCGACCACGTCGCCGTTGTCGTTGACCTGTTTTGCTATCGTCAGCATTCTGTCGCCGGTCTGCATGTCTACATAGGGGGAAACATAGGTGATGCGGCCCTTTGCGGCAACTGCTTCTCTGTACCAGGGGCGCTCGGTGGCAACATAGCCGTCCCACGGCACCCAGCCGGCGCCGTCGACATATTCGCCCATTACATATCCGTAAAGGCCTGTGGTATCGCGGGCTATCCTGTCATCCAGAAGAGTGGTCTCACGTGACAGGTATTCCTCCACCTCTTTGTAGTCAGAACCCTCTTCTATCATCTTGCCCACATTGCCCGCGATGGAAGTGATGGCCCCGTCGGCCACCGTCAGATACTCGTGGAAGCTCTCCTGGAATTCCATGACCTTGTTGACACCCGCATATTCGGCATTTTTCTCGGCCAGGCCGAACATGGTTCTGAAGTTCATGAACAGGACCCCCAGAAAGACAAGGGGCCAGAAAATGTATAGCAGCATATGCTTCCAGCCGATGCGGCGGAAGAGTTCCTTTGCGTTTATCTTTACATTAGATTTTTTGGTGCGGCTTCTGATCAAAATCAAGGTCTCCGATAAAAAAGATATATTACATTTTACCATATTTCCGCCTGTGTGAAAAATGACTTTTGACCTCAAAATCATGATATAATGATACTGTATTTTTATCGGTATACAGGGAGAGTTGGCACAGTGAACAGCTTCCCGTGAAAATGGGGATATGAATATGAAAAATATGAGTATCATGACGGGAATCCTGACCCTGACCGCCATGATCGTGACGATTGCCGGATCAGGTGTGTCTGCGGCCGCAGGAGAAAGCAGCTCCGGCGGGATGTTACGGGAGTATATCACGGAGGATAACATGCCTGTCGGCGGTTGGGAGCCGGCAGAAATAATCCGTATTGATGAAGACGTCGAAATAAACGTCAACAGCGGGGTGCTTCGTTCATCCAGAAGCGTGATCAACTCCGATCCGGACTCGGCCTTTACAAAGGGAGTCGGGAGTGTCGGATATAATTCCCTTAATGAGGCGCAGCGCAGTGTATATGCGTCCATCAACACAGCAGCGCTGCAGTTTCATTACGCGACGGAAGATCTTCAGCCTACGCTGATGACTATATCCGGCAGAGGTGAAGAATTTTACTATATTGCGGCGCGGATAGACTATGCGGACCACGGGCTTACCACGAACGAGATGTATCAGACGTTTATCGCCTACGATTACGATCATCCTGCTTATTACTGGATTGCTAACCAGACGTTGTGTTCAGACCGGGAGTTCTTTATCTGCACCTGCGCGGAATACGCATCGGCCGCTGAAAGATCGAGGATCAATAATCTGATAGAGAACGGTGTCAGGAAATACGCAGCTGTCGCGGATAAGTGCGGATTGACACTGGATAAGATCACAGCGATCCACGATATGGTCGTTACCGATGTCGACTATGCATACAAAAGCGACGGGACGACCCCTGAAGGTGCAAAATGGGCTCACAGCGTTCAGGGAGTGTTTGACAGAACTCATTCGCATGTGGTCTGCGAGGGCTACGCTGATGTGTTCTCTCTTATGATGAACTATCTTGGTATACCTAATTATTATATCGTGGGAACTGCCAGCGGCGGCGGTGCGGGCAGCGGCGGAGGTCACGCCTGGAACGCTGTCTCAGATGACGGGGGCCTCACCTATATGTACATGGATCG
>JAILGA010000064.1 GCA_024697225.1 Lachnospiraceae bacterium
GCAGAGACCGCCGTCCCCGAACGCGCCGATCCCGACCCCGGAAATGCCGTTGTGTCCGAGGTCTATGTGGAGCGCATCCCGGGGCTTCCCGAGGATTTCATCGACGGCATGGATATCTCGAGCGTCATAGCTGAGGAGAAAAGCGGCGTACAATACCTTGACAGATCCGGCAACCCCGTGGATCTCTTTGAATTCCTCGCCGAACAGGGTATTGATACCATCAGGGTAAGAGTCTGGAATGATCCTTATGACGATGAAGGCCACGGCTACGGCGGAGGAAACTGCAATGCCGAAGTGGCCGCCGAAATAGGAAGGCGGGCAGCGGCAGCCGGAATGAATCTGCTTGTCGACTTTCATTACTCGGATTTCTGGGCAGATCCGAATAAGCAGATGGAGCCCAAAGCATGGGCAAAAAAATCCGCCGATGACAAAGCAGAACTCGCATATGAGTATACGAAAAAAAGCCTGACGGATATTATCGCCGCCGGATCGCAAGTGAGCATCGTCCAGATAGGAAATGAGATCAATAACGGCCTCTCCGGGCGCACCTCCAAATTCGACGTCATTAAGATCCTCAGGAGAGCCTCCGATGCCGTTCGGGAAGTATCGTCCGATACTGCGGATGATATAAAGATCGCCGTGCACTTTACCGGCGTAGACAATAAAAATCAGATCGCCGAAAAGGCTCAGTGGCTGACGGACGAACAGCTTGACTACGACATCTTCGGCGTATCCTATTACCCCTTCTGGCACGGTTCGCTCTCAGGTCTGACAGAGGTTCTGAAAGCGGCTAAGGAAACCACCGGAAAGGATGTGATGATCCTTGAGACTTCCTTCCCCCGCACCACCGAAGACGGAGATTTCACGCCCAATTCCGCCGGAGACGAGCATGAACTCGGCAATTACTTCGTATCGGTCCAGGGTCAGGCACAGGCCATACGCGATGTATATAAAGCCTCATTTGACGGGGGTGCCATAGGTGTATGCTACTGGGAAGGTGCCTGGATACCCGTTCCCGGTGATCAGAACGAAAAGAAAAGACTGTGGGAGGAATATGGCTCAGGCTGGGCTTCAAGCTATGCCGGTTCCTATGATCCGGGTGACGCGGGAAGATACTACGGCGGTTCATCCTGGGACAATCAGGCTTTCTTTACTGCTGACGGTCATGCTCTTGATTCCATCCATGTTTTCAGAGGTGTTCACTACGGCACGTTTTCGGAAGCGGATCCCATGAGCGGCTATTGCAAGGATCCGAATGCCCCGGTGGTGAGCGAGGTCGACAGTCTCCTTGAAAACTCCGGCTTCGAGGATGAGGATATGTCCATGTGGGAGGTCTCCTTTGAGGGGAGTGATAACCCGACGGACAGACAGACAAAGGAGGCAGATGCAATGCACGGTGAAAATGCCTTCCACTTCTGGAGTTCAAAAGCCGTAGAGTTCACAATGAAGCAGACAATATCCGTGGCTGAAGACGGAACATACAGGGCGACTGCGGCGATACAGGGTGGAGACACCGGAGATGACGCCGAGATCTATATGTTCGCCGCCGTAAACGATAACGAACAAAGATCAGACCCGATAAAGCTCTCGGGCTGGGTGAACTGGAAGGAACCCGTGATAGAATTTGATGCCTCAGCAGGCGACAGCGTGACCGTGGGCTTTTATGTCAAATGCAAGCCGGGCGGCTGGGGTACAATTGATGATGTCTCTCTGCTGTCTGACGGATAGCAGACACGGCATATTTTTCCGGAGGTGATATGAAGACCCTTAGCGTGATCATCCCCTGCTATAACGAAGGCGAAAATGTCCGCGATCTCTACAACGAACTCATGAAACAGGCTCCTTTCTTTTCAGAGCATGATATACAGTTCGAGATCATTTATGTAGATGACGGTTCTTCCGATGATACGGTTTCCGAAGTAAGGAAGCTGGCAGCGGAAGATGCGCATGTGCATCTGCTTTCCTTTTCCAGAAATTTCGGCAAGGAAGCTGCGATATATGCCGGTCTCAGGCGCGCAAGCGGCGACTATACCGCGCTCATGGACTGTGATCTGCAGGATCCGCCGTCTCTCCTTCCCGAAATGTATGAGACGCTCATCAGGGAAAAGTGCGACAGCGTCGGTACGAGGCGTGTCTCCAGAAAGGGTGAACCTCCCATCAGATCCTTTTTTGCACGCCGTTTCTACCACCTGATCAATCTTATGTCAAAGACGGAGATCGTCGACGGTGCCAGAGATTACCGCCTGATGACAAAGAGATTCGTGGATGCGGTCCTGTCGCTCGCAGAGTATAATCGTTTTTCCAAGGGAATATTTTCCTGGGTCGGTTTTGAGACAAAGTGGCTAGAGTATGAAAACATCGAGCGCAGAAAGGGAGAGACCAAATGGTCCTTCTGGAAGCTCTTTGCCTACGCCGTTGAGGGCATCATAGGCTTTTCGACCGCTCCGCTTTCCTTCGCGGCATTCCTCGGAGTCATCTTCTGCATACTGGCTCTTATACTCATTATAGTGACTATTGTCAGGAAGATCGTGTTCGGTGATCCCACCAGCGGATGGCCGTCGCTTGTCTGCATCATATCACTGATCAGCGGAGTGCAGCTCTTCTGCATGGGCATAATCGGCCAGTATCTGGCCAAAACCTATATGGAAGTCAAGCACAGACCGATGTTCATAATAAAGGATGAGCTCTGATGGCTACAGGGCCGAAGGTCAGCATAGTCGTTCCTGTGCACAACGCGGCCGGTTACATCCGCGAAACGATGCTCTCGGTGTTCAGACAGTCCCTCAGGGACTGGGAACTGATACTTGTTGATGACGGTTCGACTGACGGAAGCGTGGCTGTCATAAAAGAGACGGCGAAGGAATTCGATGTTCCCCTGTACCACCTGCCTCTTCTTGAAAGGGAAAATCCCTTCGAGCGCCTGGAGAGCGACAAGGGAACCGGAGAGATCGTTCTGCTCAGACTCAGGGAAAACAGAGGCGCCGCCGGAGCAAGAAATGTCGGGATAAAAGCCGCAGCCGGAAGGTATCTGGCCTTT
Source organism: Lachnospiraceae bacterium (assembly GCA_024697225.1). GTDB lineage: Bacteria > Bacillota > Clostridia > Lachnospirales > Lachnospiraceae > Butyrivibrio. The sequence continues at coordinate 3,038 of JAILGA010000064.1, forward strand.
CTTGACGCGGATGACATATGGATGCCGGAGAAGCTCTTCCTCGAGACCTCCTTTCTCTCAGACAGAGGGGAAGCCTTCGCTTTTACGGCATATGAGTTCGGCGATGAAAACGCAAACGGCACCGGAAGGATCGTTCATGTCCCCTCCGTGCTGGATTTTGAACATGCTCTCACCCGCACCATAATCTTCACCTCGACTGTTATGTTCGATCTCAGAAAGATCGATCGTGAAAAGATCCTGATGCAGAAGATAGAGAGCGAGGATACCGCCACCTGGTGGAGGATACTGATGTCCGGTACAAATGCCCAGGGACTGGACAGCGTGCTCACGATATACAGAAGGCCGGCGAAGTCTCTGTCATCGAATAAGCGAACAGCTGTCAGACGCATCTGGCAGCTGTACCGCAAGGTCGCCCGCCTGTCTGTGTCCCGGAGCTGTCTCTGCATGGTCGGCTGGGCTGTCAGGGCTTCTTTACGGAGAATATAGATAACATGATGAATCCACGGAGAGAAAACATCAAAAGATGCATAGTCCTGCTCCTGTCATTCATAGACGTGGTGCTGCTTTCCGCGACCTACGCCTGGTTCTGGTTTTCGCGCCTCTATCCCACTGTAAGGATGAGACGCTTCACGGTGAACGGGGTGATCTACTACGCGGAAGGACTGAAGTTCTATGTTCGCGGACATATATTGATACTTTTCATCTATTTTGTGCTGCTGTTGTTTTTCCTTTCTACCTACGGCGGTCTGAAGATAGGCTATCTGAAGGCGATGGATCTGTTCTTTTCACAGATATTCGCTCTCCTTATGGTCAATGTGATCACATATCTGCAGATATCCCTTATGAGAAACTGGATCGCGGAAGTGTCTCCCTACCTTCTGCTGACATTGATACAGCTTGCTGTGACCCTTTTGTGGATACTTGCTGCAGACGCGATCTACCGGCGGATCTTCCCGCCGCGCAGGCTCATGCTCGTCCACGGCAGCCATCCTTCCGAGGAAATAATAATGAAATTCTCCACAAGGAAGGACAAATATACCATAGGTACTCTGGCGGATATATCCATGGGTGTTGAAGCGGTCAAAAAGCTTTATGAGGACGGTTCATATGACGCCATGGTCATATGGGATGTACCCACCTCCGAGAGAAATCTGCTGCTCAAATACTGCTACGGCAAGAACATACGGATATACACCTCTCCCAAGATCTCCGACGTTCTCGTGAGAGGTTCCGAACAGATGCACCTGTTCGACACTCCCATCTTCCTGATAAGGGAACAGCCCATCCGGATAGAGCAGCTGTTCATGAAGCGGATTGTGGATATCATCTTCTCCCTGATCCTTATAGTCATCACCTCTCCCATAATGCTCGTCACCGCAATACTCGTATTCTGCACCGACAAGGGACCCGTCCTCTATAAGCAGGTCCGGTGCACAAAGGGAATGCGCCGGTTTAAGATACTCAAATTCAGGAGTATGTATACCGATGCGGAAAAAGACGGAGTAGCACGCCTCGCCAGCAAAAACGACGCGCGCATAACACCGGTGGGGAAGGTGATCCGTGCCGTCAGGATAGACGAGCTTCCCCAGTTGTTCAATATCCTCAAGGGCGAAATGTCCTTTATCGGCCCCAGACCCGAACGTCCTGAGATAATCGACGAATATGTAAAGATCATGCCGGAGTTCATATTCCGCACACAGGTAAAGGCCGGCCTCGCCGGATATGCACAGGTGTACGGTAAGTACAACACCACTCCTTATGATAAGCTGAAGCTTGATCTCACCTATATCGAGAACTACTCAATATGGCTCGATCTAAAGCTCATGCTCCTCACCTTGAAGATACTGTTCACACCCGATGCAACGGAGGGTGTCGACGAGGGACAGATAACAGCAGCTCACGGAGAGACAAAATGAAGCAGGACACTATAACACAAAGCAGAACAAATAACGACAGCCGGATCTACCTGCGCAGTTATTATCTGAGGCTCCTTAAACACTGGTATCTGCCTGCAGCGGCGTGCGCTGTATGTGCCGTCATAGGTGCGGTCTCCTATTTCTGTGCCCACACGATATTCGGCCCCGCCAGGGAATATGCGGCAGGCGCGAGGTTATATCTTGAGTTTTCCGCCGATGCCGCGGGCAATGCCATGGATTACTACAATGCATGGACCTGGAAGGATCTCATGACCGATGAGGAGATCATGGGATATGTCATGAATACACTCTATGAAAAAGGCCTCACCGATATCTCACAGACTGATCCCGAAGTGATCCGTTCGGACGGAACCACTGCAACTATTGAGAATGATGAACTGATCCTGAAACCCGGGCCCATGGATGATGCCTATATCACCCGTGCCCGCGTACAGTCATCGATGACGGTGAAGCTCCCCTCGGATCTGCGCCTGATGATGCTCACCGTAACAGATCATGACAGAGAGACCGCAGACGCCATACTGGAAGCTCTCACCGGCGCATTGACCGCATATGGCGACTCCAATCCGGTCTTCCTCAAGATCCGGCTTTTGGAGATATCTCCGGCAGTGCTGCTTGTAAGCGCAGATCACACAGGACAGGCCGCACTTTTGGGCGCCATAACAGGCCTGATCCTGAGCATATTCATGATCCTTTTGTGGCATGCCTCGGATGATGCTTGTTATGAACCCGAGATGTGCGAGAGGAGATTCGGCATAAGAGTGCTTGGCACTCTTCCGTCAGACCGGAGCAGACTGCATGCGCGAAACGACGATCTGCGGTCAAGACTCGAAAGCGAGCTCTCCAAGGCTTGCAGTACCGTCCTTTCGGATGGCGGTCATATCGCCCTAATCGCTGCCGATCCCGCAAAAGACACCGGCCACCACGTCTGCGGGATCCTGACGGACATACTGGGAGAGCATTTCCTTGACGGTAAATGCTCGTTTTATTCAGGCGATCAGCCCGCCGACGTCGACCGCGGCGGAAAGGTTCTCCTGTGCATCCCGTCTGGCAGAAGGATCTGTGCGTATGCCGACCATCTCATCTCCGGACTTAATACCAGAGAGGCGGATATAGCAGGGATCATATTCTATGATGCAGATCTCGATCATCTGAGAATTCTGTACGGATTCAGACTATGACGGCAGACCGGGATCTGAAGCTTCTCACGCACGTGATATCCGCGCTGAACGAAAACGCGGACACTCTTCCCGCGCGCATGAACATCGGCTGTGATGCCGTGATAGTAAATCAATGTGACGAGAACGTGGTACGCGATATCACCCATGAAGATCACAATATCCGCATCATATCCTCAACCGGTCGCGGAGTGGGAAGATCAAGAAACACGGGACTGCTGGAAGTGGATACTCCGTATTTCCTCATAGGCGACGAAGATATCGTGTATAAGGACGGCTATGCAGATGCAGTGATAAACGCATTTGAAGCCCATCCCGAAGCGGATGTTCTGTTGTTCAATGTCGAGCAGTCAACAGGCCGTTCAACCTATCATTCCGGTTCATACGGACGTGTGCGCTTTTACAACTGCGGGCGCTATCCCGCATACAGTATCGCGATGCGCACGGACGCATGGCTTAATGCCAACGTCTGGTTTTCCCTTCTCTTCGGCGGAGGCGCGAAATATGCCGCTGGAGAGGATTCTCTGTTTCTTAGGGATCTGTTAAGAAAAGGAGTCCGGATCTATCACATGCCGGTCTGTCTGGGGCGCGAATCAGACAGGGAATCAACCTGGTTCAGAGGTTTTGATGATAAATACTTCAGGGACAGAGGCCGGCTATACCGCTCTCTGTACGGACATTTTGCTCCCATTATGAGTATTTACTTTCTCTTCCGAAAGCGGAAGGAATGGCTGCAGGGCAGGCGTTTTCTTCCTTCTCTCTCACTTATGATAGAGGGAATGCGATGATCGTCTATCTTTCCATGACAACTGCGGTGATACTTCTCTCCATCTTATCCCTTTCAAAGAGAGAGCGTGATATCCTGTGCTGCCCCGCGCAAAACGGTATGGCATCGCGCAAAGCCCTGGTCAGCACGGTATCGACCGCAGGTATATTCACCGCGCTGTTTCTTGTACAGGCCTTCAGGATAAACGTGGGCAACGACTATGCCAAATATGTGGAATTCATGCATCTGGCACGCTTTGGTTCGTATGTGCCCACGGAACCCGGTTTCAATTTTCTGGCCTGGCTTACCTTCCGCCTGTTCGGCTATGAGAATTTCCTGTTCTGCTTTGCGGTGATGGCCCTGATAACAGTGGCCGGCTTCCTCTTTGCAATAGACAGACTCTCTGTGTCCTTTTTCCCGGGCTTTTTAATGTTCATCACTCTCGGTTACTATTTCCAGTCGATCAACACGGTCCGCTATTATCTGGCCCTGGCTCTTGCCGCATGCTCGATATATTATCTGCTTAAAAGGGATATACCACGCTTTTTGCTGCTCGTTGTCATCGCAGCCTGTTTTCACAAATCCGCCCTGATAGTTCTGCTGTTCTACCCGGCCGCAATGATGGTATACAAGCGGTGGCATCTTGCGATCCTGGTCTGCACAGGCGCATTGGGGCTGATACTGCGCCCCCAGGTATTAAGCGTCATGCTGGCTCTCTATCCCACCTACAAAGAAACCGGTCTGGCGGCAGGCGGCGAAGGAAGCCTGATGAGTATAGCCAGGTGCGCCGCCGTACTTGTTCTCGCGATCATCCTCGATCGCGGCAGCATCCTCGGTAACCGTTCCGGTGAGGATGATGATATCTCCCGGAGATTCTACTGCCACTGCAACCTTCTTGCCCTGTTCCTCTACGTGTTTTTCTACTATCTTCCCGTTGTTTCACGAATAGGCTATTATCTGACCTTTACACATATTCTTTACATACCCGCACTGGTAAGCCGAATGGAACCCGGACCCAAAAAGCGCATTGCAACAGGTGCAGTCCTGGTGGTATGTGCTGTTTTCTTCCTGCATACCATGATGCACGCAGGTGATGACGGCTTCAGGATTCTTCCCTATCAGACCTTCTTCTTCCACGAGATGCCGCCCATTCTCTCCGACACAGGGTATTGAACATGTTCTTTACTGTGATAGTGGTCGCTTATAACGCCGGAGACAGACTCTCTGCCACTCTCGAAAGCATTCTCTCGCAGCAGAATGCAGATTTCAGAGTAATAGTAAAAGATGCCTGCTCCTCTGACGGATCGTTTGAAAACGCCAGAGCGCATTTTGACGATCCGCGGATAGAATGGATCTCATCTGCTGATAAAGGTATATATGACGGAATGAATCAGGCCCTGACGGCTTCTATTGGTAACCGCGGATCCGAAAATACCCGCGGACTCATCCCCGGATCGGAATACGTGCTGTTCCTCAACTGCGGTGATCTGTTTCACGACAAAAACGTTCTTGAAAACGTGTCCGCTCTCATCGAGCGCAGCATCAGTGAGGGTAACGGGGCAAAAATATACTACGGCGAGATCATCGAAACCCTGACGGGACAGAGACTTGGTGTCGCCCCGTATATGGACGCCTTTGCCTGCTTCAGGAATGTACCGAATCATCAGGCTATTCTTTATGACGCCGCGCTTTTGTCCGAGGAGCACTTCGATATAAGATGGCGCGTGCGGGCGGATTATGAACACTTCCTGAGATGTGTCCTCAAAAGAGGAGAAAAGACCTCTTCCATGGATATCGTAATATGCGATTACGAAGGAGGCGGCTTCTCGGAATCGCCGGAAGGCAGAAAGATCTCCGCCGATGAGCACAAAGAGATAACCCGCATTTACTTCACGGGATCCCAGAGATTCAGATACAGAGCATACATGATACTCACTCTCCAGCCGCTGAGGCATCTGCTCGCGACCCATCCTCTGACGACAGGCGCATACAACCGGATCAGAAGATCGCTGCTGAAAAAAAGATAGATGCAGAAAGCCGGCACGCTGGTGCCGGCTTTCTGCTAATCATATCGCTTTTTCTTCACTTTCACGCAGTGGCCTGCTTGGCCAGCCATCCTCTTATATCAGATACACCCGGATATGCGGTAAAGCCGTCGTCCTCACGTATTATGAGTGTGGGAGCCTGCATTACGCTGAACTGCTTTGCCAGTTCAGGTTTCTCCTCTGCATTGATCATCCTGTAATCCACACCGGCCTTGTCAAGCAGCGCTGTCGCGATCTTGCAGTTGGGGCAGGTGCTGGTCTTGAAGAGCATGATGCTCGCGTTCTCAAGATCATCCTCGCTGTTCGCGGAGAATCCGGCCTGCTTGTTCGCACTGGCGATCTTCTTTTCCTCAGCGGCAGGTCCCTGATGGGTGAGCACCGAAGCGCCGATATTGTATGTCTTGCGGTCGGCGTATTCCTGAACCTTGCCGTCGTTCCAGTTGGCAACAGGTCTGTAGTAACCGGTGATACGGCTGTAGACCTCAGTTTTCTGCCCGCAGTGCGGACACACCTTCTGCTCTCCGGAGAGATATCCGTGCTCGCGGCAGATGGAATAGGTAGGCGACATCGTATAATAGGGGAGCCTGTAGTTCTCGGCGATCTTGCGGACGAGACCCGCAGCTGCCTTCCAGTCAGGCAGCTTCTCGCCCAGGAATGCATGGAACACCGTACCGGAAGTATAAAGGGTCTGAAGCTCATCCTGCACATCCAGTGCTGTATAAACATCCTCGGTAAAGCCCACCGGCAGATGCGAGGAATTGGTATAGTAAGGAGTACCGTCCATATTTGCCGTGATGATATCGGGGAACTGCTCCCTGTCGTGCTTCGCGAAGCGATAGCTTGTGGATTCCGCGGGAGTCGCCTCCAGATTGTACAGATCTCCGTATTTCTCCTGATAATCCGACAGACGCTCGCGCATATGATTCAGCACGTCCTTGGCAAATTCCTGTGCCTTCTCATGGGTAAGATCCTCGCCGATCCATTTTGCATTGAGGCCGGCCTCGTTCATTCCCACAAGACCTATCGTGGAGAAATGATTTGCAAATGTGCCCAAATATCTCTTGGTATACGGATAAAGTCCCTGATCCAGAAGCTTTGTGATAACGGTCCTCTTGGTCTTAAGACTTCTCGCCGCTATGTCCATGAGACGGTCAAGCCTCTTGTAGAAATCCTCCTCGTTCTCAGCAAGATATGCGATCCTCGGCATGTTGATCGTGACCACACCGATGGATCCCGTGGACTCTCCCGAGCCGAAGAAGCCGCCGGACTTCTTTCTGAGTTCTCTCAGATCGAGACGCAGCCTGCAGCACATTGAACGCACATCGCTGGGCTCCATGTCGGAATTGATATAATTTGAGAAATACGGTGTGCCGTACTTGGCAGTCATCTCAAAAAGAAGCTTGTTGTTTTCGGTCTCTGTCCAGTCAAAATCCTTGGTTATGGAATATGTGGGAATGGGATACTGGAATCCGCGTCCGTTGGCATCTCCCTCGATCATGATCTCGATGAAGGCCTTGTTTACCATGTCCATCTCACGCTGGCAGTCGCCGTAGGTAAAATCTGTCTCCTTTCCGGCTACGATGGCGGGAAGGTTCTTAAGATCAGCCGGCACCGTCCAGTCAAGAGTGATGTTGGTGAAAGGCGCCTGCGTACCCCACCTGCTTGGCGTGTTCACGCCGTAGATAAAGGACTGAATGCACTGCTTCACCTCCGCCTGGGAGAGATTGTCGATTTTGACAAAGGGTGCCAGATAGGTATCAAAGGAAGAAAATGCCTGTGCACCGGCCCACTCGTTCTGCATGATCCCGAGGAAATTGACCATCTGGTTGCAGAGCGTTGAGAGATGTGACGCGGGAGAGGATGTGATCTTTCCCGGTACTCCGCCCAGTCCCTCCTGGATCAGCTGCTTGACGCTCCAGCCGGCACAGTATCCGGTGAGCATGGCAAGATCGTGAAGATGAATTGACGCGCTGCGGTGAGCCTGCGCGATCTCGTCGTCATAGACCTCGCTCAGCCAGTAATTGGCCGTAATGGCTCCCGAATTGGAAAGGATCAGACCGCCGACGGAATATGTCACGGTGGAATTTTCCTTTACGCGCCAGTCATTTATCTTAAGATAATTGTTGACCAGATCCTTATAGTCGACAAGTGTCGCCTGAACATTCCTTACCTTCTCGCGCTGTCTGCGGTAGAGAATATACGCCTTCGCAACATCAACATAGCCGCACTCGGACAATACCTTCTCAACGCTGTCCTGAATATCCTCAACGCAGATGCGGTCATCCTTGATCTTGTCTTCAAAATCGGAGGTAACTCTAAGTGAGATCAGATCAACGATCCCCGGGTGCGTGTGCTTTTCGAGCGCGTCAAAAGCCTTGGTTATGGCAGCGCTTATCTTGCTGATATCAAAATCAGTAACGGAACCGTCTCTCTTAACAACCTGGTACATTTTTACCTCCTCATATACCGAAAAAACTTCATTTGCACACGCGGAACTCACAGTTTAGCGCACCCATCAACAATATCATATGATTTTCTTTGTGTCAATATATTGTATTGTATAATTTGCCTTCTACAAGATTTGGTGTTCAAAGTCCGCGTATTTCAACATTCTTAATAAATTTTTTCGCAATTTCGGCGTATTTATGCAGTTCTTCGATATCCGGTGCGCGAAGATCCCTGTCAGGTACGGTGTCCCGGTCAACGAACGGCTGCAGAAAGTACTGAAATGCGCCATCCAGCTCCTGTCCTATGGCCTCAAAATCACTCTCCTCGTGGAATCCGGCCACCACTGTTGTCCTGAATTCCCCTTTTTCCCCGAGCTGTTTTATCAGGCCTATGCTTCGTCTGAGCGCATCCATGTCTATTGCTTTATCAGGCAGACCCGCCGTAACCGCATATTTACCGGGACTGTTCTTTATATCCATCGCGGCATAATCCACAAGTCCATCCGATATGAGTTCTTCCAGGATTACGGGATGCATGCCGTTGGTGTCGAGCTTGACCAGAAATCCCATATCCTTCACCTTCCCCATAAGAGCCGGGAGCCCCGGGGAGAGACAGGGTTCTCCGCCGGTGAACACGACACCGTCCAGCAGTCCCTTTCTGCGGCCCAGGAACTCTGTCAGATCTTCCTCGTCCATGACCGGTTCGGATACGCGGACTGCAAGTTCGTAGTTGTGGCAGAAGGGACATCTGAGATCGCATCCCGCGAGAAAAACCGTACACGCCGTAAGTCCGGGATAATCGAGCAGGGTGAGTTTCTGCAGTCCGTATATCTCCATAATAACATATCCTCCGGTGGTTACAAATATCTTATATATTTATTAAGACAATATCTATATTTTCATGATACAATAAATCGTCATGAAAATACAAAGACTAAAAACAAACCCTGAATATCCTTATGTATACGAGACGCATCTCCACACCTGCGAAGCCAGTCTGTGCGGCCGCTCCTCCGGTGCCGATATGGCAAGAGCCTGCAAGGAGGCCGGATATACGGGCATAATCGTAACAGATCATTTTGTATACGGAAACACAGCTGTCAACAGAAGCCTCCCCTGGACCGAATGGGTGAACGCATTCTGCCGGGGCTATGAACATGCGCGTGCCGAGGGCGACCGCATAGGTCTCAAAGTTTTTTTCGGCTGGGAGGCCTGCTACAAAGGAACGGAATTTCTTATCAACGGCCTCTCCAAAGAATGGCTGCTGGCCCACCCGGAGATACGCGACTGCACCATAGAAGAACAGTTTGAACTGGTTCACGAAGACGGCGGTATGGTCGTCCACTGCCACCCGTTCAGAGAGGAAGCTTATATACCATCGGTGCGTCTTTTCCCGGAATATACGGATGCCGTTGAAACCGTGAACGCGACTCACTCCTGTGCCTTAAGCCGCTCACACAATAATCCCGAATTTGATGTGAAAGCGAAGGAGTATGCTCTGGAACATGACTTTCCCCAGACCTCCGGATCCGATATCCACAGAATAGATCTGCTGCTTGGCGGTATGGCCTTTAAGAGGGAGCTTGAGGATTCGGCGGATTATATCCGGGCGGTCATGAACAGGGAACCCTGCCTGCTTCTGAATGGAAACGAAAGCCTGTGAAAGAATACAAAAAAACCGATATACCGGAGATCGTGATACGCATACTAATAGTACTCGCCTTTGCGGCGGCCACCGTTCTCTGTGCGGTCTTTTTTGTGCTGACCAATAACAAAACCTTTAAGCGGAATATTTCAAGGCAGGCGACCGACAGGATAATAAGCGGGATCACTGCCTCAGCGGAAACGCTTTCCGAGGACGGCGAAGACAGTGAGTTCAGTGAAGTAAACGAGCTTCTCGGAGAGATGACCGAAAGCGACAGAAACCGGATCGCAGACATCGTCGAAAACCATATGTCGGCGGACACACTGAGTGAAATGGTCAAGGCCTTCTCGGAAGGCGACGAGGAGAAGCTCGAGCGTTTCGCCAAAAAGAACCTGACGCCCAAAGAGACGCACGATCTCATTAAAATAGCCGAAAAATACGGACTGATAGAATAAAAGGAGCTGCCTATGCGCGGAAGAAAATGGTACGAATGGATGCTGACACTGGTCTTTGTGATCATGGCTCTCGTCTGTGTCTGGCTCAACTTCTTTTCGGCGGATGATCCCGATCCCGTGACCATCGCCGTCAATCTCTCGATGTTTGCCATTGTTGCCCTGATCTTCATAAGCAGCGAGGCATCATCCTTTTTCCCGGCAAACAGGACCATCGTCGACCTCAAGCGCGCCTGTGAGAGGATAAAAAACGATGCGCTGAATTCCCAGGATTTTCTCTGGAACAGTTACCGCACGAGCAGCGAAAGGCTGTTTCTCGAATATGAGACGGATAAGCGCTACAGGGAGTTCGTCCGGGAGTCCGAGAGACTCCGCTCCATGGGAATAAACGTATACCGCTGCGACATTGAGGACTATATCAACTCCGACATGGCTGACGATATAACGCACCGCCCGCTGACAAATCAGATCCCCGGCGCTCTCACAGGTCTTGGGATACTCGGCACCTTTATAGGACTCTCCTTCGGCCTTCAGAACTTTGCGACGGGATCCACGGAGGAAATAACGGGGAGCATTGCGCCGCTCATGTCCGGCATCAAGGTCGCATTCCACACCTCCATATACGGTATGGTCTTTTCTCTTGTTTTCAACTATGTGAGCAAAAGAAAACACGCGGAGCTTGAGGCAGCAATAGAAGAATTCCTGCGCATGTTCCATGACTATGTTCTTCCCGATGCCGAAACAGACGGCATGAATCTGCTGCTGGAAACCGGCAGACAGCAGGTTAACGCCATCAACGAACTCGGAAGAACGATCTCACAGACTCTTGCGGAGTCCATGTCGGAGCTCATGGAGCCTCAGTTTGCCAGATTTGACAGAACGCTCGAGCGCTTTGCGGAGGGAGCCGAGAAGAACCAGGTGGAGGCGCTCAGGACCATTGTGGATGCCTTTATAGATCAGATGAACGCCGCTATGGGCGACGCATTTGATCAGCTTGCCCGCGCCCTCAAAGAGACCTGCGCCTTCCAGGAGCGCAATGCAGACCGCCTTGAGACCATGCTGAGAGGCACCTCGGAGCAGGCTGCGCGCTATACCGACTGGCTTGAAGACCAACAACGGCTGATCGCAGAAATGAAGGCCGAGATCGAACAGCTGCCCGCGGTCACCGGAGACTCCCTGTCCGCCATCAAGGAGGCCTTTGCCGCCGTGGACAGACACGTCACGGTTATTGTCGGCAGTCTTGAAGATATGACCAAGCAGCTGCCCTACAGTTATTCTGCCGCATATGACGATGTGCGTGAAGTCCTTCAGGACGTGAGGGCACAGATCGAACGCCTTAACGACTCACTCCTCGAGACCATCAGAAGGATCGACCAGTCGGCAAAGGGTACGCCGAAGGACAGGAACACCGCCCTGTTCGGAAAGAAGTAGGAGATATATGGCGCGCAGATATCGCGGAAAAAGAAGAGGAAACGACGAAGAGACGACATACTGGCTGTCCTACTCCGATATGATGGCCGGTCTCCTTCTGACATTTGTACTCATTATAGCGGTCACGATGCTCAGAGCCCAGGTTCAGTATGACGACAAGGAGAGACAGCTCCTCGGCAAGGAGCAGGAGCTCATGGTTCAGACCGACGCACTGGAGAAAGAACAGGAAACCGTTGCCACCCAGAGTCTCATTCTTGACGAGCAGCAGAAGGCCCTTGCTCTTCAGGAAGAGGAACTGAACGCCGCCAGAGAGCAGCTCGTAGCCCAGCAGGACAGGCTTGCCACCCAGGAGGATGAGTTGAAGCAGCAGCATATCCTTCTGTCGGAACTCGAATCCCTTATGGCATCCCAGCAGGCCAAGCTCGACCGCATAATCGGCGTGAGGAGCGCCATGGTCGAAGCGCTCAAGGCGGAATTTGACGACTCTGGCCTGGAACTTGCCGTGGATGAACAGACCGGTGCCATAACCTTCCAGTCCAGCATACTCTTCTCCTACAGCCAGTCGTCGCTCAAGGACTCGGGCAAAGAATTCCTTGATGAGTTCCTTCCCCGATATGTCAAGATCCTGCTCGGCGACGAGTACAGAGATTACATTTCGGAGATCATAATAGAGGGACATACCGATACAAGCGGCGGTTATCTGTATAACCTCGATCTGTCCCAGAAGAGGGCATATTCCGTAGCCTCCTATTGCCTCGCCGACAAGAGTAAGATCCTGACAGAGAAAGAGCTGGAGGATCTGAGAAAGGTTGTCACCTCCAGCGGCCGGTCATACTCAAGCCCCGTGCTTGATGACAAGGGCGAAGTGGATGCCGAGGCGTCCCGCCGTGTCGAGATACTGTTCAGACTCAAGGACGAGGATATGATCCGGGAGATGATGGAGATTCTAAATTCTCAATAAAATCATATGTTTCGTGCGTGACGAACTCCTCCCTATGTGCTATACTCTTTACCCATGAGCAAACTGGTCGAAATCATAAACGTAAGCAAAATCTATAATCCGGGCGAGAATGAGGTTCGTGCTCTCGATGGAGTCAGTCTCTCCATAGACAAGGGAGAATTTGTGGCCATAATCGGACAGTCCGGCTCCGGAAAAAGTACCCTCATGAACATACTGGGCTGTCTTGACACACCGACAGCCGGGATCTACAGACTCCACGGGATGGATGTGTCGCATATGAGCGACAATGAACAGTCGGATGTGCGCAATATGGAGATCGGCTTCATCTTTCAGGGATTCAATCTCATACAGTCCCTGACGGCGCTTGAAAATGTGGAGCTCCCCCTGACATACCGCGGTGTCGCCAAGAAGGAACGTCTGAAACTCTCAAAAAATGCTCTCTCCCGTGTGGGACTCGCAAACCGCATGGATCACAAGCCGCAGGAGATGTCGGGCGGCCAGCAGCAGCGCGTCGCCATAGCAAGGGCCATCGCCCAGGCGCCGCCGATCCTTCTCGCGGATGAGCCCACCGGCAATCTGGATTCGGGTTCGAGCCGGGAGATAATAGAGATAATAAAGCGCCTTCACTCCGAGGGGCGGACCGTTATCCTGATCACTCACGACCCGGGTATCGCCGCTCAGGCAAAGCGCATAATCACCATAAGCGACGGAAAGATAAAAAGCGATGTCATAAATACTGCTCAGGAAGGCTGACCCCCCTGTCACAGCGGAAAAGATCAGGAGCCTCCGAAAGCTTTGCAGCATAAAAAACAGATACAGATATAAGGAATAAGGATCATGAAAAAACCGGATATTTTTAAGAAGAAATCAAAGACTGACAAAACCGAAGAAAGTGTGATCACTGTCGATACTCCCGCAGGTGAGGAAGAATCCGGCACCGGTGCAGACGGCAAAGACGCCCCGCCGGAGCCCGAGGATAAGGAAAGCTCCGAAACCACAACAGATATAGTCGCGGCGGATGATGCCGAGCTTTCGGACGACACCCCCGCCTATGTGCCGGGCAAAAAGAAAAAGCACGTGGTCAGATGGATAATACTGGCTCTCATTGTCGTGGCCGTCATCTATTTCATAATAAAAAGCCGCATGGCCGGCAGCGCACCCATGCAGGTGGAGACCGCGGAGGTCACAAAAGGCAGCATTGAAGAGACCGTCACCATCAGCGGCACCGTCACCGCTTCGACAAACAAGACCTATTACGCAGACCTGACCGCCACGATAAATTCTGTTCCCGTAAAAACAGGCGACCGGATCAAAAAAGGAGACCTTATCATAGATTATGACGCGGACGAGCTGGCTCTTACAAAGAGGCAGGCCGAGCTCAACGTGGAACAGGCCGAGGGCAGCTACAGCGGCACCATGGAAAAGAACGCCAAAGCAACGGATGTGCTCAGAGGCAACAGTATCCATGACATCAACAACAGACTGGATGAGATCGTAAAAGAGATCGATGCCATCAACTATAAGATCCAGGAAAAAACGGACAGGATGAGCGGAACTCTCACCGAGCTTCAGGAAGTGGCCCTCGACATCAACCAGAACGGCATAGCCGATTCGGCAGAAGCCGCCTATACTGCCGCCTGGAATGAACAGAATGACGGTGATGCGGAAGTAAACCTGGATTATCTCACAAGACTCCAGAACGGCGAGGGTGACAGCAATGTATATGCCTCCGAGGAGAACCAGCAGATGGCTCTTGCCGTGCAGAAATCCATTGCCGACAAGCAATACGCGCTTCAGCACGACCCCGAGATCGAGAAATGGCAGCGCGAGATCACTGCTCTCAACGAGGAATCCGCGACTCTTCAGGGACAAAAGAGCGCCGAGATGTCAAGACTCACCTCCGGTGAAAAGAAGGCAATGGACGCGCAGAAGGAGCTGGCCGAGCTCAGCGCGGACGATACCATTTCGGATGTCGAAGAGGCCGAGAAGGGTGTGAGGGCTGATTTCGCCGGAGTAGTAACTGAAGTGACCGTAAACGAAGGCATGACTGTCACAAAAGGCACCCGCATGGTATCCGTAGCCAGCACTGAGGATATCGAAGTCGACATTCAGATAGCCAAGGCCGATATGAACAGGATCAAGACCGGTCAATCAGTCGACATAACCGTCAACGGACATGAGTATTCCGGTACCGTCGGCAAAATCTCGGGTACCGCAGTCAAAAACGCAAGCGGAGTGCCCGTTGTGAATGCCGTCATTGAGATCAAAAACCCGGATGCCGAGCTGGTGCTCGGAGTCGAAGCCAGCAATAAGATCCACACAAACAAGGCAGATGACGTGATAGTAATACCCTACGAATTTGTCGGCTCCGATGCGGACGGCGACTTTGTGTATCTGTATAAGGACGGAACATCCGTAAGACAGAATGTGACAGTCGGTATCACTACCAGCACCATGGCTGAGATCAGGGAGGGTCTGTCAGAAGGTGATCAGCTGATCACCTCCGATACGGATACCATGACGGACGGCGCTCCTGTGGCTCTGTCACTCTCCGTCGGCTGATCGATGGGTGCTTTTTTAGAGTACATATCCAGCGCGATCAAGAACATACGCAGCAACAGGCTGCGCACGGCTCTTACCATGCTCGGCATAATCATCGGCATCGCCTCCGTCATCGCGGTCCTGACCGTAGGTGACGGTCTCACGGCGTATGTTCAGAGAGAAGTCAGCGGCTTTTCAGCCAATATGTCCATACTCTATATTGACGAAACCTCGACCAGCGAGGTATTCACCCCCGAAGATCTGAGTTTCCTCACCGATGAACTCACGGGAGTTCACGGCGCTACTTATGACATAGAAGGTTTCTGCGTGCTATCGGGCAGACGCGCAAGCGTCGATGCCAATTTTACCGCAGGCACGGAGGCCCTCAAGGATTACTCCTCCAATAAGATCTATAAAGGCCGCTACTTCAGCCGTGCAGATGTGGACTCGCACGCGGCAGTGTGCGTGCTTATGAAAAGAGATGCGGAGAAGCTCTTCGGAACAGACAATGTGGTCGGAAATACCGTGGATATCGCTGTCAATGGTATGACCAAGCCCTTCACCGTCATCGGCATAAGAGAGAATTACAGCAAAGCGATCCTCACCATGCTCGATGAGCTTGAAGATTACATTGCATTTATCGAGCTTCCGTATACCGCCTACGCTGATGCGTTCAACGTGAAGGCCACAGGATTTAACCAGGTGATATTATTCTCCGATAACGGCGTTGTAAACGAGACTACCAATAAAGCCGTCCGGCTTCTCAAAAAGAGGCACGGCATCACGGAGGATGATGTCATCATATCCATGTCCATGTCCGATGTATCAGGCCAGATAGATACCATCATGTCCGCGATCACTGCCTTTATGTCCTTTGTCGCGGCCATCTCGCTGCTGGTGGGCGGCATCGGCGTCATGAACATCATGCTGGTCTCCGTCACCGAGCGCACAAGGGAGATAGGCATACGCAAATCCATCGGCGCCAGGACAGGCTCGATCCTCGTACAGTTTCTTGCCGAGGCCTCGATCATATCCCTCCTCGGCGGCATCGTGGGCATAATCTTAGGGATAAGCATCGCGGCAGTGGCCTGTTATCTCCTTGAGCTGGATCTTCTGGTCAAGCCCTCCATAGTACTGATGGCCACGGTCTTTTCCATAAGTATCGGCCTCTTCTTCGGCATACACCCCGCCAGAAAAGCCGCCAAAATGCGTCCGATAGACGCGCTGAGATATTGAGGAGGCTGCCGTGGAATACTTTAAGAGCGCATTTTCAAGCATACTTGACAACAAGGCGAGATCGCTTCTTACAATGCTGGGCATCATCATAGGCATATCCTCCGTTATCACAATACTGGCGATAGGCAACGGCATGAAGCATACCATCGGCGGGGAACTGGACGAACTGCAGTCCGGCGGGGTCACGATCAACATCGATGCGAAAAAGACCGACAGATACCTGACCGCAGAAGAAGTAAAACAGATCGGCGAGCAGATACCGGAGGCCTACGGGGCGTCACCGCAGATATCCGGCTACGGTCAGGCAAAGGCCAAAAACGATCTGTCCGCAAACATCACGGGCGGCAACGAGACCATAATCCACTCCCAGACCGAAAAACTTGCGGACGGCAGATTCTTCACCGAGTCGGATGTGGCGTCTGCCAGTCCCGTAGGTGTCATGACACAGTCTGCTGCCATCCTGCTTTTCAGGAGTATGGATGCCGTGGGCATGACCTTTGACGCGACGATAAACGGCATCACCAAAACCATAACCGTCGTGGGGCTCATCGAGTCCGACGAGGAGTCGATCAGTGATGCATGGAAATCCGTGAGCGCCGGCGAGCTGTGGCAGTACATAAATGTATACACACCCCATACTCTCCTGACCCAGGGCTTCTCCCTGCCCGGGGAAAACATCCAGTCCTTTACGGTATTTCCCGAACCCGGAAAACAGGATGAAGTGGCACTGAAGGCCAAGCGCCTTGCGGAGAACATGCTGGGACTGAGGGGACAGAAGGCCGTAAGCATCCAGTCATTTGCCAGCATGCTTGAAACATTTAACAAGATACTGAACATAGCCACCATGGTCGTTACACTTATAGCCGCCATATCTCTCATAGTCGGCGGAATAGGCGTCATGAATATCATGACCGTCTCCGTCACGGAGCGCACAAGGGAGATCGGCATACGCAAGGCTCTGGGCGCGCGCACCGGATCTATACTAATCCAGTTTCTGTTCGAATCCGCACTGCTTACCCTGATAGGCGGTATACTCGGTATGATAGCAGGCTATGGACTGACCTTCATAGTCTCCAAATTCATGAACTTCCCTCCGAAGATCCTTCTGTCCGATGTGGCGCTGGTGGTCCTGATATCCACCTCCATAGGTCTCTTCTTTGGTATATATCCCGCACACAGGGCCGCAAAGATGAGTCCCATTGAGGCTTTAAGATACGAATGATCTCTGCCCCGCCCGCCGAGAACAGAACACTTCAGGCCGCCAAGGCCGTCGCCGCCTTTATGGTCGTCTTTATCCACTGCCCCTTTCCCGGACGCTTCGGAGAGGCGGTCTCCGCACTTGCGAGGTTTGCCGTGCCGCTCTTCTTTGCGGTCAGCGGACGTTTCCTTTTCAGGGGCGGCATTCCGGATCCGGCGGGTATCAGACGCATCGTAAAAAAGCGGATCGTCCGCGCCGCGGGAGTGACGGCACTTGTCTGGATCGCATATACTCTCTATTCTCTTCTGTACAGGATCACACGGGGCGGCGAGACGATCTATGCGTGGTTTTCCGACAAGTTTAATCCCGGCGAGTTCTTCACCTTTTTCATGTTCAACTCCGGAAAAGTCGTATACGATTACTCCTATACCTTTGACCATATGTGGTATCTGTTCGCATGGCTCTATGTCCTGATCCTTCTCTTCATACTTGCGCCACTGGTGAGGCTTCTCTACAGACCAATGACCGTCATCCTGCTGTCGGGCCTCTTTTTCGGACTTCTCCTGCAGGCCTACTACCCCATAAGACCATTTGACATAAGCATACGAACCTGGTATATGCTGAGAAACTGGCTTCTCTTCGGCCTGCCCTTTGTCGGACTGGGCATGTGGTCGGCAGACCCGCCCTTCCGTCTGTCTGAAAAAACAGGGATCATCCTGATCCCGGCAGGTGCCTTCATCACAGTTGCAGAATATCTCCACTATGGATCGAAGGAGTTCTATCTTGGATCGCTGATGATACTTGTCGGTATACTGACACTCGCAGATGCCGAAGACGTCTCAATGCGCTCTGTCATGCCCAAGCCTCTGGTATTTGCCGGAAGAGAGCTATCTGCCGGTATATACTACTGGCACATAATGCTGCTCGCTCTGATATCAATGGCAGCAGTTCCTATTCAGGACTCATCCGCCTGGCAGATCGTAAAACCCCTTGCAGTCATAACGGTTTCTGTCTGTGTCTCTCTGATCCTGAGACATTTAAACAGAAATAAGACAGACATTTTTGACGCAGTCATCTCAAAATGATATGATACCCAAGTTGGGGGAACTGTCACAAAGATGAAAAAGCTTACAAAATACCTTTCGGACTACAAAAAAGAGGTCGTGCTCGCACCTCTCTTCAAGCTGCTCGAAGCGATCTTTGAGTTGATAGTACCGCTCGTCATGGCTAAACTCATCGACGAGGGAATAGGCGGTCACAACGAGAGCATGATCCTGAAAATGGGCGGCATTCTGGCACTTCTTGCCGCAGTGGGACTGACAGCCGCGATCACTGCCCAATTCTTC
>JAILGA010000082.1 GCA_024697225.1 Lachnospiraceae bacterium
GGCGAAGGCACTGCAACCGAGAGCTCCACTTCCCCCGACCTCTCCTTCAGCGCCTGATACAGTCCCGCAAGCCACCCTTCGCGAACAGACGCCTTAAAACCGTTCGCCTGTGCAAAGACAGGAAGCATCAGGTTTACGACCCACAGCACTCTCAATGCACGTCTCCCCGCGCAGAAATCATATCCGCTTTATATATCATATTCATGACTCTTCCTCGGATCCCGGGCCGGCCTGTCTTCTGAACATCATATCCCCGCTCTCAGATGTACTGCCCTCGAACCCGCATTTTTCAAATATCCTTGCGGACGCCCTGTTATGAGCCCGCACTCCGGCAACAAGCGTCATATCGCCGCTCCCCGCAAAATCGTGAGCCGCCAGCTCTGACGTCCTTTTTATCATTTCCGTCCCCAGACCTGTGCCCCTGTCCCCGACGCATACTGCATAGGATATCAATATCCCATCCTCGGTTTTCGAAAGCCTTAACTGCCCGGCTCTCCTGCCTTCTCTTAGAAAAACATACAGCCTCTCATCCGGATCGGCAAGCTTGGCCGAAAACCACTTGTTGTGGGTCTCTTCGTCAATGATCTCCGTGTTGCCGGAATTCTCCCTTACCGTCTCATCATTTCGAAGCTCGAGCCACCACTCGCAGTCATCCTCTGTGGCTCGGCGGGCAGTCAGTGCACCGCCTGTCGCCGGAAGTCCGTACTCCTCTCCTGATGCTTTCCCGGATGCTTCCGCAGAGTATTTGTCTCCCGGGGGCAGTGCCCGGTTTTCTACACCCGCTTTCCCCGCAAGCTTCTCCATCTTCCTGTGGACCGCAGGGTCCTCGTACTCATCCAGAAAATCAAGCCCCAGATAGTCTGTGCTCTCCGCAAAATCCATGCCGTCGACCTGTGTTATTACCGACACAAGCCTTGCTATACGAAATCCCTCAAGATCCCTCAGCACCTCCATCGGGAAGCGCCCCTTCAGCACATACACATCCGGATACTTATTTGCAAAAAGCGATCCGTAATCAAGCACATCCCTCGGATGCGGTTTTATCACGACATCGTAGTCCGCGATGTAGCGCTCTGTGACATCTGCGAACAGCCGCTCCCTGGTCTCGTAGTCGCACAAAGGTTCTGTCAGTATCATCGCCACCGGCTTTCCCCATCCCGCGAAACGCTCCCTGAGACTTTCCGCATCCGGAAGGAATACATCGGCGAGTATCCTGTGATCACCCTCCGTCAGCTTCGCATACAGCCTGTCCCGCGGTACCTCCACCGTGTTCCCGGGCGGATCGAAGTTCGCAGAGATATCGTTCACCTCGTAGTCGATGCAGTACCTGCTGTATCCGCACTCGATAAAGATGAGTCCGAGTTTTGCCATGAACTTCTTCAGTCCCCAGGCGCCCATATTGGAGAGCCTGGCCTGGTTGTCGAGCTTTCCGGAATTGAGCCCGTCCTCCACAGCATGATATCTTATCTTTTTGTAATTGAGATAATATCCGATGGGATCGCTGTCGCAGAAGACATATACATCCAGGTAGCGCGAAAGATCGACCGGTACCCGTCCTTCCTGGAGTTTCCCAAGTCTTCTCGTGTACTTTATCCTCTGAATAAGATTTAAAAAGAGATTGCCCCTGTCCCTGTGGAGAGCCTGAAGCTCAGCATCGTCTTCACCGGTCGTTTCATCAAACATATAGATATGCTCGAAGATCCCTCTGCCCGCGAGTCTTTCCTTAAGATCCCCGAAGTCGTTGGACATGGTGCTCAGGATCAGGTCAGCGCGGCCGTCCCTGGCTATAAGTTCCTTGACGCACGCCAAATAAGCATGGTACCAGGTGTGACAGATATGAACCCTGTCAATTGCTGCCGTCAAGCTCATACACAATTATCTCATAGGGAGAGCCGTTCTGCGCCCCGTTCCAGTCGCCCAGTTTCACAAGTCCCAGTTCATCGGCGTTGGAGAATTCAGTCCTGGAAAAGATATATCTGCAGTCCAGTTCCTTCAGAGCTGCCATATCCGCCACAAGCCGCATATCCTCATACTCCGTATATCTCATCGGAGCGTAGGTGTTTTCGTCGGACCCGGAGTACAGACACACTCTTGCCCCCCAGTCTTCAAAATACTGTCCGAGTGAGGGCGAACCCTCAAAGGCAGGTTTTTCTACCTCGAGCCACTTGTCCTTATACTCCTGCGGATACATGCCAAGATAACCATCGAGAGAGGCTATGCCGTTGTAGTTCAGTATTCCCGGATGTAGACCGTAGGCAACAGACCAGGAACCGTCGTAATCAATGTCGTCCTTCACCCTGTCAAATAGCTCGCGCGAATAGAACTCCCTGTAGTTTACCGTACTGGTCTCTTTATGTTTAATGATTCTGTATGCATGATTATAGACGGTATAGTAGAAATCATTATAAACCTGCGGAACGAGCATAACGACTGCCGCAGCCGCGACTGCAATGATCACGGCAGCCGCCTTTTTGCTCTTCGCAAGTCTGCACAGGATTACCGCTGCGAGAGCGTACCACAGGAATGTATTGAAATAGGCAGTCCTTGCAAACTCAAAGCCCGTGAGCTGCGGCACAAGAGTCTCAAGTATATGTCTGTACGGCGCATACTGATAGAGTCCGAAGTTCAGGCAGTTTAGGGCGATCCACAACAGGATCAGGTTCACGGGATCCTTTATGATATCCTTCGGCCGCTTCTCAGATATGTGCTTTATGTTAGCCGCAAGGAATCCCAGCGCAGCGATCGGCAGCACCAGATAAGTGTGTGAATCCTCGCTGTGAAACGAAGCATTCACGAACTCAAGGGCACCGGTCTTAAGCGCCTCCGCAAAGCTTATCTCACCGTGCTCCATCGTGGTCCTTATAGTCACGGTATTGTCGAGCAGCATCGCCGCAAAGAGCCTGTACTCAAATGCAATATATCCCAGAGAGAGAACCACGATCGCAAAGAACACACGGGCAGGAAACTTCTTATCCCTTATCCACAGGATGATGACCGCTACACACATATAGCACAGTATGAAAAAGCCATGATAGGAAAAATATGACAGACAGGGATAGAGAAAAAGGCATACCCATGGAAGTGCCTTCTTCCATTTTCTGTCGGGAGTTCTGCCGAATGCGAGTCCTTCGCCGTAATATATCCTTCTTATGATCCAGATCACGAGCGGCACAGAGGTAAAGGCTATGCCATAGGTCGGAAATACCGGTATCATGGCATAAGCGGCCGCCACCGGAACAAGTACCGCCCTTCTCTGCAGATACGCCTGCCTGCTCCCGCACATATCCCTCGCAAGGAGGAGGAACGACAGGAAGCCGACCGCGATCTTTATAAAGTATCCCAGAAGATATGCCGCTATATCGGGTAGAAAAATATACAGCACGTTGTAGAGAAGAAACTCCGAGCCGAAGAGATCGCGGTTTAATCCGTGCATCACAGGCAGCTTTACGCCGTGAGCAAACCAGGCACCGTTAAGCTTCATCATCCTGTAGTGCGGCACAAAGAGATCAAGATTGTCATGCACCTGCGGATAACTCGAATCCCTCAGTATCAGGAATACCAGCACCTGAAGTGCGAACATCAGCGCTACGGCAATATATCCGAGACGCCCTGTAAGATCATGTGCTTTTCCGCTCTTCTTCAGATTCTTCGTCATTCTGTCAGGCCTCGGAATCGTAGTCCTCTCCCACCGTAAACTTAGGAACATAGCGGCCGCATATGCGCTTTGCCTTCCCATCCTGCACCTCGTCCGCGCGGGCGAACAGATCGCGGTTCACATATCTGTCCACGACCTCCCAGAACTCATCCTCTGTGATCTCCAGATATCTGCAAGTATCGTCTATGTATTTCTGTCCGCACAGACCATCGTACTCATCGACCAGCCACTTTGCGTCCTCTCTTGTGAGCCTTCCCTCGCGGATGTCATAGCACGCCTCATCGGTCGCATAGCCGAAACCGAACTTCAGATACTTGATCATCTGGTTCGGTATCTGTGCATCCGAATCCAGCGCCGTATAGCGACGGTATCTTCCGAGGGCATGCAGGTCGTCGCTCCTGCCTGTCAGTCCCCTCGCGATCGCGAAGTCGGCGTTGGCGACCTGTGACCATTCCTTAGAGTAGTACTGCAGGAATACCGCTTTTATGCCCATCTCTTCCATCTCGGACACAGCGGGTATCTTGTAGAGGAAGAGATCCTTCTCGGTTATATTCTCCGAGAGGTCGATGAATTCGTCCGTCTTTCCGCCCCTCAGCGTATTCAGCTGAAGGACCGAGAAAGCGTTTCCGGTGGCCTCCTGGTTCTTTGCCGCGCCCAGGGTCAGCGCTGCGTTCTCGCCCTGGATGATGAACGGTATGTTCATCTTTACTGCCATTATGTACGAAGACGCCCACAGGCAGTACTCGGAGGCCGCCACGATGTTGCCTCTCTCAAAGAAGGATTTCCTCGCGAGCTTTCTCGCAACGATCGGATTGGGTCGGATCGATATGATATCGAACCCCAGGTGATTCAGGTTGTTGATGTTCTTCGCGCCGATCTCGGTTATCTCATCGGGCATGCAGTTGACGAGTAACGGATTGAGGCCCAGCCTGTCTCTCGCGTACATCGCCTGGAATGTGGAATCCTTGCCGCCGGACACGCCTATTATGCAATCATAGGTGTTGCCCCTCTTCTTCGCCTGCTCCTTGGCCTCATCGACAAAAGCCTTTAACTCGGCTTCTCTCTGCGCCCAGTCTATGGTCTTCTTGGACTCCTCATAGCGGCACGCAAAGCATATCTGCTCGTCGTCAAATACAACTCCCGGCCTGGTGTCGGGCTGAAGACATCTCTTACAATAACGCATTTTCATATGACACAAACCTCCGTTTTTCTACTCTTACTTTTTAACCTTCAGCGTGCATTTGGCCGTTTTGCCGCCGTATTTCACGGTGATGGTCGAGCTACCCTTCTTAAGAACATCGAGTTTGACATAGATGGTATTACCTTTTACCTGTATCGCATTGGAAGAGTCCGAAAGCCGTGCCACCTTCTTCTTGCCTGACTTAACGGTGATCTGCTTTCCTGCCTCAACAAGCGTCTGCACATCGGGACTTCCCGCGGCGGATACCACATCGATCGGTATCGTCACATAACCATCGCCCACCGATACCTTTTTCGTAAGCTTTTTCTTGCCGTTCTCCTCAAAGACAAGCTTATTTGTCGCGGACACATATACCTCGCACTGGCGTCTCTGTCCCGCAGTAGCCAGGGTAATGACCGTCTTTCCGGGACTCATTGCCGTTATCTCGCCCTTTGCAGAAATTGCCGCGACCGCTTCGTTGCTGCTGGTCCAGCTGTGTCTGAAGTTACTGTAATATCCGCCTCCCGATTCGATCGCAAGCGTCTTTTTCTTTCCCTTCTCCAGTATTGCCTGAGTCTGGCTTATGCCTATATCCGACGCATATTCGTTCTGGCTGACACTGTATCCGGAATAAGCTGGCGAAGGATAATCCAGTTTCTTATATCCGGAGCCGAAAACAATGCCATCTGTCCTTCGCCCGTCATTAGAACAAAGCAGATAATAGTCTCCATAACCTCCGTCATTGTAAGTGGCGTCCTCCACATACCAGCTTCCGTTCGGCATATAAATCAGATTCCAGGCGTGGCCGCCGCCCTCGGCGGCATTCCCCACGGCATAGGCATTGGGGATGCCCGCCTGATGCAGGAACCTGGTCATTGCCTTGGCGTAGCTCTCACAGACGCCCTTGCCGTTAAGCAGTACCCCATAACTGTTATGTGCATAATAAAAACTCTTCTGTGACCAGTCTGCGTAGAGTGCCGAATAATCATAATCTGCGCGGTCACCAAGCCAGTCATCCATATACTTGACCATTCCGTATACCGGATTATCCGGATAATTTGCCGCAGCGTAGTTCTCGGCTGCTGCCACACAGTTTTCGATTATTGCCGCAGCATTTTCCTCATCCTTCTTTTTATACCACTGTGATCTGTACATGGTAACATTGACGTTTGTATCCGAATTGCCGGCACTGCAGCTGTAGGTGCGCACCATTCCGTCCGTGTGTGAAAGCCATTCAAATTTCCAGGGATATGTCAGTATCAGCGCGGATACGGCACGACAGGCATCGTATGTATCGGTCTTCCCGTAATAGGAAAAGGAGTTTTCGTTCTTCTTTACGATCGCCTTGTAACCGGCGTTGAATATCTTGAGCTGATTAGGCGTCATCTGGCTCTTGAAGGATCTGTTTTTGATATCTCCCACGAACAGAGAATCAAAAGTGTCCTCCGTCTGTTCACCGGGAACCCCGGGATCATCCGCAGCATAGGTCTCGCCCTCCCCAGGGAAGGTATATATATCTCCATATGTTATCGGTGCATAGTGCTCAGTCACCTTTATCTTTTTCTTTGAGATCACGGTAAATTCGACCTTTTCGGGGCCTATTCCGCTCTCCCTGCCCTGTGCAAAGCTGTCGCAGAGATCGAGATATCTGCTCTGAACATCCTGCGTTATGCTGCCAAACTCATCTGCTGTCAGGTAATCTATTCCATCGTGTCTGATCCCGTCCGATCCAAGGGCGAACACCTCCGCGTCCTCGGTTTCCCCGGATATCAGTTCTGCGGTCTCCGTTTCTTCTGCGCCTGCCTGCATGGGCTGTACGGTTGTGAACACAAGCGTTGCCGCAAGTATCGCGGACACACATCTTTGCATCACTTTAACTGCTTTCATGGATCACTCCTCTATTCTTCTTTTTCATTTCGGGAACACCCATACAGTATAGCAACGTCGGGGCAAATGCACAAGATATGTATGATATTTG
>JAILGA010000083.1 GCA_024697225.1 Lachnospiraceae bacterium
AGACTTGCGGTATCCATAGGAGGGGACAATTACTGCTATCCGGAGATGGTGCCCGATCTGATACTCGCTGACGATATGCTGAGAAACAGGGGTGCCGCGACAGTGCTCATGGGCTGTTCCATTGAACCTGACGATCTCGCCCGTGACGAGGGGATGGTGCGCGACCTTAAGGAACACCGGCTCATAACCGCAAGGGAGAGCATAACAAAGGGCGCGCTCCTTGAGGCGGGTGTGGATCCCGGGCGGTTAAAGCTTCTGCCGGATCCCGCCTTTGCGATGGAAACGGTGAGGGTGGATCTTCCGGAGGGTTTTTCCGAGGGCGGTACCGTTGGGATCAATGTAAGCCCTCTGATCGAGAAGTACAGAAGCGGGGACGGGAGCGTGCTGGACGCCTTTTCGGGACTGGTAAAGCACCTGATAGATACAACGGATATGCAGATAGCCTTCATACCGCATGTGGTATGGCCCACGAGCGATGACAGGAAGCCCCTCATGAAGCTTCAGGAGAAATACGCGGACACAGGGAGGACGATCCTTGTGGAGGATGCCCCGGCGCCCGTGCTCAAGGGTTATATAGCAAGGTGCAGATTTTTTGTGGGCGCGAGGACGCACTCGACGATAGCGGCGTATTCATCGGGAGTGCCGACGCTTGTCGCGGGCTACAGTGTGAAATCACGAGGTATAGCGGCGGATATATTCGGGGATGCAAAGGGTATGGTGCTGCCGTCGTCATCACTGGATGAGAGCACGCTTATCGGGGCTTTTGATGATCTGATGAGCCGTGAAAAGGAAATAAAAAAGCTTCTGGATGATAAGGCGCCTGAGCTTGCACGGGGCGCGCGTGAGAACGCGTCGGTCATAGCGGATATACTGCGGGAATTGATATAGGATGAAGGATATGAAGAAAAGAGAAAAAACGGGAGTCTTAATGTGGGCGGTACTGGCCGCGGCATTTGTCTCCGCCCTCATATATGAATTCCTGACACCGGTGTTTTCCGATGACTTCAGTTATATGCTGGATGTTGAAAAGGCGGAGAGGTTCACGGATGTGTTCGGCCAGGAGCTCGTCCAGTATCTGAACTGGACGGGACGAAGCGTATCGCACATAATGCTTAGGATCTATCTGTACATATTCGGGATGAACCGCGCTGTGTTCAATATCATCGCGTCGCTCGTATTTGTCCTTCTCGCGTATCTGTGCTTTATTCTTGCCGGGGCGACCCGGAGAGATGATCCTGCAAGCCGCGCGGACGGCCGTGTCAGCGATCCCGTGATCCTTCTGACGGGCGTCCTGCTTTTGTGGATGTGTGCCGTGAAGCCGTCTCAGACCATTTTCTGGATGACGGGAGCGTTCAATTACCTCTTTACAACTGTGATAATACTGGGATTCTTTGTGCTTTACAAAAGAGGAACCGCGAAAGCGAGAGCAGTACTGCCTGTTATTGCGTTTGTCTCGGGCTGGTGCAACGAGAACACCTCGGGAGCCGCGGTTTTGTTTGCACTCATCATGCTTGTACTTCCGTATATTGAGGAGAGATTTCATTTAGAGAGCGGAGCGGAAAAGAAATATCCCCCGGTGGCTCTTCGCGCCGCGGTTCTTTTTGCGGTGTCCGCGGGGTTCATGATGCAGCTGCTCTCCCCGGGGAACAGGAAGCGGGTGAGCCTGATGGAGCAGAGACACACGGGACTCCTGCTATACGCCGGCAGGTTCCTCAAGATAATGGATTCCGTCAGGGCGCTTTTTCTGCCGCTCTTTCTCATCTGTCTGTTTCTTCTGATCCTGTGCATACATCAGCAGAAAAGATTATCTGACGCGGATTTTCGGAATGCATTGCTGTATCTGCTCCTGTTTTTTGCTACCTCCTTCTGTCTGGTCCTTGCGCCCGATCCGCAGGAAAGGACATATTTCGGAGCCGGGATATTTCTCATCATAGCGACCCTGCAGGCTTTTTCCATGGTCAGATGGGACACGGCATGGGCGCTCGCCCTGAGGGATACCGCGGTAGCGGCACTGACCATAGTTTTCATCTTTGCCTGGTGCGAGAATGCGGGTAATCTCGCGAGGCTCTATCGCGAGGAGAACAGCCGCTACGCGAGGCTCGAGGCGGCAAGGGACACCGAGGAGATAGCGATACCCATGATGCCTGAGGAATTTGACAACAGATATACCATGGCATATGAGACGGATGTGGGCGAGAGCTGGCAGGATTTTCCGAACATGCAGCTTTCGATGTATTACAGGATACCGGTAATCGTGGGCGTGCCCTATCTTGAGTACGAGGAGGGCATGGTGCCGTGATAATCGTTAAGGTGATGGGCGGGCTGGGGAACCAGCTGCAGCAGTATGCCCTGTATGACAAGATAAAAGCCGTACATCCGGACCTCGAGGTGAGGCTTGATCTGGCTTGGTTCAAAAGTGACGTGCAGAAAAAGATGGCGGCCCCCAGGCAGCTGGAGCTCACGCGTTTTTCCGGCCTGTATCTCGAATCCTGCACCAACGCGGAGAGAGACCGCTTTATGGGCGGCGGAAAGATGCTCAGAGCCTTCAGGGATTTCTTCAGCATCGCTCCGGTCTTTAATGAGAGCGAAATGTATCATCCGGAGATCTTTGACCTGACGGACGGTTATATCGTGGGATATTTTGCCTGTGAAAAATACTACGCGGACAGGCTTCCGGAACTCGCAAAAAAGCTGGTGTTCCCGGCGGCATCGATACAGGAGACGGCAATAAAGAACATGGATCTCGAAAATGAGATGGAGGAGAGGAGCTCCGTCAGCATACATGTGCGCAGGGGCGATTATCTGGACAAGAACAACGCGGATCTCTTCTCCGGCATAGCGACCGATGCATATTATGAGAGGGCTATCGCCATCTGCATCGCCAGGGATCCCAGGAGTCATTTTTACGTGTTCTCGGACGACCCGGATTATGTGAGGGAAAAGTATCCGAACAGGGACAGGTTCACCATTGTGGATGTGAACAGGGGCCGTGACAATATGCTTGACATGAGGCTCATGAGCAGATGTCACGCCAATATCTGCGCGAATTCGACCTTTTCCTTCTGGGGAGCAAGGCTGAACACGCATGAAGACAAACTTATGATAAGGCCGCTTTCGATGAGAAACAATCAGGAGGCGAAGCCTGAGGTGATGCATGAACTCTGGAAGGACTGGGTTCTGATAGACAGGGACGGAAGCGTGGTATGACCGACGTATCCGTAATAATTCCCTGGTGCGAGGATAACGAGGCAAAGGCGCGGGCTATAAGCTCCGTGCAAAGGGCGCTGGATAGGGTTCCACAGATAAACGGCGAGATCATCCCCGTGGACGACAGTGCAAAAAGCGGCGTATCGCGCGCCAGAAACCGCGGCATCGAACAGGCAAAGGGCGAGTGGATCGCCTTTGCGGACTCCGACGACGAGATGGGGGAAAACTTCTTTGAGGTGATGCTCCTCCCGTTTATGGAGCGGCAGGATATCGATCTGGTGACAGGGGCTTTTGTCACGGATGACACGGATCTTTCGGCGGCAAAGAGCAGCCGCGCGGATGTGATGAGCGGCTTTTCCTTCATGGAAAAAAAGCTTCTGGACGGCGATGTTCACGTGTGGGGAAAGCTGTTCCGGAGGGAGAAGCTCGCGGACATACGGTTCGATGAGAGCCTGACCATAGGCGAGGACATGCTGTTTGTTGCCGACTATGTCCTTGCCCTTGGGAAAAAGAGGGCGGCAGCCGTAATCGATACGCCTGTATACAGGTACTTCATCAACCCGGAAGGGGCGATGGAGCGGAAATTTACGGAGAGCTTTCTGGATGAATTAAAGTGCTGGGAAAAACTCTCCGAAAGACTAAAGAGTAATGCGGGCAGTTTTTCCGCATATGCGTTTTCATCGCTCGGAGCAATCAGGATCAGATCGGCCGTGATGGTGGCGATAAAGACATACCGGCTGCCCGGGGACGAGAGAGATTCAAAGCTTGCAGTCGGGGCAAGAAAGCAGGCCAAAAAGATCGCGGAGACATCAATGGAGGTCCCCGGGGCTTTTGCGGGATTATCCTTAAGGGAAAAGATAAAAGCGCTGCTGTTCGTGCATTTTGAGGGAATGTTTGCGCGTATGTCCGCGAAATGAATAACTTGCGCACCTTTTTATATAAGCCCTAAAGTAAAAGAGAAAATGTCCGATAAAAAAGATAGGACGGTTTAAGAAGTGATTTTCGTTCGCAAGTATTTTAGTAGAGAGAGGCAGGAATCATGAGAATCGATGCATATAACCAGATGATATCGCAGATCTATCAGCCGGGCAGGGTGAACAGAGCCGGAAAGACCGCACCCGTGACGGGAGCAAAGCCGGTGACGGACGGACTGCAGATCTCCCAGCAGGGCAAGGATTATCAGACGGCGAGGACAGCTGTCGCGAACGCACCCGATGTAAGAGATGACGTTGTGGCCGTGGCAAAGCAGAATCTTGAGAGCGGCAAATATGATAATCTGAGCGGAGCAAGCTTTGCCGATAAGCTGCTCGAAAAACTGGAGGCGGCGCAGGCCATAGCCTGATGTTTCCTCCGCGCATTTTGAGGAAGTATGCGTGGCTAGTTTAATGGAGAACCTTATCGCGATCCTCGAGGAGGAGAGCGGTTGTTATGAGGAACTGCTGAAGGTATCGGGACAGAAGACACCGGTCATAGTATCGGGGGATCTCGATAAGCTTTCAGCCATCACGGATGATGAACAGCGCGTTGTCGACGGTATTGCGAAGCTTGAGGAAAGGCGCGAGCAGGCCATGAGAGACATCGCGGATGTGTTGAACAGGGACGTTCGGACGCTGACAATAACGGATCTGGTGGCCATGCTGGGCAAGCGCCCGGGGGAGGCCAGGGCACTGGCAAAGGGCCGCGACAGATTAAAGAGCGCGGCAGACAGAGTCAGACTTGTGAATGAGCAGAATCAGCAGCTGCTCAAGAGTTCGCTGGAGATGGTGCAGTTCGAGATGAACATAGTACAGGCGTCGAAGATGGCGCCGGAGGCGGCGAATTACACGAGGATGGCGGGACAGACCGGAGAGACGATAGGTGTATCGGCAGGAAGGTTTGACGCGAAGCAGTGATCCGGTTATATTGGCGGGAATGCAGGACCTCTACTCTGTATAAGGGTAGGGGTTTTTTGATTCAAAAGGAGGTAGGGATATGCCGTTGATGGCGAGCTTGTGGACAGGTAATTCGGGGCTTATAACCTCGTCAAATGCGCTGAATACCACGGCGCACAATATGTCCAACATAGACACCGAGGGGTACACCAGGCAGCAGGTGCAGATGGGTACCCGCCATTACAACATGATCAACAAAATGGGCTCGGCCGTGGCACCTCAGCAGGTGGGACTGGGTGTCGAGTACACGAGCTGCCGCCAGGTCAGAAGCGTATTTCTTGATCAGTCGTACCGCGTGGAGTCGGGCAGGGCGCAGTTTTATAACGTGTCCTATGACTGTTTGGTCGAGGTTGAGGATCTCCTCCAGGAGATGAACGGCGCGGAGTTTGCGGATTCACTGAACAATCTGTGGGGTGCCATCCAGGATCTGAACAGGGATCCCGCCAACACTGTCAATATGAACACTCTTATGTCCAGAGCCTCTGAATTTGTAAACAGAGCCCAGCAGGTATATACGGGTCTCACGAACTATCAGGATAATATGAACAAAACGGTTGCCGGTTATGTAAAGACCATCAACGAATACGGCGACCGCATCAGCGAGCTTAACAAGCAGATAGTGCAGGTTGAGTCCGGCGGAAGAGAGCATGCCAATGACTTAAGGGATGAGAGGAATCTCCTTCTGGACAAGCTGGCATCGCTTGGCAGGATTGATTACAACGAGGACATCTTTGGCAACGTGAGCGTCTATTTTGAGGATGTGCCCTTCGTGCTCACAGACCACGTGAACCATATGGGAGTCGAGCAGGGAGAAGGTGCAAAAGGCGGCAGCAGCGACGGCTTTGCGACGCCCTACTGGGAATTTATGGCCGTGAGGCAGTTCGATCCGGACATGAACGCCGGACGCGGCGGTTATCATCTCCTTGACATTTCAAACGCCAAGGTCTATGACCTGTCCCGTGAGATCAGCTCCGTGGCGGGGACGGATGTCGGAAAGCTCCGCTCCGTTCTTCTTGCAAGGGGCGATCACTATGCGACCTATCATGATATCACCATAGGTAAGGAAACTCTGGCAGACGGTTATGTGATGACAGGCGCCGAGGCGCAGGCTCACGCTGAGACTGTCCATAATTTCTACAATGACAACATATCAAAATCGGTGATCATGAATGTGGAGGCGGAGTTCGACCAGCTCGTCCACAACATCGTCGAGCAGATAAACAGCGTTTTCGAAAATGCGGCGTCAAACCCCGCAAGGAAGAATCCGGAGCTGTATGTACCCGGATATGAGGGATATGTGAACATCCTCAACGATCCCTCCGCCACAGCCGCCCAGAAAGCCGCCGCGCAGAGTGATCTCAATGACGCGATAGAGGAGGCGTCAAAGAAATTCGACCTCTTCCGGACGATCACGGATGATGAAAAGGGCGTGGTGCGCTATGACATAGGCGAGTACGACAGCATAGGCAGGTTCCACGGCTTCGGGCCGACCGCCAATGACAACAATGCCGTCCTCACAGATGCTGACGGAAACGATCATCCCATGATGATCCGCATAGGCACGACAGTGACCAACCTGCAGATCAACCAGGATCTTCTGAGGAACCCGTCCCTCTTCTCCATGAGAGATATCGAGGGTAATGAGGATCAGAAGATGACCGAGGCATTGAAAAATGTCTTTAAGGACGAGAACTATAACATCAATCCCAACGTTGCGCTCAAGACCAATCTGCTCGAGTATTACAATTCGCTTGTGGCGCAGGTGGCCAATTCCGGCTCGGTTTACGATTCTCTCACGGATCAGCAGACGCTGACGGTCAATGCCATCAGGGACGCGAGGGAACAGATCGTCGGCACATCAAGTGACGAGGAACTGGAGTTTATGATCAAGTTCCAGAACGCGTACAATGCGGCGAGCCGCTATATCAATGTGGTCAGCGAGATGCTGGAGCATCTGGTGAATTCGCTGGGGAGCTGAGGTAAGATACGAGGAGTATTGACACGGTCGAAGATATAAACCCTCCGCCCGCTCGCAGCGCGCCGGGCACTCTGATGAGCCTGTTTGCCGGAAGTTGGGGTGGCTGACACGGTCGAAGATATAAACCCTCCGCCCGCTCGCAGCGCGCCGGTCACTCCGATGAGCCTCCTGCGGAGTCTCATCGGAGTGGCGCACAATGACTCGCGGCTCGGAGGGTTATATCTTCGACCTGAAGCAGAGACAACGCATCCGTGACGAAAACCTGCAGCGGGAAACTCAAGTTTGCAGGCGAAAAAACCGATAATAGCTGTGTAGGGCATCACTCATAAGCAGGAGAGAATATATGGTATCTACATTCTTTGGACTAAATATTGCATCATCGGGTCTTCGAGCGGCGAATGCGGCGCTAAATACCACAGGCAACAATATTTCAAATGTGAACACAGAGGGCTACAGCAGGCAGACGGTGGATACGGCGCCGTCGGATGCGCTGAGGACCTTTACCAGATACGGAAGTGCCGGTGCCGGTGTTGACACGCTGGCGATAGAGAGGGTAAGAGACCAGTTCTATGACAATCGCTTCAGGCAGAATGAAACGCTTCTTGGTGAGTACGAGCTCAAGAATTATTTCAACAACAACATCCAGACTTATCTGAAGGATGACGGAGATACCGGGTTTTCTTCACTTTTTGACAAGATGCAGGCAGCTCTGCAGACGGCGATGAAAAACAGCGGATCCAATACCACCGTCACCACCTATGTTTCCCAGGTCCAGGCCGTGACAGAGTATTTCAACGGAATGTATCAGAGCCTCCAGCGCGAGCAGGCCGATGCCAATGACGAGCTGAAGATCCGCGTCAGCAAGATAAATTCCATCGCACAGGAGCTGGCCACGATAAATCAGAGGATCAACCAGATAGAGATGACGGGAACCACCGCCAATGAGCTCAGGGACAAGCGCGACAAGATGATCGACGAGCTGTCAAAGATAGTGAGTGTGGAGACCCGTGAGACCGACGTGATAGATGACAGCCAGCCAGACAGAAAGACCGGCGCGACCCGCTTTGAGGTATACATAGCCGGCGGCCAGTCCCTCGTGGACGCGGCTGAGTACAAGCAGCTTCTGTGTGTCGCGAGATCGGGCGACGACAAGGTCAATCAGAATGACGTCGAAGGGCTTTACGATGTCAGATGGATCCACAGCAATTTTGATCCCAAGAATCCCGCGTACATAGGAGATTTCGATCTCGGCAATCCTCACATCGGCGGAGAGCTCGGTGGTATCGTGGCCATGAGGGACGGCAACAACGGGCAGGATTTTCACGGATATGTGAACTATGTGGATTATGAGAACCGGCTGGTGACGGTAAGGACTGACGAATTTGAGGATTATCTCAAGTCCCTTGATAAATGCACGCTGCCCGAATCCGGACAGATAACGGTGGACAATACCAGATATCAGTATGACAGCTGGGCATACCGCGAGATAAGGGACGAGAAGGATCAGGCGGTCGGCTGGGAATATGTATTTCATCTTAAGTCGGATGTGACAGACGGGACCATGTATGATACGGGACTTCCGGTCGAGGCAAATGAGATGAAGACCTGCGGCTATGCTCAGGTCGGGCCGGATATAGAGTATCAGGGCATTCCTTATTATCTCCAGCAGATGAACGAGTTCGCGAGGCTCTATTCGGGTGAGGTAAATGATATCCTTCACTCGGGTTATCCCGCAAAAAGGCAGGAGAACGGGATATCTCTTCTCACGGGAAACAGGAACACGGGTTCCACGCGTGAGAATCCGCAGTACAGCGACGATGAAGTCATGCTTGAGATGTATAAATATGACGCGGACGGGAACAAGATCATCGATTCCGTCACAAACAGGCCGGTCTGCGGCGCAAACAAGGTTGAGATCGAGATCGATGATCTGCGGACTGCGCTTGCAAATAAGACGATCACGCAGGATGAGTTCAACAAGCTGGTCAGAGAGCGCTCGGATGCCAATGATCCTTCAAAGGCAGCAAGTTATGCGGCATTGACCGCAGCCGAGTTCAATGACCTGAAGGAAATAAAGGGTCAGATGAGGCTTACTGCAGGTAATTTCACGGTATCTTCTTCGATAAAGGCAGACACATCGCTTCTCGCCACAAGGCTTGATAAGACAGAGGGACTGGATGAGTGCCGCGCCCTGGATGCGATCTATAAGATGAGCTCCACAAAGGAGATCTTCAGAGGCGCGACTTCCGGGGAATTCCTGGATAAGGTTCTGGGAGATGTGGCCTTAAACGCCAGCAATACACAGACAAACGAGGATACTTACGCGTCTCTTCGCACAACGATAGAGAATCAGCGCCAGTCCGTTATGGGCGTGGATGAAGATGAAGAGGCCGCCAACCTGGTGAAGTATCAGAACAGTTATACGCTCGCCAGCAAGATGATACAGACGCTCACTGAGATCTACGACAGGCTGATCAATCAGACAGGGGTCTAGTTTTGAGTTTACATAAGTAAACTCAAAACGTACTTGGCATAAGGGGGGGGACCCGCTTGCGGGGGGATTCCTTATGTCCGACGAAGTCGGATTGCGAGCGGGCATCCGCAGCCCGCGAGCAACCGTTAAGGAGGGGAGATTCAACATGCGCATCACCAATAAGATAATGCAGAACAACCAGATGTATAACATAAATCAGAACAAGATCAAGGAGGACAAGTACGCCACCCAGATGTCCACCAACAAAAAGATCAACCGCGCATCAGAGGACCCGGTGGTGGCAATAAGAGCACTGAGACTTCGGAGCAACGTCACCGAGCTCACCCAGTATTACGAAAAGAATTCCAAGGACGCGGAGAGCTGGCTCAAGGTCACCGAGGATGCCCTCACGAACGTGACGGATCTGCTCACCGGTGCCATAGCGCAGGCCAACAAAGGAGCAAACAAGCTGCTCACCTCCACAGACCTTGACGCCATCATAACCGAGATGACGCAGCTCACCGAGGAGTATTACTCCACCGGTAACGTGGATTACGGCGGGCGCTATGTCTTTACGGGATACAGGACCGACACGTCGCTGACCTTTACGGAGAAAACCTCCCTTGATTACAAGGATATCAAGGACGAATTCAACGCGGCGGACATCGAGGAAGTAATGCATATCTTCGGTACGGGCACGATAGATGCCAATGCAAACAAGAACAGCGGCGGACCCACTCTTCAGAGCGATGTGTCGACCGATACGGTGGGAAGGATCAGACTTTCATATAAATCATTAGATGAGCTTACAACATCGGATTATGCTCTTCGCTACAGGGAGGGCTTCGACGTCCCCGCAACCTCGAGCATAAAGAAGCCCGATGACGGGACAGGTCTTGAGGTCACTGTCAAAGCAACCATAGGTGGAACAGCAACGACAATCAAGGTAAAGCTTCCGGACAAGGTCACGGCTGAAGGCGGTGAAGCTTCGCCGCAGACGGACGCACAGGGCTTCACACTCTCCTGGAACAGCGATGGCACATACAAGCTGTCAAAAAAGACCGGAGATGTTGAGG
>JAILGA010000084.1 GCA_024697225.1 Lachnospiraceae bacterium
CTCTATAGACGCCCTCTTCCTCATCCTCAACGATAACGCCGCGCCTTAAGGTTATAACCCGTTTCTTCATCTCATTGACTATCTCTTTGTTATGCGTGACGACAAGCACGGTCGTGCCGTTCTCGTTTATCTTTTCGAGAAGATGCATTATTTCCCATGTGATATTGGGATCGAGATTACCGGTAGGCTCATCGGCGAGAAGAATGGCCGGCTTGTTGACAAGCGCCCTTGCTATTGCCACCCTCTGCTGCTCACCGCCGGAGAGATGTCTTATCTTGCTCTTGTATTTGCCGGCAAGTCCCACTGTGGCAAGGACTGCAGGCACATTTTTCCTGATCTCCCTGCCCGGGGTCTGAACTATCCTCTGGGCAAAAGCCACGTTATCATAGACATTCCTGTCCTTCAGAAGTCTGAAATCCTGGAATACTATGCCGAGATTTCGGCGGAATTTCGGTATCTTTCCGTGGCGTATCCGCACCAGGTCATAACCCATTACGGTGATCCTTCCCTCGGTGGGAATAAGTTCCCTGAGCAGGAGCTTTATCAGCGTGGATTTTCCTGAACCCGAATCGCCCACGATAAAGACGAACTCTCCCCTTTTTATATGAAGCGAGATATCGTTCAAAGCCGGAACATTCTTGGTATAAGACTTGCTCACATGCTCGAGGGTTATGATATCCTCAGGCGGGATCTTGGTTTTTGCGCGCCTTCTGGGTGCAAACATATATTAAACTCCTCTTATTTCGGACCTTTCGGCCTCCATTGTGCTCTAAATCTCCGTTTCCGTATAGCATTTCCGCAATATTTTACTATATATTTATTGGGAATTCAATAACATTTGCTTTTATATTTTATTAAGATGGGCTGTGAACAGTAACAATAACCTACAGAAAAGCTGCGATCCGCTCCACCACGAATACCGCCACACATGCGGCGAGAGCGACAGTGATCAGGCTCTTTTTCCGCAGAGCCAGAATGACCGCCACGATAAAGCCCGCGACAGAGCCCGCTGTTGTATCCGCGGACCACAGTATTTCCGGAAAGGTCATGGACGCCAGGCAGGCAAAAGGTATGTAATATAGAAAGCTCTTCATATAAGGGCTCTTAATCTCCCTGCGGAAAAGCACAAGGGGCAGCACGCGGATGAGATAAGTCACGCCTGCCATGACCAGTATGCAGCTTATCAACCGGCCGGAAGTCATGATCCACCCCCCTCTTCCTTAACGGGACTGAGCCATGCCGCGACAGCGGCCACAACTACCGTCACGATTATGATCGCAAAGCCGGGACTGATGAGTTTAAGTACCGGAACCCAGGTGAGGACAGCCCTGAAGGCCATCGCGGCGAGCACCACTATGAGCACCGCCCTGTCCCCGCTTGCCGGAGGAAGGATGATCGCAAGGAACATCCCGTAGATCGCTATGCCAAACGCGGAGAGCAGCGCCCCCGGCAGCACGTCTCCCAAGATACCGCCGAAGAAGGCACCTGACACCCAGCCCGGGATGGCGACGCACATGGCGCCCCAGGTGTAGGCAGGCTTAAGCTGCTGCCTTGTCTGACTGATCGCAAAGATCTCATCCGTCACTCCATGCGCGACCAGCAGCCTCGGCGCGGTGCCCGCACCGGTTTCCGTGAGTTTTGCGGAGATAGAGAACGACATAAGCAGATAGCGGAGATTTATGATGAGCTGAGTGAGTGCCAGCTCTATCAGGCTTCCGCCGGCTGCAATGACCGTCAGTCCGGCAAACTGTCCGGCACTCGTCACGCAGGTCAGCGATATGAAAGCCGACCACAGCGCGCCTATCCCGTCTCTTGCCGCAGCCATGCCAAAGGTGAAGGCCACGGCAAAATACCCGAGACCTATGGGTATGCCGTCCTTCATTCCCTGTATCAGATCGTCTATCGTTCCGACTGAGTTTTTATTTGCCTTATCCTCTGTTTTCATGTATCATTGTTTAAGTTTTGTGCGGTTGTCAACGTTATCAGTATAATCGCAGTTTCATTTTTTTCAAGTAAAAATAAGAACGGAGAGCAATTATCATGAATGTAGTATGTCTGGATCTTGAGGGTGTGCTTGTACCGGAGATATGGATCGCTTTTTCTGAGGCGAGCGGTATCCCGGAGCTCAGGAGGACAACAAGGGACGAGCCTGATTACGACAAGCTGATGAGGTTCAGACTGGATATATTAAAAGAACACGGACTGGGCCTCAGGGAGATACAGGACACTATAAGGAAGATCGATCCGCTGCCCGGAGCAAAGGATTTTCTGGACGAGTTGAAGAAAAGAACGCAGGTCCTGATACTCAGCGATACTTTTGAGGAGTTTGCAAAGCCTCTGATGGAGAAACTCGGATGGCCGACCATATTCTGCAATTCTCTCGAGGTCTCGGAAAGCGGGGAGATAACCGGGTATAAAATGAGATGCCCGAACTCCAAGCTTACGACCGTGAAAGCGCTTCAGAGCGCCGGCCTTGAGACCATAGCCGCCGGCGACAGCTTCAATGACCTCGCCATGATAGAGGCGTCCAAGGCGGGCTTCCTGTTCAGGTCCACTCCCGCCATAAAGGAGAGCCACCCCGAACTGCAGGCCTTCGAGGAGTATGATGAATTCCTGGAAGCCATATTGAAGGCGCTCTGAGATGTATACCTGGGATGCAAGGATAAGATTCAGCGAGACGGATGAGAACGCCAGATTAAAGCTCACCTCGCTGGTGGACTATTTTCAGGATTGCTCCACCTTTCAGTCTGA
>JAILGA010000086.1 GCA_024697225.1 Lachnospiraceae bacterium
CGCCAAGAGCCAGATCAGACAGGGATATCTGGAAGGCTCCAACGTCAACGTGGCAACGGAAATGGTCAACATGATCGTGGCACAGAGAGCTTACGAAATGAACTCCAAGGCCATCACCACCACAGACGAAATGATGCAGACGGCTAATAATTTAAAGCGCTAAACAGCGAGGAAAACACATTATGGATCTCAGCGGCATAAACGCAAGTGCATTTAATGATTATTATTCGAGCCAGATCACCAATGCGGCTTCAGACAAACTGAAGTCCACCCTAGAGAGCGCCGCCGAAAATGCGAAGAAAACCAAGGGGACCGGCAACGAAGAGGTCGACCGCGAATTGATGAATGCCTGCAACCAGTTTGAGGCATATTTCCTCGAACAGGTCTTCAAGGAAATGCAGAAGAGCGTCGATGCCCTGAGAACGGATCAGTCATCCTCAAACAAACAGCTGGTCGACTATTTCAAGGATCAGACCCTTCAGGATCTGACAAAGAAGTCAACGGAAACACAGGGACTGGGCTTTGCGCAGATGCTTTATGAGAATATGAAGAACAATGTGCTGGCTTCCAAGGAACTGCCGCCGATGAAGGATTTTCTGACAGAGGAAGAGGCGTCCGAGCAGTCAAAGACGGACGAAGGTGAGTGATCCGGTAAGGATCAGGGCATATATCGAGCAATTCATATTTCGCAGCGCCGATACAGGTTACGGCGTTGCGAATCTGGTTTTATTGGATGAGAATTCCGGGAAACAGGATGATAGTGCCACATTAACCGCGGTGGGCACGCTGTCCGACTGCAGCGAAGGTGATACCATCGAGGCAGAGGGCACGTTCACTGTGCATCCCGTCTATGGTGAACAGTTCAGGATCACATCATACCGGATGATCCTCCCTACGGATGCGGTGTCTGTCGAGAGATATCTGGCATCGGGCGCCATAAAAGGCATAGGCAAGGTTCTGGCGAAAAAGATCGTAAAGAGATTCGGCGATGACACCTTCAGGATCATGGAGGATGAACCCGAGAGACTTTCCGAGTTAAAGGGCATCAGCCCGCGCATGGCGAGAGAGATCGGCATACAGATGAAGGAGAAGCATGAACAGCGGGAGCTGGCAATGTTTCTTCAGGATGCCGGTATCACAGGAGCGCTAGCCGTAAAAGTGATAGCCAGATACAAAGACGATATCCGCAGGGTGCTGAAGGAAAATCCGTATAAGCTGGCGGAGGAAATAGACGGAGTAGGCTTCAGGCGTGCTGATGAGATAGCGAGACGCATGGGAATAAGCGCCGATGCCGAATTCCGGGTGGAGAGCGGCCTGATGTACGCACTGGAACAGGCCGGTTACGACGGACATATGTATCTTCCGGAAGATGTCCTGACGGAAAGGACTTTAAAACTCCTGAATCTGGAGCGCGAGGGCGGGAACGGGGAACTGATATATACCTGCCTCAGAAACCTTGCAGCAGACGGGAGGATCCTTGCGGAGACCGGATATCCGCCGGGGAAAGCGCCCGTGTATGACAGACGTGCGTACAGAGAGGAGTGCAATGCGGCGGCTCTTCTGACAGCACTGGCGGCATTCGATGAAAAAAACAGGATAACCGACGAAGATATAGACGCTGTCGAGAGAGAACTTGATATAACACTGGACGCAGCTCAGCGGCAGGCGGTCAGGGATGCTGTCTCGGGAGGGGTACTGATACTGACGGGAGGCCCGGGAACCGGAAAAACCACAACGATGGGCGCAATCTTAAGAATGTTTATCAGAATGGGAAAATCTTTTGTCCTTGCCGCTCCCACCGGGAGGGCAGCCAAGCGGATGACGGAGGCCACGGGCTTTGAAGCCGGCACCATCCACAGACTGCTCGAAGTGAGTGTGAGAGACAGCGATGAAGACAGCGGGATAAGGCATGCGTATTTTAACAGAAACGAGGATAACAGACTTGAAGCGGATGCTGTGCTGATCGATGAGATGAGCATGGTTGACAACAGGCTGTTTTGCGCATTGCTTAAGGCTATATCGCCGGGGACCCATCTGATCCTCATAGGCGACGCAGCCCAGCTGCCGTCTGTAGGCCCGGGACAGGTTCTTCACGATCTGATAGACTCACACAGGTTTAAGGTCGTCGCCCTGACCAACATCTTCAGGC
The DNA here is from genome assembly GCA_024697225.1 of Lachnospiraceae bacterium. GTDB lineage: Bacteria > Bacillota > Clostridia > Lachnospirales > Lachnospiraceae > Butyrivibrio. Next base: position 2,150 of record JAILGA010000086.1, read on the forward strand.
AGGCGGCTGAGAGCGACATAGTCGTGAACGCTCACAGGATAAACGACGGTGAGATACCGATCATGGACAATAAGAGCAGGGACTTTTTCTTTATGGAGAGAAACAGTATCTCTGCCGTTATAGGGCAGATGGTGGCATTGATAAAAGATAGGCTCCCTGACTATGTGAAAGCGCCGCCGTCTGAGATACAGGTACTGACGCCCATGCGCAAGGGGGCACTCGGTGCCGATCAGCTGAACAACAGCCTTCAGCAGGCGCTCAATCCGGGAAGGAGAGGGGTTTGCGAGTGGCGTGAGGGCGACAGGATCTGGCGTGAGGGCGACAGGGTCATGCAGATCAAAAATGACTACAGTGCAGAGTGGGTGATCACCGGAAAGAATAACATTGTGATAGACCGGGGCACCGGACTCTTTAACGGCGATATGGGCGTCATAAAAAAAATAGACAACTCGCTTGAGGAGGTCACGGTCGAATTCGACGAACGCAAAGAGGTCAGGATACCGTTTTCCGGGATGGAGGATCTTGATCTGGCGTATGCAACAACCATACACAAATCCCAGGGAAGCGAGTATCCGGCTGTCGTGATACCGCTTCTCGGAGGGCCGCCGGTGCTGCTGAACAGGAATCTTCTCTATACCGCCGTGACCCGTGCGAAAAAATGCGTGGTGATTCTCGGCAACAGGGAGACGGTGGTCAGAATGGTCGAAAACGCCGAGGAGATGAAGAGATATACGGGGTTGGTAAAAAGACTTGAGGAGCTTTGAAACAATACTTAAATCCGCAGACATACTGCCGGGACTCCTGTTTCCGAGGCGCTGCCCTCTGTGCGACAGAGTGCTGCCCTACGGAGAAAGGATATGTGAACAGTGTGCGGATGAGATTATATATGAGAAGGAACCGAGGTGCATGAAATGCGGCCGCTCCCTTGAGAACGAAGGGGCGTCCATGTACTGCGCCGACTGCGAGAGGCATTCTCATGTATATGATCACGGCTACTGCATGGCTGATTATCGCAGTGTCGCCAGGGCAATATACAGGATGAAGTACAAAAACAGAAGACAGAATGCGGAGTGGTTCGGGGATGAGATGGCAAGAAAGCTCGGGCGTGAGATCCTTGCCCTCAGACCGCAGGTGCTTGTACCCGTACCTCTTCATGCGAAGAGGATGAGAAAGCGCGGCTACAATCAGGCTGCCGATCTTGCCAAAGCTCTGTCTGCGAGACTAAAGATCCCCGTGAGGGAGGATCTCATCAGAAGAGTGCGCAATACACCGCCCATGAAAGACCTGGACAGTGAAGAAAAAAGACGCAATAATATGAAAAATGCTTTTCAACTTGGCAGTGATGTTGTAAAATATGACAGGATTATGATAGTCGACGATGTTTATACGTCGGGGACTACAATAGATGCGGTCGCACGAGAGTTCCGTAAGGCAGGCGTCTTAGGGATATTTTTCGTTACGGTCGCTTCGGCTCATTTATAGAAATTATAACAGGAGGCGGTTATGCAGATCAAGAATTGTGTCAAATGCGGAAAGATGTTTCAGTGGATGTCGGGTGATGTAATATGCGACGCCTGCAAGAAGAAGGAAGAGGATGATTTCAAAAAGGTAAAGCAGTATATTGAAGACAATCCTTCCGCAAACATGAATACGATCTCCAAGGACTGTGAAGTAAAGGTCGCCAAGCTTCAGCAGTGGGTCAGGGAGGAGAGACTCGTCTTCGCCAAGGGCGGAGCTGTCGAACTCTTCTGCGAGAACTGCGGTGCCTCTATCCAGACCGGACGTTTCTGCGATAAGTGCAAGAACGAGATGGCAAGCGGTCTCACAAGCGCATTTGCAAAACCCACCCCGCTCCAGCCCGAACGCAAGAAGCCTACCTCCGGACATGCGGCGATGCAGTTCCTTAAGAAATAATGCTTGCCGAAAAGAAGGTGATACTAATGACCCGTATGGCGATATTCAAGCGCCGGGAGGGTCAGAAGGATGACGCGGCGGGCAGGTATTTTCCGGTCGATTATATAACGCATCATATCATTGGCTCCGTAGTGTGCGCGACGCTGGTATTCGGCGTTATATGCGCATTGTATGTGCTGAGCCACTTTGATCTGATAATGCAGGATATTTACAATACCGATCTTGTGGGTTTCATAATCCGTGCCTTGAAGATGTATGTGGTGGGTACGGCTTGCTACTGCCTGTTTTCGGCAGTGATCTATGCCGTACGTTACCACCGGATGCAGAGGAGGATCCGAAAGTACGCCGCCGGTCTTAGAAAACTCTCTGAGATGAACAGGGAAGGCGACAGATAAAGACAGATATGACGACACTTGTAGAGATAAAACAGCTTATTAAGGGCTTTTATATTCGTTATGAGATGTGGATCACTCCACTTTGGAAGTTCCTGCTCAGTTTTATTGCCATATCTGCCATTAACAGCAATATCGGATTTATGGCGGCTATCAAACCGGCGCCCATCGTGATAATGTGCGCGCTGCTGTGCTCCTTTATGCCGGTCAATTTCATGGTCTTTGTTACAAGCATCTTTGTGCTTGCCCATGTCTATGCCATATCGATTGAGACGCTCGGAGTTACGCTGGTGCTGTTTTTACTGATGTTCCTCCTGTACTTCAGATTCGGCCCCGGCGACACCGTGATCCTCATACTGACGCCGCTGCTGTTCATGCTGAACGTTCCGTACCTGATGCCGCTCGCTGTCGGGCTGCTTGCCGGTCCCATGTCCATAGGAGCCCTGTCATGCGGCATAGTGGTGCATTATCTTCTGACCTATGTCAAGTCAAATGCCGCCACCATGGGTGTGAACAGCGTGGCAAACGGCGAGGATACCGAGATCATCGTACAGTTGAGGACATTTCTGACGGGATTTCTCATGAACAAGACCATGTGGGTAATGATAGCCGGATTTGCAGTGGTGCTGTTTGTTGTATGGCTGCTGCGCAGGCTTCCGGTGGATCATTCATGGAAGATAGCCATCCTCGGAGGCGCGGTCACCAATCTTGTGATACTTATGGCGGGGGATTTCATGTACGATATCCAGCTTCCGTTCTTTGGTGTTGTGCTTGGAACCGTGTTTTCGGCGCTCCTGTGTTTTATACTTGAGTTCTTTTTCTTCCAGCTGGACTATTCCAGGACGGAGCGAGTGCAGTTTGAGGATGATGATTATTATTACTATGTGAAGGCCGTGCCAAAGGTAACACTTGCGGAACCCGAGCATAAGGTGAAGAAGATTAACAGGACACATCATGTGGACCGGAGATCACAGGGAAGGCCGGTATCAAGATCCGCAAGACCGGCTCAGGGATCCAGAGCATCGGGATCCGCGGCAGGACGTTCCGCATCTGCGGCGCAGGAGAGGCGGATGTCTGACGATCCGGATCTTGAGGATGAGATCGCCGAGATGGAAGACAGGGTATACCGAGTGGGCTCGGCCGCGGGCGGCACAAGACCCGGCGGGAACACGGGCAGAAGATGACAGACTGATAAGATAGCAGGAAATACCGGACATGCAATTTATCAAAAATCCCATGGATATAAACTGGACTAATCTCCACATGCCGCACGCAAGACCGACGGACATTGTGGAGATAGTGATAATTGCGTTCCTTTTTTACCGGATACTGATCTGGGCCAAGAATACCAGGCTGTGGTCAATGCTGAAGGGACTGGTGATAATACTGGCCTTTATCGTCATGGCTGTCGCTCTTGATATGACGACAATACTGTGGCTGGTTCGAAATGTATTCTCGATAGCCGTTATCGCAATGGTGGTCATAATGCAGCCTGAGCTTAGAAAGGCGCTGGAGGGCCTGGGTAACAGAAGGTTCATATCGTCGGTGCTCCCTTTTGACTTAAGGCCCGAAGAGGGGCGCTTCTCGGACCGCACGATTGATGAGATCGCGAGAGCCTGTGTCGAGATGGCGTCAGCGCGCACCGGGGCACTCATAGTCATAGAACAGGAAATATCACTCTCGGATATCGAGCGCACGGGCATTGCAGTTGACGCTGTGGTGTCGAGTGAGCTTCTGATTAATATTTTTGAGCATAATACGCCGCTTCATGACGGAGCCGTTGTTATCAGGGGAGACAGGGTTACTGCGGCAACCTGCTATCTGCCTCTGTCGGAGAGGACGGATATAGGCAAGGAGATGGGCACGAGACACCGCGCGGGCTGTGGTATTTCAGAGGTCACGGATGCGCTCACCATCATTGTGTCCGAGGAGACGGGAGCTATAAGTGTCGCCTACGGCGGCAATATTGAGAGAGGTATCGGCGGCGAGAGACTCAGAGAAAGAATGCGCAGGATACAGAATAAACCGGGACAGGATGTGAAGCAGAAGAACCGCGGACTGTTCGTGAAGAGCGCGAGGTCCAGAAAAGATACGGGCGGTAACGCATGAACACAATAAAGGCCTTTATAACAGAGAATATCGGATTAAAGGTGCTGGCGCTGTTTCTTGCGGCTCTGACATGGTTTCTGGTCACCAATCTTGATGACCCCACCGTGACGCGCAATTTTTCCAATATCCCGGTGACGATCAAGAATGCCGCGACCATTACCGGAGAGGGCAAGACCTTTGAAGTGCTTGACGGCACGGATGTCATATCCAATGTCAGGATAGTCGCTCCGAGATCGGTCGCTGACACTTTTTCAAGGGATAATATCGTGGCAACCGCCGATATGAACAATCTGTCGTCGAAGAATACGCTGACCATAAATCTTACTACCAACAAGTATACGAATCAGGTCGAATCCATCGACGGCTCCATAAATGAAGTCAGGCTCTCGATAGAGGACAGCAAGACCAAGATGCTCGCCCTTTCCGCCTATACCAAGGGAGTTGTGGAGGACGGCTATATCATAGGCCAGATTTCAACGGATCAGAACGTTTTGCGTATAAGCGGACCTGAATCCGCGGTCAACAGCGTTGTCAGTGCTTCGGTCAGCGTGGATGTGACAGGATTCACGACTGACATAGAGACCGATGCCGAGATAGTCCTCTATGACGAGAGAGGAAAAGAAATAAAGGATTCCGCTATAGTAAAGAATATTGAAACCGTGAGGGTTACGATATCGATACTTCAGACCAAACGTGTACCGGTCCGTGCCGTTATAACCGGAACGCCGGCTCCCGGTTATCTGTTGAACGGCGAGGTAGGCGTCAATCCGGATACTTTACTTATAGCCGGCAAGGGATCAAATCTCAATGCAGTGGAAGAGATAGTGCTTGCTGGAAGCGAGTTTGATGTCACGGATATGACATCGGATCTCGAGAAGTCAGTGAGTGTAAAGAATATGCTGCCGGGAGGTGTGACTCTCGGAGACAGTGATTTCGGAGGACAGGTGACTGTCACCGCGGGCATTGAGCTTGCAAAGGTCATGGAATATGATCTGCCAGCATCGAATATAAGGATAGAGAATATCCCGGCAGGTATGCGCGCCACGCTTCAGACACAGGATGCGGACGGCGACGGTGTTGGAGACGGCCTTGTGGATGTTGTGGTCAGAGGACTTGAGGCTGATGTGACCGACGACAATATAAGAAAGATCACCGGCGTGGCGGATCTGACCGAGCTGACTGACAGGATCGGTGCGGACGCTGTCAATGAAGGCGCTTATACGGTATCTCTGTCGCTGCAGCTTCCGGATGGACTCTATCAGGCGGAAACCACAAGAGTGCTGATATATCTGGAAAGAGAAGAAAAAGAGGAGTAAGAGGGTCTTATTGAAAGATCTTCACGCGGAAAAGACATATGGTAGAAAAAACTGTAAAGATTAAAAATGTCACCGGTCTGGATATCGTTCCCGCCGGAAAATTCTGTGCAACGGCGATGGAGTTCCGCTCCAGTATCACCTTTGCATATGAAGGGGGAAGCGCGAATGCAAAGAGTATACTGAGTGTGCTCGGTTCCACGATAGCCTGCGGTGATGAGATAACCCTGCACTGCGAAGGGCCTGATGAGGAAGAAGCCCTGGCAGCGATGGTGGAAGCTGTTGAAAGCGGCCTTGGAGAGTAGGGCCAGGTAAAGAGGAGGAAGGATCGTTATGAAAAAGTTATGTTTGTCAGCTCTCGGACTTATGCTTGTATTTGCCGTTGCCGGCTGCGGCGGCGAGAAGAGCGATTCCGGGAAGTTAAGCGGTGTGGTGTTTGAAGAGGTTGAGAAGCCTGTTGAGGCACCCCAGCCTGAGCCTGTCGAGGAGGAACCCGCGGCTGAGGAAGAGGAACCCGAAGATCCCGATGTCCCGCCGCAGGAAGGAATGGTCAGGGATTTCTTTACAAATGAGTGGGTTGACGGAGATCAGAACGTAAAGCGTCCGCTGGCTGTAATGTATCCCATTAACAAGCAGGCGCAGCCCCAGTACGGACTTGATAAGGTCACGGTCTTCTATGAGATAATGGAAGAGGGCGACATGAGCAGGCAGATGGGCATCCTGGAAGACTGGGAGGGCCTTGAGAGAATAGGAAATATCCGTTCGATAAGGGACTATTTCATCTATGCCGCACTTGAATATGATCCGATCATCATCCATTACGGCGGCCCCGAGCTGTATCTGTACGAGAACGGCGGACTGCTCAATCCCTCGACAAGGGATGATGTGGATAATATCAACGGTGTCGGCGGCAAGATGGGCTCCGACGGGGGAGCCTTCTTCAGAGTGCCTGCGGGATCTACGAGCGAGCATACGGCGTATACCGATGGCGAGCATATCAAGGGCGCAATGGATAAGCTTAAGTATCAGGCAAATCACAAATCCCAGTACATCGGGGAGAAGCATTTCCAGTTCGCACCTGTGAACGAGCCCAATACACTGGAGCAATACGGCGATGAGGCAAAGGATGCTGTTTCCATCGATATGGCGGGTTCATATCCTGTGACGAAGTCGGCACTTAAGTACAATGAGGAAGACGGTCTCTACTACAAGACGCTGTACGGCAACAAACAGGTCGATGCCGTGACGGGCGAACAGCTGTCCTTCAAAAACATCGTTGTTCAGAGCACTTACTATGAAAAGAGAGATGCCAAGGGCTACCTGGCGTTCAGGATGCATGACACCACAAAGGACGGCTATTTCATCACCAACGGAAAGATGATACACATTAACTGGAAGAAGACAGCTGATTACGAACCCACAAAGTATTATGATGACAACGGCGAAGAGGTGCTTTTCAACACCGGGCGCACGATGATATTTGTGGCCAAAGAGGACGGCTCTTTCGAGGTTGACGGAAACAAGATCGAGCTGAAATAAGACCAGAGAGGTAAAGCGATGAAAAAACTGCTGGTGACCGGTTCGGGCGGGCAGCTCGGACGCTCTGTAAACAGGCTGATGGGGTCAAAATACGAGCTTGTCCAGACAGATGTATTCGAGGGGGATGGTATAAAGGCTCTTGATATCACCGATGTGGACGCTGTATGCAAAGCCGTGGCGGCTGAGAAGCCCTATGCGGTCATCAACTGTGCGGCCTATACTGCCGTTGATTCCCAGGAAAAGGATGTTGAGACAAGCTACAGGATAAATGCAGTAGGCGCAAGGAATCTGGCGATAGCGGCAGAGGAAGCAGGCGCGAAGCTTGTCCACATTTCAACGGATTATGTGTTTTCCGGCGACAAGACCACACCATATACCGAATTTGATGCGACGGGTCCGGTGTCTGTGTACGGCAGGACGAAGCTTGCAGGTGAGAACTTCGTTAAGGAGTTTTCAAGGAGACATTTCATATTGAGAACAGCCTGGCTTTATGGCGACGGCAAGAATTTTGTGAAGACGATGCTGAGGCTTTCTGAGACTCATCAGAGAGTGAGCGTGGTGGACGACCAGATAGGCAATCCGACAAGCTCTGATGAACTGGCAAAGGCCATTGATTATCTGCTTGAAACGGATAACTACGGTCTGTTCCATGCGACCTGCGAGGGTTCGTGCTCGTGGGCGGAGTTTGCGGAGGAGATCTTCAGGCTCGCCGGACGTGATATTGAGGTTGAGAAGCTCACAAGCGATGAGTATGCGCTCCGCAATCCGCAGGCTGCACCGAGACCGCATTTTTCGCATCTGGATAAGCTGATGTTCAGGCTCACGGGTGATTTTGCCATGTGTGACTGGCACGAGGCCATAGAAAGGTATCTCGCTTGAATTATCTTAAGGAATTCATCGGAAATGAAGTCATAATAAGCGCAGTTTTCTCGTGGATCACTGCGCAGGTATTAAAGGCGACGATATTCTTCATTATCAACCGCGATTTCAGACTGGAGAGACTGCTCGGCGACGGCGGCATGCCCAGCTCGCATTCAGCGACCGTTGTGGGTATGACGACTGCAGTTGCTTTTCTGTACGGAGTGGGCAGCGGATTGTTCGGCCTGTCTCTGATCTTTGCGATGGTCGTTATGCATGACGCCTCAGGTGTCAGACTTGAAACCGGTAAGCAGGCGGTTGTACTTAACGACATGATGCAGCTTTTTACCGACATGGGAAAACCTATCCCTGTTGAAGATAAGCTCAAGGAGTTTGTCGGACATACTCCTCTTCAGGTGTTTTTCGGTGCGCTGACGGGCCTGGCCGTCGCCGCCCTGGTTCATCTCATTCGCTTCAGAGCCGGTATTTAAGCGGGCGGGTCATGCTTCAGGTTCTGCTTATATTTTTCTACATGGGCGTCACCTGTTTTATCCTCGGTTACGGCGCTCTTTCCCTTATCACAAGAGACAGATATCATGTACACCACAGGCTGTCATATCTGATGGCAGGGGTGGTATGTGCGGCCGTCTACGCAGAGATCTTCAGTATCTTTGCCCCTGTGGGCATCGCTGCAAATGTGATACTTCTGATCGTGTGCGCTTTTATAGTGTGGTGCTTCAGAGGGCAGATCGAAAAGAGACTCATGGCAAGAGCCGGTATGAAGGGACTGGGCTCTGTCAGGCGCACTCTTCCTGACGGATATCTGCTGGCTCACAGGATATGGCTTTTATATGTACTTCTTGCGCTTGCTTTTGCATACGGGACGTCTCACGGGATAATGCACTACGACACCGGTCTCTACCACGCGCAGAGCATAAGGCTGTGCGAGGAATTCGGCGTTATTAAGGGTGCGGCCAATCTGCATTCCAGATTCGGCTATAACAACAGTGTCTTTCCGCTGTCTGCGCTCTACAGCTTTTCGTTCCTGGGAGGTAAGTCGATGCATGCCTGTGCGGGCTTCTTTGCGCTGATGCTCGGCTTTGCGTGTCTGGACATCAAGCATATACTGAGGCGGGGACGTCCGGTGATCACTGATTTTGTGAGACTGGCAGGTATTTACTATCTTTTCAATATCTTCAAGGAGATGGTGTCACCTGCTTCGGATTATTTTCTGAACTGCTTTCTGTTCTGCATCCTGATCCTGTGGGTTGACAGGGATGTTCACAGGGAGAAGAATTATCTCCCCTATGCGCTTCTTTCCGTGGCGGCGGTGTTTGCCGTGACAGTCAAGCTGTCCGCTGCTCCGCTCGTGCTGCTGGCTGTCAAACCGGTTGTGATGATCATTTCGGGAATAAAGACCGGAAACAGACAGACGCTGCTCGGAAAGAAGAGTCTTGAACCGCGCGTCCGTGCAGCGATGACGATCGCTGTTTTTGTGCTTCTGGGAATACTCGTCACGGCGCCCTATCTGGTGCGCAGTTATCTGATCTCGGGGTGGCTTTTGTATCCCTCGACCGTTCCGGATCTCTTTGACGTTCCCTGGAAGCTACCACACGATCTCGCAGAGGCCGATGCAGCATGGATACGGGCTACCGGCCGCGGCACATGGGTGACTGAGGCAGGTCAGGCTGATCCTTCGATAACACAGTGGTTTCCCTCGTGGTTTGCGTCCCAGACCAGGATGTCCAAACTGTTGATCATCGCGGATGTTCTGACTGCTGCGGCATATCCCTTCGGTATTGCATTTCTGGCCATTCGCCGAAAGAAACGGAGGACGAAGAGTGCGCGGACAGGAGAGGTTCCGATCGATGATAAGGGAAAAGATGTCCGTATCGGTGATGAGACGACTGTAGTTAAGGCGACTGGTGTGCATGCCGGAGAAGATTTGACCACGGATAAGACAAGAAGTGGAAAGGTGATAAGCTTTGAGGAGGCTAAGAGACGAAACGGCGGCGGAGCTGACATCTTCAGGATGAGCGAATATCTGCTGCAGGACGGACGGGCTTTTGCTTTTCTTGAGGGAGTCCTTCTGATATCGCTTGCTTTCTGGTTCTTCCAGGCGCCTATGATAAGATACGGTTTCTTCCTTGTGTGGTCACCCTGCGTGATCATGGCAGGTACAATCCTGCTCTATCTTTTCAGGAGGGTCTCCGACAGGCGGGCTGCCGGAATAACTGCAAAGCTTGCGCTTGTGCTCGTCGCTTTTCTTCTCTACAAGGGTGTGCGGCTGGTGATGACAGACATCACTCTGATGAAGCCTGCGTATCTGCTCTCGCAGCAGGACTATGAAGCTTTTGCGGTAGTGCCGTATGAAGTGTACAGTACGGAAGGGAACGATCCTGATGTGACGGATAACGGTTCGGGCGTGACTGTGTACTATCCTGCCGAAGGCGACAGGACGGGGTATTACGGTTTCCCCGGCGGCCCGTTCAGGGCTGACATAGTGCTGATAGGGAACGACATAAGAGATGGCATCATGCCAGCCGGGGACAGCTTGTATTGAAAAAAGAGGCCGGGTCAGGTCCGGTCTGGTCTGAACATCTCCTTCCACAGGGAAAGCCTGAGGAGTGCTATGTTCTTAAGGTAATTGATGATGGTCTTTCCCACATTGACGGTCGTGTCGTAATCTTCCGTAAACACAACCGGCAGATCCACTATCCTGAGTCCCATGCGCTCGGCTCTGAGCAGAAATTCCACCATGTAAAACCAGCCGCGCTCCGGTCTTGTGACCTCCGCAAGCCTCTCGGCCGCATTCTTCCTCACCCATGTGAATCCGCAAAGCGCGTCGGTGGATCGCATAAGGAACACGGTCTTTAACAGGAACAGCATTCCCATGGAAGTGATCTTGCGGCCCGCCTTTCTTCCGACGGTGCGGGATCTCCTCGAAAATCTGGTGCCGTTTATGTAGTCGACCTCGGGATGATCGCGGAAGATCTTTACCACCTTGGACAGATTCCTTATATCGGTGGACAGATCGATGTCCATCTGTCCGATGATGTCTGCGCTGCTCTTTTTTATGCCCGTCATGAAAGCAATGCCCACGCCCCGCTCCTCTATGCGCATAAAGCGCACCATTGGAAACTCTTCCTCGAGACGGCGGCCGATCTCGGGAGTGTCATCCTCCGATCCGTTGTCTATGATCGTGAGCGTGAAGTCTGCTGCGTCCGTGAGCTTCTTATGACCGTCAAGGTATTCCACGGTCTGACGGATACCGCGTTCAAGGCGCTTGTGCTCATTGAGTACGGGAAAAATGATATCGATCTTTGGCCTGTGTTCCATGTGTCGTTCTCCTGAAGGCAAGTGTGTTTCTACAGAAACTCATCAAGATCATATACGGTATTGATCTTGCCGGAGAGCACACTGATGAGTCTTGCGCCCCCCGCCAGCCTGTCCTCTCTGATGGCAGTCGGCCTGGAATCATCCACCTCCGCCGATCTGAGTATCGGTTTCATCGAGAAAAGGGATGAGTGGTACTCATAGGTATATTCCGGAAGCAGATATTTGTCGGCGAGCCGCTTCATGTAAGGCCAGGCGCTGGCCGGCCTGTGCGGGCAGTCATCGCAGTTGTCAAGCTGAAGAGGAGAGCAGGAAATATCCTCATCCCTGCTCTGGCAGGCAAAGGATGGCAGATCCTCCCTGCATGCTGAATGAGGCGTATGAGTTACCGCTGTCAGCGAGTGGAAGCCGCTCTTTCCGAACGGCATTATCGAAAAGAACGGGCCGTCCATGACCGTTATACCAAGCGGCTCAAGCCTGGAACCCGGTCTGCAGAGTATGATCTCGCAGAGCTCGTATTTGATAGGGAAAAGAGGGAGGGCGTGGATGCCCTTTTCTTCAAGCCCTTTGTTTACCGCGGTGAGTATCTGATTGGTGCTTGCATAGGTGGCGTTCAGAACGTCCGCGGCTCTCGCAGTGCCAAAGGTGCCGTCGGCCGCATTCCAGACCACATCCCAGACCGAAAGATCATCCGACGGGCGGATGCTGCTCTCCCTGACTGAGGTGACGATAGTCACCTTATCTGGGCGCGCACTGAGCTCATTTATATAGAAATCCCGCAAAATATCTGCGTCGTAGGTATCTTCTTCCGTGAGAAAGGCTCCGTCGACAGATCCCGGTCTGAACCAGGCGTGGGGATTCTCCTCACTGCAGGGGATGCCCGCATCCGCGCAGAATTTGACGAACTGGTCTCTGTCTGTCCAGGAGAACTGAGCGCTTGTTGCATATATCTGTCTGAAACTGTCATGTATACAGAAAGAGAAATCATCGTGAAAACGTCTGTAATAGTGGGCGCTTTTTACAGCGGTAGAGAGGCTGCGCGGATAGTGGTAGCCGCCGTGGACTCTTGCCTGATTGATCCTGGTCGCGCGGCGCATGAGAGTAGGGTCCTTCTCGAGAACGAGAACCCGCTTGCCTTTGCCGGAGAGGAGTCTTGCAGCATACAGACCATACAGGCCTCCGCCAAGGACGACACAGTCGTATTCCGTGATATGTGCATTGCCGTCAGTCATGATCACACTCCGGATATCTTCTCTATATCCCTGATCAGGTATTGCTGTCTGGAGAACGACAGATTAACCAGCACGGACAGGTATTTGATCACGATAGTGATGAGACCGAAAAGGCCGGTGAAGCCGATTGACAAAAAGCCCATGATGGACACCCATCCGGAGATCAGCTTTTCATCGGTGAGCAGAGACACAATTATGTAGATGATCACGCCTACTGCGATCGCAAAGAAGGTCAGACAGATGGCAATGCTCATTTTCTCCATGAGATCCGTGAAGTAAATGAAGGAATCAACGGCCAGGTCGCCGCGCTCCTTTTTGATGCTGTGCCGGCTCTTTCCGGTCTTGTCGGTCGAACTGTATACAAATGAGGCCTCCTGGAGGCCGGCGTTCCGGTAGACCGCCTTGCGGTAGGGAATGTATACGCCGAGGGATTTGATCCTGTTGACTGCACGCCTCGAGAGGACCCTGAACGAAGAAGGGCCGAGATCTTTGCCGGCGCCCGCAAGGGCGTTGTATACCCTGTAGAACATGCGGGAACTGAACTTCACCGGGCGGTCGTTTCTTGCGGTCACTATATCCAGTCCATCAGCGATACATCTGTCGTAGGCTTCGGATATCACAGAGGGTTCATAATCAACGTGGATGTCGTCGAACTCGTATATGTAGTCGCCGATCGCGAGGTCGCGGCCGGCGTTCATGGCCATCTCAAGACCTGTTCCGGGATCGAGCGTAACAATGGATATGAGAAGCCCCGACGGGTTATCTTTGAAATACTTCTTTATCGTTTCGCGGTTGCGCTCCTGTCCCGCCGTGAGGACGAGGATCAGCTCGGCCTGCTGGAAACGCTCCGAGAGAACACCGCTTATGAGACGCAGAAAGACTTCCAGCTCTTCGCTGTACTCATCCACCGCTGCGACTGCCGATACGAATTTCTGTTCTCTGGCCATCTGAGTTCCTCTTAAATAAAATGAATCATGTTTTCGAACATGTCGTTACATTTTCTGTATGTTGATGCTGAAACTGTAACAAAAAAGCCCATGTCCGTCACCCCGAAAAACTGATCAGGGCATTTCGGTTCCATGCGCTTTCGTTTATCCGAGAATGCTTGTGATATGTGAACTTGTTTCCAATGGAGCTAGCGAGATTCGAACTCGTGACCCCTTGCATGCCATGCAAGTACTCTCCCAACTGAGCTATAGCCCCATCGCGTACGGATAGCCGACGCGGATAATATATTAGCATGCGTTCAGATGTTTTGCAAGGGATTTTTACAATGTAATGGCAACAGTCTGAAGTAAGCTGCCACAGTTGCGGCATCGCCGTAATCCCCGGGAGTCCTGTTTTGGGTATGAAAACCTTGTCACCCGGCTGATACGGCTCTATAATAATAGGTGAGCGCGGCGTCTGTGGCAGTTATGACCGCAGATTGACGCGGCCCGGTATCATTAAATCCAACAAACAAAGGAGGGTATTTGGGATGAAGAAATATGTTGCGGAATGCATAGGGACAGCAGTACTGGTACTTATGGGCTGCGGCACGGCCATGCTCGTGGGCTGCGATGCGGCGTCGGGGTCGGGCTATCTGCTCACGGCTCTCGTCTTTGGACTCTCCATCGTGGCTGAGGCATATTGCATCGGAAATATCAGCGGCTGCCATGTAAATCCCGCCGTCAGCCTTGCTGTTTACATGAACGGCGGAATTGATAAAAAGGACTTCATCGGATATGTGGTATCCCAGGTCATCGGTGCTTTTGTCGGAACGATCCTGCTGGCTGTCATTTTCTCGGTCGGCGGAGTGAAGGATATGACCGGCGGTTACGGCGCCAACGGCCTTGCCGGAGTGAACGGCAGCGCTTTTGCCGGACTGATCGTAGAGATCGTTCTCACGTTTATCTTCGTCCTCACGATCCTTGGCGTTACGTCCAAGAAGGCCGGCCACGGCTCGTTCGGAGGACTTGTGATCGGTCTCACTCTCACCTTTGTCCATATCTTCGGTATCGGCCTGACAGGAACCAGCGTCAATCCCGCAAGAAGCATTGCTCCCGCTGTTTTTGCAATCTTCAGCGGCAATACGGACCCCATCATTTCGCTGTGGATATTTATTGCCGGTCCGTTGCTCGGTGCTGCCCTTGCGGCAATCACCTATAAGAAGCTGGAGAAATAACCCGGCATTCTTTTTGGTCGGATGAATCTTATAACCGTTAATGATCTGTCGGTTCCCGAACTGGACGTTTTTGCCAGGCTTCGGGAACCGCAGCTATATCATTATTACGAACCTGCGCCGGGACTTTTTCTCGCCGAGGGGGAGCTTGTGGCGGAACGCGCCCTCGATGCGGGCTATGAGCCGGTATCGGTTCTGGCCGATGGATCGGGTATAGAGACCCGCTTCAGGGAAGTGCTTGACCGGGTCGGGGATGTTCCCGTTTATGCGGCGCCTTATGAGGTAATAAAGGATCTGACCGGATATTCGCTCACCGGAGGTTTCTTGTGTGCAATGCGCAGGCGCCCTCTGCCATCGCCTGATGAGATCTGTGCAAATGCCGGCCGCATCGCTGTTCTTGAGAGGGTCACCAATCCCACCAATGTCGGGGCTATCGTCAGATCCGCGGCGGCGCTGTCTGTTGATGCGGTTCTCTTTGCGGGCAATTCCTGCGATCCTCTGTGCAGGCGGGCCATCAGAGTCAGCATGGGCACCGTGTTTCAGATACCGTGGACCAGGATAGAACTTGAGTGGCCGTCGGAGGGAATGGCATTTCTCAAGAGCAGGGGCTTTCAGACCATCGCTATGGCGCTGACGGAAAAGACCCGCGATCTGGGCGATGAGTCGCTCGTATTCGGCGACAGGGCGGCAATGCTTTTTGGCTCCGAAGGCAACGGACTCCTGACGGAGACGATCGATGCCTGCGACGTCGCCGTGAAGATACCCATGCGGCGCGGGGTTGATTCACTTAATGTTGCGGCGGCAAGTGCCGTGGCATTCTGGGAGTTTATGAAGCACTGAAGTAACAATCACTAAAATGGTAATACCTATTTTAAGGGGGAGTATCAGATGACAAAAGAGAGACCGGCAAAAATGTTGACAGGGATCGCTGCGACAGCATTGGGGCTTATGATGGCTCTCGGCGCCTGCGGAGAGACAGCACCAAATCCGCCCGGAGATGAACCTGCGCAGACTGCGGAACCCGAGCCTGATGCACCGCAGACCGCGGATCAGGGGACGGAGAACAGTGAGGCCACGCAGACACCTGCACCTGCCGATAACTCTCCGGAAAAGAGACTGGAAGGCAAGTGGGTGCTTGTTTATTCCATGTTCCACTCGAGCTCCGACGACGGATATGAATACGAATACTGCACCATGACCGCCGATGAAGACGCGCCCGATTCGACGATCAGTGTGTCCTTCAAGGATGGAAAGCCGGTCGCGAATTATAAGTATCTGAATTATGAAACGAGCTTCCGCGCATACGGATGTGAACTTGATTATCACGCCGGCACTGCATATGAGGGCTGCCCGAATACAGAGTGGTATTATACCTTCAAAAGTCCCGAGGATGAGGAGGAATTCAGCACAAGCAGGATAACTCTTACAGAGGATGACCGGATGATCATCTCGGAGGAATACTCTGAGCCCGGCGGCGAGGATTACAGCGGCTATCGCTCCCTGGAGGAGAATTTCTATCTCAGGGATGATTCGCCTCTTCTTGAGGATCTTGACAGCCTGCGCTATTTTGATACCGTCACGGTCGACAATGCCACGGATCTCCTGAACAGTATCGCGAGCAACCGCAAGGTGCTGCTTAAGCCCGGTACTTACAATCTTTCGTCCGTGCCGGCATCCCGCATCAATAACAAAAAGGTCACCGAAAACTACGGACAGCTCACCTTCAATGAAGTGAACCATTTCTGCATCGAGCCCGAAAGCGAGGGCGATATCCTCATCTGTGTATCAGATGCATACAGTCCGGTAATGGAATTCAATGAGGGCAGCCATATCACAATACGCGGTATCACCGCCGGACATGCTGTGGAACCCGGATACTGCAGCGGCAGTGTCCTTTCCTTCAACACTGTCGGCAGTCTTACCATTGACAAATGCAATCTGTACGGCTGCGGAACCTACGGTATCGAGGCTTACAGCACATATAACGCAACGGTGACGGATACCGAGATATATGAGTGTACCTATGGCCTTGTAAGTCTGAGTCAGTCTGGCTCATTCAACTTTAAAAACTGTGTGATGCGGGACAGCAAGGATCTTGATATGATCTCCCTGAACAGCATATATGATGTCACCTTTGAAGACTGTGAATTCAGGGGCAACAGTGCAATGTCCTATGACACCTGCTCCTTTGTGAGCCTGGGCGAATATGACAGCGCCACCTTCAGAAACTGCAAATTTATCGACAACGAGTACTATACCTTCTCAAACCGCGAGGTGGTCATGGAAAACTGCACATCAGACAACAACCGCGCCGGATTTAATGAGCTGATGAGCAGACCGGAACCCATTACCAGGGAGGAACTCCTTACCATGTACGAGGAAACCCGTACAAAGCAGGAGGAGATAGACAATAAACTTTCCTCGGATTCCTTCATGGATCAGCAGACCCTCAATCAGACCGCACAGGAGCAGTTTGAAATGTGGGATATTCTGCTCAACAAGATATGGGCGTATCTCAAGGACAATCTCGGCGAGGAGGAGATGACTGCCCTCTCGGATGAGGAAAACAAGTGGATCAAAGATAAGGAAGCGCAGGTGAAGGCTGCGACTGCTGACTTTGAGGGCGGTTCTATGAAACCGATGATCGAGTACAGCACCGGAGCTGACATCACCGAAAAGCGCGTGATCTATCTCGTTGAGAATTATCTGCGGTCATTGGAGCAGTAGAAGCTGCACGATGGCAGATCAAGCTGTATAACGGTAAAACCTGCAGCCCCGGCGGTGTTGATAACACCGCCGGGGTTGTGGTATACTTATAGTTTAGTATCATCTTTACATTAATCAAGAAAGGCAGGAAGCATCGGGATCATGGAAAACAAACAGATCATGCTCGGAAACGAGGCCATAGCCAGAGGAGCCTGGGAGGCGGGAGTGAAGGTCAGTGCGGCTTACCCCGGAACCCCAAGCACGGAGATCAGCGAGAACATAGTGAAGTATCCGGAGGTCTACGCCGAGTGGTCGCCCAATGAAAAGGTGGCCATGGAGGTCGCGATCGGAGCTTCATTCTCCGGCGTAAGGGCCATGGCATCAATGAAGCACGTGGGAGTAAATGTGGCGGCGGACCCGCTCTATTCGGTGTCCTATATCGGCGCCGACGGCGGACTGGTACTTGTGGCGGCGGATGACCCGGGACTTTACAGCTCGCAGAACGAGCAGGATACCAGGGCAGTGGCGCTGGCAGCCCAGGTTCCCGTGCTCGAGCCCTCGGATTCCCAGGAGGCTAAGGACTTCACGAAGAGAGCCTTTGAACTCTCGGAAAGATTTGACACGCCTGTCATCGTGCGCACGACTACCAGACTGTCCCACAGTCAGGGAACCGTGACCCTTGAAGAGAGAGTCGAGCCGGCCGTTAAGGAATACGAAAAGGACATCAGAAAGCGTGTCATGATGCCGGGCATGGCCAAGGCCAGGCACCTGGTCGTCGAAAAGCGGATGAAGGATCTCTCGGCATACGGCGATGATTGCGACCTGAACCGCATCGAGATGGGAAGCGACACCTCTGTCGGCTTCATCACCCAGGGCATTGAGTACACATATGTGAAGGAAGCATGCCCCGATGCGTGTGTACTGAAGCTTGGACTTGTGAATCCGCTTCCCGAAAAGCTCATAAGGGACTTTGCGTCCAAAGTGGATAAGCTGTACATCTTTGAAGAACTTGAACCCGTGATAGAGCGCCAGGTGAGAGCCTGGGGGATCGAGTGTTCCGGAAAGGATGTATTCACCATCCAGGGTGAGTACAGTGCCAATATGCTGCGCGATCGCGTACTCGGGAAACCGGTTACATCCGCCCCTGCGATGGACGTCCCCGCGAGACCTCCGATCCTCTGCCCCGGCTGCCCTCACAGGGCAACCTTCTCAGTGCTGAAGAAGCTAAGGCTTCATGCCGCGGGCGATATAGGCTGCTACACACTGGGCGCCGTAGCCCCGCTGTCTGTCATAGACACCACCGTGTGCATGGGTTCCTCTATCTCGACCCTGCACGGAATGGAAAAGGCCAGGGGCCGGGAGTTCATAAAGAACTGGGTAGCCGTCATAGGTGATTCCACATTCATGCACACCGGTATCAATTCGCTGGAGAATATGTCCTACAACAGGGGCACCGGCACCGTGATGATCCTTGACAATTCAACCACCGGAATGACAGGACATCAGGATCATGCGGCAACGGGAAAGACACTGAAGGGTGAAGAAGTTCCGGCCATTTCCATCTACAAGATCTGCAAAGCCATGAACATAGAGCACGTGGTCGAGGTCAGTGCCTTTGACGTGGCGGAACTGGAGCGCGTGGTAAAAGAGGAAGTCGCAAGAGAGGAACTTTCTGTAATAATCGTCTGTGCTCCCTGTGCACTTTTAAAGGAAGGAACGCGTGCGCGTTCCCTTGATGCCTCAAAGCCGGCGGGCTCCCTCGAGCTTCGCTCGGGGGCAGCAAAGGGTCAGAAATTCCCCTACAAGGTAAGGACTCTGTCCGATAAGTGCAAGAAGTGCGGCATGTGCCTGCAGCCCGGGTGCCCTGCGATAACAAAGAACGCGGATGGCACGGTGAGCGTGGATGAGACCATGTGCAACGGCTGCGGCCTGTGCGTGTCACAGTGCAAGTTCGGCGCGCTGGAGCGCTTC
>JAILGA010000090.1 GCA_024697225.1 Lachnospiraceae bacterium
CCACACACAATTTACAACAAACCTCTTCGAAAAACAAAACAACCACCACCCATATCCGCATCACAACCCAAGCCGCCATCGGCAACAGCACATCAGCCGCAGTCTACACAAAGACGCCCGAATACTCCAGCTCCGGGACAGCTCTGACCGAGACTATCACAGGTATATGGATTTTCCGCGCCGTCATCAGTGCCATGATGTTATTTTTGCCTATGAAGGAGAGGATCACGTCCGGCCGAAGATCCCGCCAGATCTCTTCGAGTCTGTTCTTCCTCTTCATAAAAGCCCGGAACCTGCTGCCCGCTTCGGCGGAAGAGATCCCGGAAAAAACACGGCCTATATATGTACTGCTGCCGGAGACGCCGTACGTTCGGATCCTTTTGCCGTCCGTACCGCCCGCGAACTCAGCCGTCACCGGTTTATCGTCCGTCCCGAGCGCCGCCACCTTTATATGATCGGCATCCGCTGCCGCAGACTTGCCATCCGTGTAAGGCTCCGCCAGCTTATCGTCGGCATCCGGCCGCGCCCGAAAACACCCGTGGGGCACGTCATACTCGTCATCTCCCAGGTAGGTCGTCACCAGAGTAACCGTCCAGCCCCTCGCGAACAGCCCCTCTGCCAGATTCACCATAACTCTCTCCGCGCCGCCTCTGGTGAGAGAGCCTATGTACATCGCTACGTGCGGCACCACTTTCTCTCCCACTGCTGGAACACGAAGAACGACCACACGAGCTTCGAATAATTCCTGCCCGTTCCGGGACCCGCATCGCCCTTAAGCACGAAATCCGTGACAAACTTGGATACGTACTCGGGGTCAAAGATGCCCTGATCCCTCAGATACCGCATGCTTGAATACTCGATGAGCTCCTTCTGGAGCGGACCCCTGAGCCATTTGTCGATGGGCGCCCCAAAGCCCTTTTTGGGCCTGTCGAGAAGCTCCTTTGGTATGTAGTCATATGCGATATCCTTCAATATCGCCTTTTTGACCCCGTCTCTGTATTTGAAATTATGGGGAAGCCTGAAGCTGTACTCCATGACACGGGTATCAAGTATGGGGCATCTGGCCTCCAGGGAATACTTCATGGACGCCCTGTCCACCTTGCACAGAATGTCGCTCGGAAGGTAGGTATCCATGTCCAGCAGCATCCTCACCACCTGCCAGTCCTGTGTGGGATACCTGTTCTCCACGGGATACTTTATCGGCAGCATGGTCTGCAGTACCAGCCTTCTCTTTTCGCTCTCGGAAGCTCCCGCCACAAAAGCCGTCGCGGCATCGATATATCCCTTTGACGCCAGCTGCGTTCTGGTGAGGGGATCCCTGTTGTCCGCTATCGTCCTTACTTTTACCGAATAACTGTCCTCCAGCGACTTTTTCCCGCCAAGGGGGAACCTCCCCACCAGGTGTGCAAGCGCCCCCGCAAAGTCAAGCTTCTGGGCGAGAGCCACATCATCATATACATTGTATCCGCAGAAAAACTCATCGCCGCCGTCACCGGAAAGCGCCACGGTCACATCCTTCTTGGCCGTTTCCGAGACCAGCATGGTGGGTATCTCAGAGGGATCCGCGAAGGGCTCGTCATAGTAAACCGGCAGACTGCGCACCAGAGCGAACATCTCATCCTCGGTTATTATTCTCGTGGTATGCCTTGTACCCAGATGCTCTGCCACAAGCCTCGCGGACTCGGATTCGTCGTACTCCGCCTCGGAAAATCCTATGCAGAAGGTTCTGACGGGTTCTTCGCTTATCTCCTGTGCGATAGCAGTCATCAGGGACGAATCATAGCCTCCCGAGAGGAACATTCCAAGGGGCACATCGGCGACCATTCTGTCCGCAACGGACTTCTTAAGAAGCTCCTTGAGCTCGGCCTTTGCTTCCCCGTAATCCCGTACCGGGTCTGCCGAAAGCTCCGCATATTTCTTTGCGACGTCCCAATACTCCCGCTCCTCCAAAGCTATGGCACCGGTCCTGAAGTCCACCCTCAGACTCTCTCCCGGCATCAGCTGCCGCACTCCCTTAAAGATAGTCTCTGGAGCGTGTATATACTGATTGAACAGATATCTGGGAATAACCGCACTGTCGATTATGCGCGCAAAGCCCGGAGAGAGCATGATGGGCGAAAGCGTGGAGGCAAAGACCAGATGATTTCCGTCATGATAATAATACAGAGGCTTCTTTCCTATGCGGTCCCTGGCCAGAAAGATCTTTTTCATGGCCCTGTCATATACCGCAAATGCAAACATCCCGTGGAGGTGTGAAACACAGTCCTCCCCCCATTTGAGATAAGCCGCCAGAATGGCCTCGGTGTCACAGCTAGAGCGGAACGGGTAGCCTGTGAGTTCTGCCTTCAGTTCATCCAGGCCGTAGATCTCACCGTTGAATACGACAGAGAGCCTGCCGGACCGGTCGCTCATCGGCTGATGCCCCAGAGGCGAAAGATCGCGTATCGACAGTCTCCTTTGGGCAAGCCCCACCGAATAACCGCCGCCGGCGTCATAAATCTCCGCGCCGGAGTCGTCGGGGCCTCTGTGGCGCATGGTATCGTTCATAGCCCGAAGCGTCGCCTCATCTATTGTCTTTTTGGAAATGTATCCGCAGATTCCGCACATATTCAGAGGATCCTTATATGTCTCAGTTGATCAAAGAACCGTTTTCTGATACGGCTGCCCGTATCACATCTCGTACCCGGACAGATGATCGAGGATTATCCTTGCCGCCCTTCTTGCGCCGTTGCCGTCGGTGACACTTTTCATCTTATCGGAATACTCGCGTCTCAGGTCAAAATTATCCGGATCGGAGAGCTTTGCCGCCCATTTGAGAGCCGCCTGCGCGCTTGCTTCGGCGCCTATAGCGTCCGTTGCAACGCCCGCCTCGGCAACGATCCCTTCCAGCGTCGCCAAAACCCTTGCCTGATCATCGCCGTATACAAACATTGCGCTCGGCACACCGACTGCACACAGTTCAAAGGCGGTGGTACCTCCGGCAGTCAGAGCAAGATCTGATGCCGTCATAAGCGCCGGCATATCCCTGACATCATGGTGGAT
>JAILGA010000106.1 GCA_024697225.1 Lachnospiraceae bacterium
GTTTACGGAGGGCAAGAGTCTCTCTGATTTTGTATGAATAAGGATCTATGAGAATAGACGGATCAGGGGAAAGGAAGATAAGGCATATTCCGGCGCCGGTGAAGCAGATGCTTCGACGGGCGCTTCTTATAATGCTGTGCTTTACCCTTACCGGCTGTACCACGATACTCGGAGACGGGGAGATAAACGTGGTCACTGCTCCGCCCATTATCACGCCAAAGGTCATGGTCTATGATTCTTACGGAAAGGGAAATCCTTCGAGATTTGACATAGGCGGGACAGAGGCTTTCTACCTTCTGCCGGGTATAGAACATAATCCTGATTATCTGCAGGATTTCAACTGCCTTGACTATACGGATAACGGCTTCTTTGTCTATTATTACTGCGGTCCCGCGTACATCGAACCCGAAGCGGTGACTGCTTTTGCAGGCACAAAGGGCGTTGCCCCGGAGGATCCGTATAAAGATCGTAACACGAGACAGGCAACAGTCTGCGACGCCATGGTGGTCATGGCATATAACCCCCTGACCAGGGAATACTATGTCATGGATGCGCAGGCATACAGCCAGGATACAGCGAATTCGGAGACGGGGGGAGAGGCCAACACCGGCTTAGATTTCTACTCGTCCCCGGTCTTTGGCTTCTACACGCTCTCCCATTGCTACGGCTGTAAACTCTACGGCGCGCACAGGTATTACATCTTTGATCAGGCGGGCAATGTATCCGTATATGATCAGACCTTCAGGCTTCTTTCCCGCACCGTGGTGGGAGGACTGGTCATGTCCAAGGTCGAAGAGGTGGCAGGAGAACTGAACACAAAGATAAAGAGCGGGAAAAGCGCCGAGGCAGCAGCAAAGGATATAAAGAAGGAAGAGGTAAGCGATAAGGACGCCGAGGACGAACTGGGAGACGGCGATGAGGATGAAATAGCAGAGGCGAAGAAGGAGGTCGAGGAGGCAACAGGCGAGACCTTTGACAGCGGTGAGGTGGCAGAGGATGAGTCTGTGACATTGAACTGCCTCATCAAATCCGCGGTAATGGACGGCGGAAACGTCATGTATCTGACTGTCATGCTGTACACCGGCGAGAGCCCATGGGTTTCCGAGATCATGTTCAACAGAGTCATACAGATCTACAGCTTTGACCTGTCCGGCGATCAGCTTAAGTTTATTTCAACAAACGAGAACCATGAAGCGCAGGTGAAAGCTTTTCAGGCGGCGAACGGCACCGTGCCGATGGCGGATATCAAGGAAGGCAAAGGCACCGCCCCCGGGGATTCCTTCACACCCTTTGACTCGGACAGCGAGAGTTTCCCGGCGTATATAGCAGGTTACGGAGACCTTGAAGCGGACGGCGCGAAAGGCTTTATCGCTCTGGCTAATTCCTCGGCGAACAACGGCAAGGACACAAACCTGGCCGCAGCCGCCATAGCCAGACAGCTTGTGAAAGGCATGGACGATGACTGGAGTTTATGGAGATGGCTTCATGAGGATGGTTATAATATCGCAAAGAATCTGGTCAACAACAGCGGCTTTTCCAAATCGGATCTGGATAAGGTGATCGAATTCTTCAATGCAACAGGAACGCTTAGAGAATTCAGCTGGAGCGATGAGGGACGGCTTGCAAATGCGCTGGACAGCGATAATGTCTCAGGTGTGCTTCTGTCCGCCTTCTATAATTCAACGAACCTCAACGACAGTATCCGGGATAAGAGCAAGATCGAGAAAGTAAGACAGAAATGGGATGCCCTTCCGGCCAATATCCAGGCGATCTTCTATCAGGGCCTCGGAGGATATATAACCAGGCTTGCCTCGGGATACAGGCAGGGCGGATCGGGCTCCAAATGGATCAACAGCTGGTCGTGGTACTGGAATTACAGTTCACTGTTATCATGGTATAACGTATGGAACGGACGCCACAGTCAGAACAGGGATTATACCGGCAGCTATGAGGATTATCAGAATTTCCTGAAGATGTTTTCGCTGATTCCGGCCATGGGAGCCTACAGCAGGCAGACAAACAGAAACAGTACGATATTCCCCACAGCCGAAGGCGGAAAGCTTCTTCAGGCGCTGTTACTCATCCACGGAACAAATGCGGAGTTCTCCGATAAGGTGTCGCTGCCCCGCACGTCAGTCATCACGCAGATGAACGGAGATAATGTCTGGGTCGAGCCGGAAGCGTTTAACGAGGAGATACAGATCATCGAACCGGGCGGCTGGAAGGTTGATGAGGCTGCCGCGACTGATCTGTGGGACAAAGCGATGGCACTCACGCCGGGCAGCAATCTGAGCATTGACAGTCTTTTGCTGTATGAGGACGCAAATGGCAAGGATGCCGCACTTCTTGCTGTGGCGGAGCATATCAGGGAGTTCGCGTCCGCATATTTCCCCGACGGAAACGAGACTGATGAGACAGTGACC
Organism: Lachnospiraceae bacterium; assembly: GCA_024697225.1. Taxonomy (GTDB): domain Bacteria; phylum Bacillota; class Clostridia; order Lachnospirales; family Lachnospiraceae; genus Butyrivibrio. The sequence goes on from JAILGA010000106.1 coordinate 2,424, forward strand.
GAACTCGCATATGTGCTGTATCAGGCGGCGCATGGCGAGGTTCTGAAGGAGCCCACTGTAAATCAGAACCTGACGATTCCCGCAGGCACTTATCCCATATCGTACCGCCTTATGTTCCCGAAGGGCACTCTGGTGCAGTTTGTGGATATGGAGGACACGGAGGGCTCGAGCAATACCTCGGTCAGGACCGGTGCCCTGCTGTTTTCAGATGACGCCAAGGATACGAAGAACGGTCTTGTATATACCGCGAATATCCGCTGGCAGCGCGAATCCGGGGTATCCTTCAGCGATACTAAGGTTCCGGGATCAGCCATCGACACGGGCGCCCTGAGCTCCGGGAATAATATGACGCTCATGCTTATAACCGAGACGGGTGTAAAATTTTATCCCATGCTTGCGAACGGTTCCGCATCCGAACACGTACATTTCATGACCAATGAAATGCTTCTCTCGTCCACGGGTTTCACCCCCTATACCGAATCCGGAACGCAGGGGGCGTTGAGCGAGCGTCTTGAGAGTGCAGAGGGCATGCCCGACGAAAAATACAAGGATAAGAACCAGGTTCAGGTCACGCAGGAACAGCTTGCACAGACACTGAATTCGAGCCGGGTCGGCACCATTCAGGCTGCAACAAGCTTCACAATGCTCTCGGAGTCTGAGGTGCTTATAAGCGCTTATGATTCCGGGCTCTCACTCCTTCGTCTCAATGACACCCATGATGTGCTGCATCTTCAGAACGGCTCCTACTATCAGAGCTTCCCGGACAGAAACACGGGGGCCTATAAAGTTGTGGGCTTTGATACCGAGAAGTTCCTGTACGGCTCCATGGATCTCGCCAGGGCCAGGGTCTATGACTTCGATGCGAAAAACAGAAAGACGGAGATATATCTCACGGCCATAGAGAGACATCTCGACCAGCTTGCCGTCGACTATGTCAGAAGACTCCACCGCACCAAGGTGGAATACGACGAGGATGGCGAGGGCAATATTATTCAGAAGACGACGGTCATAGTGCCTTTTGAGGACGATGCTTCTGAGGAAGCTGCATCGGAAAAACTGCTTTTTGCCGGCGGCGAGGCCGAAGCCATGGCTGAGCTGTCCCGCATGGAGACCGCGGCGACCATCACTCACACGGATGCCGCGAAGGAATATCTGAGAGTTCTCAGAAAGAGGGTACAGGATCAGCAGAAGGCGCTGCTCGAGGTCATTGAACTCACGGGGGCAAATAAGCTCGGAAGCAGGACGGATACCGATCCCTACTGGGTCAGCATAAAGGAGAGGCTGCAGGCGACGACAGAGATCGGCGATCTTAAGGATATCCTCGCCGAGATAGTGACTTCCGACGAAATGCTTGCCACGATGGATACAAAAGATGCCGATACCTACAGGGAGTACAAAAAGAAGCTCAACTACAGGGAGGAGAGCGAGCAGCAGGACGAAACCCTCGCGACGGTAGATCTGACTGCGGAGGAACTCACGAAGCTTCTTGAAGAGAGAAAGACACCGAAGGATTTCGAGGAGAAGTATGACGAGTTATCCAGGGGTGTCGTGGAGGAGCCCGATCCGCTGACCGAGGCACTTAATACCGACAGACTGAGGGAGGATACAAAGGAGAGAACCGCCGACCGGGCGCAGATAAGGAAATATGTGCTCTGGGATATAGAGAACAGATATCTGGAGGCTCACCCTGTCCCGAAGGAAAGGATATATGCACCTGACGGAAGCTATGAGGAGAGAGTGATCGAGGAGAAAGAGGATATGGCATGGGAGAACTATCTCTCTGATCTTCTCTACCGCATAAATCCGAACAACCTCGAAGCCGCAAGAGCCGTGGCGGCAGAGGAATTTGCGGAGCTGACATATACATCGGCGAGGACAATGTCCGGCGGCGTGATCACGGATACGCCTCTTAAGGTCAGCGATGATATAAAGGAAAAGATGAAGGCGGATGTGCTCAAAGGGCTGGATACCTGTGAAACCCTGTATCAGGCGGAGGCGCTGTTCTTCGGCACACAGGCAAAGTATCTGGGCAATCCCTACGGTCAGTACAAGAGCGCAGTGGAGGCATGGGAGAAGCAGACGTTTGCAACAGAATCTGAAAAAGCCAAGACCATGAGGGCATCCGAGTGGTACAAGAACATGAACAAATGGCTCACGAGCGATCCGCAGATCAGGGTTTTGCTGGCGTCCAAGGGACAAACCTGGGAGGAGTATATAAACTCAGTTGTCACGCACAGGACCGGAAGGGTCCTCAGGGACGAGCAGACCGGCGAGGCCGCAGGAGGAAATACCAGCGCGGCATCCGTATTTGCGCAGCTTGTCGAATTTTTGTGCGAGGGCGCCGGAGAGGTGAGTCAGCAGACGAAGATCGACATGGTGGAGGATCTGCTCCTTGGCATGTATGCCATTTCGGGCGCCCAGCCTGCCGAGGAGGCGGTGCTCATCGAAAGGATGACACTTCCCGCATATAAGGGATATATGTCCTCATATACGGCTTTTAACTCAAAGAGCTATGACGACAACATTGACGAAAATGAAGAGGAACAGAGCGGTGTCAGTCTAACACTGTCTTCCGGAGCTTCACTAAGACTCCAGACCTACAGAGAGCAGGATTTCTACAGGGATCTCATAGTCACCATGCAGGAGTCTGAACTAGTGAAGGCCTATCTGGCAACGATGAACATGACCTGGGAGCAGTACATGGCTTCGCTGCCGGTCCTGGCACAGAATGAAGGCATAACGGATCCCGCTGCCAGTGCAAAGAAGATCTATGAGAACTTTGAACCCTTTGTGCCTGTTGATTCCGAGAGACCTGAGGCTGCCCGGGGCGAGGAGGAAAGGCCGACTGTTGCTCAGTGATATCCGCATACATGATGACGCGATGATGGTTGTCACATGACGTTCAAAATGGTAAAATATACAGATTAAGGCTGAAAGCATTTTAAATGAACGAATGAAGAAAACGGACAAAGCTGAAAAAAATCAAAAAGTAAACGCTGACGATTACCAGGGCAAGAGATACGGAAAACTTTCACGCAGAGTGGTGATCGGTATGCTCATGCTGGGAGTTGTGCTCATCATAGCTGTCGGCGTGGCAGTCGGCGGCATAATAAAGGATGCTGTGGATGACCAGTATTGCCAGCTTGCCCATTCATACGGCAAAATGGTGGTGGACTGCATAGATGGCGACAGGATCAGAGGCTATCTCGAGACCGGACAGACAGATGAGCATTACCGCGAAGTTGAGGAGCTGATGGATATCATCGAACAGGAATCCCCGCTCAAATATCTGTATGTCTGCGTTCCCGACGGGAATGAACTGGTCTATGTCTGGGATGCCGATATCGGTGACGGAATGCGGGATACTCTCGGGTCGCGTGTGGCTATGAAACGGGAAGACCTGTATCTTCTGGAGCGGGTTTATAACAATAATCCCGTAGAGGAATTAGAGTTCTTCCCCGAGGAGGATCTGGCGGTGGCCTTTGTGCCCGTGTATGACAGCACGGATACCCCGGTGGCAATAGTGGGTGCAGATTTCCCTATGGAGGGAATTCAGAGAACCTATCTCACATTTATGTACTCGATACTTATAAATATACTGGTGGTCTTTGTTTCCTTTATGCTGGTGTATTACTTTGCCATACAGAAGAGGATCGTCGATCCGATAAGGAGCCTGTCCAGGGCGGCCTCACAGATGAAGACCAGACTCGATGTCGCGGACGGGGCTTTTAAGGCCGACATTCATACCGGAGATGAGATCGAGGAGCTGGGTGATTCATTTGAGAGGATGGATGTTGAACTCAGGGAATACCTGAACAAGGTGAAGACCATAACCGCCGACAGGGAGAAGATCGGAGCGGAGCTGTCCGTCGCCGAAAAGATCCAGGCGAACATGCTGCCGATGAAGTTTCCGGCTTTCCCGGACAGGAAGGATTTTGACCTCTATGCGGCCATGTATCCGGCAAAGGAGGTGGGCGGTGATTTCTATGATTTCTTCCTGATAGATGACGACCATCTGGGACTTGTGATCGCCGATGTCTCTGACAAGGGTGTTCCGGCAGCTCTGTTCATGGCGGTCTCGAAAACGCTCATCCACAATCAGATGATCAGGGGGGACGCTCCGAATGAAACTCTGATGCATGTGAATAATGAACTGATGGAGAGCGAGGAAAACGAAATGTTCGTCACCGTGTGGGCGGGGATACTGACCATCTCGACAGGCGAACTCGTGTGTGCGAACGCAGGTCATGAATATCCCGTTATAGGAAAGGCGGGCAGAGAATATGAGCTGCGCAAGACGAAGCACGGGACGCCCCTCGGGATCTACGAGGGCGTGAAATATGAAAATGAGACATTTTTCCTCGAGCACGGCGATCTTCTCTTTGTATATACGGACGGACTGCCGGAGGCCACTGATCCGTATCAGGAACTGTTCGGCAATGACCGGATGATAGAGGCGCTTAACAGGTTCGGAAATATCCCGCCCAGGGATATACTGATCAGGCTGAAACAGGAAACAGATCACTTCGTTGACGGAAGGGATCCCTTTGACGATCTTACGATGCTGGCTGTAAAACTGATGTGAATGCACCATTTTACACGGAAGGAAGGAAACGCAAATGAGAAAGATTGTACTACCGAACAGAAAACGACTGGCCATGACTGGCATCATGTGCGCGGGACTCGTGGCGGTGATAGCTGCCGCTCTGTTTTCGCCCGTGCTGGCCAGATTTGACAGCGTGAGCGTTGAGGCCGCCAACGGAAACATAGTGAACGGCGGGGAATGGGTGCCGCTGGAAGGCGTGCCGAACGCCTGGTATTATGTGACTTCTGACGGGACACATCACGCGGACTGCTTTTCCTTTGACAGTTACTATGTAGAGGCTAACGGCGTGAGACTCCTGACCAAGTCCATACTGAATACCGAACTGCCCATGCGGAATTCGTGGCTTACCGCCAAAGACGCGGCCAATTTTGACTGCTTTGTTCCTACGGCTGCTTCAGTGCAGAGGGCGCTGGCCGGGACACTGAAAAAATACAGAACGCTGACCGTATACAATACGCATATGATGCTATCGTCTGTCGGCTCCACGGGGGACGGTACTTATATGGCCGACAGACTGGGACTCTATAAAAATTCAGACATAAACGGATATACCATAATGGTGGCCACCTCCATCATAGGCGACAGAAAGGTGGCAAGCGCCGCGATCGGTGATGTGGATCTGATCGCCTACTACGATTACGAGGTGCTGCGTTACTATACCAATTCGGTGAGCAGGAACGGCGACCTTCTGGCGGGAGCGATATATTCCCACTGGATGGATGTGAATGAAAAGAATATCAAGCTTGGCGAGTGGGTGCGCATCGGTGATACCATGGTGCGCTACATGCCGGGCGACGGACAGGGTCTCTATGAGATCAAGGCGGCCTTTTAAGGGAATATGCGATTATAACAGACACGCGGCGGCCCTGACAGCTGCCGGTATTGCCGTTTGCATTACTCTGACTGCCGCGCATAAGGCCTATGCGGCTGAACCGTCAGTTTCCGAGAGGGAGCGGATGGAAAGCTTTTCGGCCTATGTGCAGAGTGAGGATCTGACTGACGCGGTGGTAGGCTACGGCGATTTTTCTGATGTAAATGACGGTTATTATGCCGATGCCGGTATGGCCGATGCAAGAATGAAGGGCATGCTCGATCAGATGGCAGCCATGGATAAGGAGTACGGTCCCGTCGTAAAGGATGTTGTCACGGTGATATCTGCTCCCGACCGCGCTGTCGGCGCGGAGCAGCAGAGAATGTCGGAGATGTCATACCTTGCGGGTGAGGTCGGTTATTACGGGGAAGATGAAAACCGGGCTGATGACGCAGGTATGTATGTTAACGCACCAGGACCGGCTGATCCGGACATCATACTGAGCGCGGCGGAGAGACAGGTGCTGTCAGGAGTGATGCCTGTTTTTGACAGAAATTCGCTGGCGGCTCTCAGACTCGAGATCGATGGGGCGGTCTCGGGAGAGAATTTCCCCACTACCAACTGGAGGCGCTTCGGCACAGAACTTGAGGATCTCGGAACATTTGTGCTGACGGCATATGACCCGTGCATCAAATGCTGCGGCAAGACCGACGGCATCACTGCCACCGGCACCAAAGGAAAGACAGGGCGGACAATTGCTGTGGATCCGTCGGTTATCCCATATGGTACAAGGGTGCTGATAGGCGGATATGTGTATATTGCCGAGGACACCGGGAGCGCGATAAAGGGACGGCACATAGATATGTTTATGGACACACATGACGTGGCCATGCAGTTCGGAAGAAGAACGGGGCAGGTTTATCTGATAAAATAAGGCCGGTATCGACCGGCATATGACAAAGGTCATAATAGAAGTATAGTTCGGGGGAGAGTCATGCAGGACGACGATAAGAAAAACGGTATACGCGAGATCAGTTTTTCCGAGCTTGCGGGGGATATGATAACCTATAAACCCAAAGTCACGAGGAACAGGGAGCAGATCAGGGATGACGACCCCTATTTCAGGGTAATAGATGCCGGACATGATCTCCTCATGAAAAAAAAGAGAGGCAAGGAGCTCGTGGACAGCCTCCCTAAGTCCCTCCAGGGCATGATACTCGAACTTGAGGCGATAATGAAGGAGATAACGCTCTCCGCCATGGAGGATGAGTTTGATTACCGCACGCAGATGGACAGATACTATTTTCATATGATCAGGATCAATTCCCTGGGGACGCTCATGGCCTTTAAAATGAACCGGTTTGTCAAGGACCGCACTGCTGTGGAGAAATATCTGGGCGAACTCGGAAAAGACCGTTTCCCGGAATTTCTGAGGGAACTGCGGCTGTTTGCCGGGATAGGTGAGGAACTGGCAATGTCTTCGGGCCTGTTCATGGATCATCTGGAGAATGACTATACCCTCGAACCCGATGTCATGCAAAAGAGAATTCTCGAGAACGAACGGATCATGACACTCATGAAGTGATCCCCAATGATATAACGATCTTATTTATTCGAGTGAGACAAAGGAGAACACCGATATGAATGAGGAAAAGAAGGAACTGACACTGGATGCAGTCATGGATAATCTGGATGAGGTGCTGGGGTTTGTTGACAGCGAACTTGAAAACTGTGACTGTCCGCCCAGGATACAGCTTCCCGTCGATGTCGCGGTGGAGGAACTGTTCACCAACATAGCCAGCTACTCCTACACTCCTGATATCGGAACCGCGACCGTCAGGATCGAGGTTAATACCGATCCACTCGCGGTCATCATAACCTTCGTGGATCACGGTGTTCCCTATGATCCGCTCAAGAAAGAGGATCCAAGCCTTGACACTGAGATAGAAGACCGGAGGATAGGCGGCTTCGGTATCTTTATGGTGAAGAACAGCATGGATGAGATCAATTATGAGTACAGAGACGGTCAGAACATACTCACCATAAAAAAGAAACTGCACGAGGAAGATGAGTAAGACCGAAGGATGGAAGAACAGTGAAATAAAAGCGCTGGGCGTAACTGCCTTAAAGCGCAGCTTTAAGATGTGCGTCATCGCATCTTTTTTCATGTCGCTGTATGTGCCGCTGGCTGCTGCAGTTTCAGCCAGTGGAAGAAATATCTGGCGGTCATCCGGAGATTCTTTAGGGGAGAAGCTTTTCGATCTTGCATCGACAATGGCGACCGGAGGCACTCCGATACTGGTGCTGAAGCTTATGGGCATCAACGGTGTGGTGCTGGTAATGCTCAATGTAGTCATTTTCAACGCTCTTCAGACCGGATGCGCAAGATTCTTTCTCAAAAACTCCACGGAAAACGCATCTGCGGATGATATCGGGTGGATATTCAAGGAGCGCTATTTTACCGCCCTTCTGGCAAATCTTTTTGTGGATGTCATAATAACGATCACCGGAACACTGCTTTTTTTCCCGGCACTTGTCGCAAGGTATTCATACATACTTACATCATACATAATAGCAGATGAGGAAGACATCAGCTGGATAAAGGCTTTACGAAGATCCAGAATGATGATGAGAGGACGGAAATGGAAGTATTTTGTCTATGACCTGACCTTTATTGGATGGATGCTGATATCCATGGCAACGCTCGGACTGGCCGGGGTCTTCTTCTATAATCCCTACAAGGACTGCGCCGACGCTGAGCTCTATAGGAAGATCAAGGCCGATTATGAAAAACAGGCGAGGGAAAAAAGCGGTTAGCGCATATATACATATGTGACAGGAAATGATATTTTCGACGATTGGTTAAAAAGTCTCAGTTTTACAGGAGGTAAAGAACATGGCTAATGAAGTCAATGCCCCAAAGAACAGGGTCACCCGCAAGCATCTGCGCGAGGAGATCAAGACTATCAGGAATGATGCGCAAAAAACCGAGAATAATTATACAGATGCGTATAAGCAGCTGACCAATAAGGCATATCGTATGGCCGAAAGGGTCGCCGGTGTGCATCTGCCCAAAAAGGATAAACAGAAGGAGCTTCAGAGTGACTTTCTTACCGACCTGAAAACCATGCTGGAGACCATTCGTGATTACGCGGGAAAAGAAGGTCTTGATGACAATCTGCAGCTTGAGGAAATTGAGCGGATCAACCGTCGTCTGTTAAGGATGGATACAGCATTCTCGAGTACGAATCTGAGCTCGGATCAGGGGATTTCCACTGAGTATATAGAGCTCAAGCAGATGTTTGACGATATCCATGAAAAGGTTTTGTCCAAATTTACGACCCGCACTTATGCGAACAGCAATGAGAAGGCTCAGAATTCTCCGCTGCAGTTTCTTAATGATCTTGTCAAACAGGATCCCAGACACAGTGATTACCACGGCATCTCGACTCTTAAGACACTGATGGGGCTTCCCTATGAACAGATCCAGCTGGATCAGCAGCAGCAGATAGTCCAGGGGTATGAGAACAGATTAAATGCGCAGGCGGCTATGGGGAATACCATACACAGATTTGCCGAAAAGATATGTTCTTTTTATACCCTCGATGAGACCACAAAGGCTACAAAAAACTTATCCCGCGAAGATCTTGCAGGTCTGAAGGAAAGCTATGATGATCTTATCACCAAGATCACGGAATATAAGAACCTCCTGCCTGAGAACCACTCATATCTGGAGGTACTGACCCGGGCTTCCGTCGATCTCGTGAAAGAAAGAACACAGGTCGAGCAGGCCATAAGGGCGATCGATGACAACGTAAGATCCAACGAGGAACTGAAAAGAGAGATCCGTCCTTTTTCTATCTATGAGGTTCAGGGCAGGATCAATCCGGATTTCAGTAATGGATTTTTTGAACGGGCCCATAAGGTGCAGAACACCGGAAGTGCTTTCCGCGCCAAGCTCACACAGTGGAAACAGGATTCCGCGACAAAGGCGATGCTCGAGGACTTTGACGAGACGATGGCAGCCTTTAATAAGCTCACGGATCAGACACTCCCGCAGCTTTTGAGCCTTGACCGCGGTGATAAGGGCTATCTTCCGGCCATGACCGCTCAGGAACTGAGTGACTTAAGAGATGACTATCAGAATGCGGTCATCAAGATCGATCAGTTTGCGAAGACTTACGGAGAAAAACCCAGAAGTGAGGAGCAGAAGGAATTTATGAGAGCCATTTCCGGTGTATATTTGGAAATGGTGGACAAATTCCGCATGCTCGACCAGCTTGCGGGTGCCGAGGACGTGAAGGAGCTTCCTGAAGCGCTGGATATCCAGAATGCCAAAAAAGATGAACTTGAAGGCAAGGAGCCTCCCAAGAAGGAAGAGGAAAAGAAGGCTCTTGAGGAGGCGGAACAGGAACTCTCCGAAGAACAGCAGCGTCTGAAGGATGCGGGATTCTATCAGATGCTCTTAAATGACGGGCAGCTCTTCCCTCAGATGCTCTTTGAGCCCACCGATTCCCAGCGCGCGACGGATCTTATAGGCCTGAAGAGGGAGTCTCAGGCTCTTGAGGGTCCCCGCAAGAACTTCAACCAGATCATGACAAGAAACAGAAGGATGCGCGCGTGCCCCGATATCAGTACCTTTGATACCGCACTCGCCGTCAATCCCGATTATCCGATTCTCACAGAAGAGGATAAGCTCGGCTTTGAGTCGCATTTCCAGGAACTGCAGAAGCAGGCCATAGACCTTGCGGGTAAGCTGACCACTTATTATGAGCCGGATATTAACGGCAGGACCAGACTCCTCAACGCCGCGGAGATTGCCGAAATGGAGCAGGCTTACAGGAATCTGGCGACCGAGGCGTTCATGTGCGAGGGATGGCTTCCCAAGAACGATCCGAGAAAGGCGGCATTCTCTGCCCTTGAGGAGCTGTGTGACAATCATGTAAAGAGCTTCAGGGCCGCAATAGATTATATTGAGAGGAATGCGCCCGAGTATCAGGAAGCCAGAAAAACGGATGAGAACGGGAATGAGCTGCCGGTAGTTCCGAGAACCAAGGCATTCTCGCTCTACGAACTGCAGGGCGGCATGAATCCGGAGATTGACGGGGGCGCGCTGGAAACCGTGACTCAGTTCAAAGAGGAACTGGATGCCTTTGAAAGTACCCTGAATAAGGTCAGCAACAAGGAGTTCGGCCAGTTTAAGCCGATCCGCGCCGAGTACCACGCATTTGCCAGAGAGATTAACAATCTCTATAACAAAGTGATCCCCGATATGCTGCGAATGGACTTCGACAAAGGGGATTTCTCGTCGCCTGTAACGAGACAGAAGGTACAGGATGCCATCAAGGAATTTGAAAAGGCGACCATGGCGTTTATCCCCATGCGGGTCGATTATGAAAGACGTCAGAAAAAGAATAATCCGAAGATCACAGAGGAAGAAAAGAAGATGTTCCAGACCGCCGCTGTGCTCTTCCAGAAGGTCTCTGACAAGTGGCTTGCCATGAACTATCTGCTTGACCGCAAGGGCAATGAGATCGCACAGGATATTGAACGTCACAATACGGAACTGGATGAGTTCAGGCAGGAACTCAAACAGTATAAGGATAACCAGCAGCTTCCTGAGAACGAGAGGAAAAAGGATCTGAAGTTCAAGCACGATGCGAAGTTCCTTGCCTGGGCGACACAGCTGGATGATCTCTATATGAACAAGAGGCTGTCTCCCGCCGCGTTATTTGAGGAGGATCCCTCGGTAGGCCGCTCCCAGATATTGAGCGAGCTTCGTCTTACGGAGCAGAACATCAATGATGTTCAGATGCGCGCCTTTTATCTCGGCGAGCAGCCATGGAAGACTGATGGCACACGCGATCTCGGAAACCTCGCAGAATTTCAGGCACATCTTGCGCAGAGAAACGAGTTCGGTACGCATACTGTCAAGCAGTATGCCACCAAGGGTCAGACAAGTTCGCAGGAGATACTTGAGAAGGCGATCCGCAACATGCCCGATAAGCTGAAGAAGCTTCAGGTTACCTACCTGGATGAAGTGGTCGAATATATCGATGAGGTGGAAGAACCCAGGCAGCAGGAGATCCCGCAGGTCAACGAAGCGGGGCGTGAGGAACAGCCCAAACAGGAAGAGAATATTCAGGACAATCAGCCTAAGCAGGAAGTTCCTCTGAATAACCAGCCCGTACAGGCGGCGCCCAAGCCAAAGAGGAAGCGCGTCACCAGGCAGGTGGAAAGGAAGGGGACCGTCGAGGAGGCGCTGCGGTCATTCTACAACAGGAATACGAAGGGAAAATTTAACCACAAGGATGAAGACCTGATGCTCGAGATCAGGAATGATGATATCCGTGATTACGAGACGAAGGGATTTGCCAAAGCATTTAAGAGGGAGACGCTTCAGGACAACAGACCGCTCATGTATTTTGTATGCGATCTCAATCGCGCGCTCTTCAATGCGGGCTGCAATTATGATGTCTATGATCTTCACACGGATAACCGTATCCCTAACGGCTACAACCGCGGATATGCCAAGATCGCGGCCCAGGCGATCAACGATGACTTTGCCTTTGTGAAGTCGCCAGAAAACAAAAAGGGTACGATGGTCTTCACGGAAAGAAAGGATAAGCAGGGCAACCAGCCTTCCGATAATCTCCTTCCCAGGACAAACCTCTGGGACGGTCAGAAGTTCCAGTTCGGAGAGGCAAAACAGGATCAGAGTTTTGATGTGGTGATCGCGTCCACCGAGAAGGATTATGCCGAGCAGGTTCCCGGTGATAAGACTAAGGAGTTTTATACCACGACAAAGAACTTCCGCTCGTCGAGCTTTGTGGGCTTTTTACCCACCTCCGTGGTACAGGCGCCGGATTTCTCCAATATGACGGCCAAGGAGATGGCCATGGTCATGGATGATATCGAGGAAATCCAATACAATGTGTCCGCCGAGAAGAACAAGGCAGCGGATCCCTTCACCTCGAAGGTGGATGACTTCTCATCCTACGAGAAGGCGAATACGCTGGCCAATGCGGCGGATCTGCAGGTCATGGGCTACATTCTCGGAATACCGAAGTATACGTCTGATAAGCTGCGCATCGGTTTCAAGCTCAATGAAAAGGGAAAGCCCGAGGTATCAAACATCCTTGGCGCGGAGAGCGATGAAGATCTGTTCTCCAATCTTGCCCCCAATGATCCGGCCCTGGTGGATCCCGACAATATGCTCGTCATGACAAGCGACATGGCTCAGAAGATACTTGACTGGTCCGAGGGAAAATTTAACCCCAACCATGATGCTGTTATGGCGTCGCTAAGCAGACTTCCCGACGGAGCGAGGGCCGCCTTCGACAGGCGTCTGAAGGTCATGGCCGCCAAGGTCCGCGAAGCTTATTTGTACAATGATGACTTTGATGACGTGGTCGATGCGGAAAAGAAACCGGGAGAACCCGGAATGATCGGTCTTCACGTCAAAAAGGGCGTCATCAGGATACTTAATCGAAATGACTTCAACCAGCTCAAGCTTGACGATCTCTCCGTCGGACGAAACAGCGGCGACTACCGTACGCGCTTTTCCAAGCCGCCTGAAAATATATTTGACGCGGTGGCGGATCTGCCGAAGCAGAGCCATCTGGCCCTTATGGACAAGTGGGCAGCGACCTGGAGCGGTGATAAGAGCAAGGAATACGGTCATCTTCCTGAGTCGAGACTCGGCCAGAGCCAATACAGGAAGTTTATCCATGAGAGTAAGTTTGAGCGCGAATATACGGAAAAGGAACGCGAAAGGAGTCTGTTGAAACTCAAGCGCATGACGGGCGATATCGTGCGTATGGACAGAAACCGCAAGAAAGAGAGCATCTTCCACTGGGATACCGGTAAGTATACGGATGTGTTGAAAGCACAGGAGGAGCTTGACAGGGAGATCTCAAAATATGCGGATCTGCATGTCTCGAAGACAAAGGATGAATACCAGAAGCACTTTAAATATGCCAGGGAACAGCTCAAGGAGAACGAAAACTATACGGAACTCTATGAGAAGGCGCGCAAGGAGAACCTGGAGATCAAGAAGCAGAGGGATAAGATAAAAGCGGAGAACGAGAAAGAACCGGATCAGAAAAAGCATAAGCCTCTGCCGCCATTTAAGCCGTATCCGAAGAAAAAGATCGTTTCAATCTATGACCTGGATCCTTCCGCGGTCAGGCGTATCAACGATTACAGGGATCTGAGGGGCGTAAGGGATGCCATGCTCAAGATGAGAAAGAAACTGGAGATCTATCTGACCGCAAGGGTCAATCCCTCCAGCGAATTCGGACAGATGCGTTATGACGCCATGCTTAAGATGTACAATGACCTGAATGACCGCCTTGCGGAGTATATCACCTATACGGGAGATCTGAAGGAGGTGCCTAAGACCGCAAGGCTGGAAAAACTCCCGGCTAAAAAGGGTGATGAAAAGGTAAAGTACAAGGTTGTCTTTGAGCCTATGATGGATTCCGGAGAGTGGGAGCTGCGCATTCCGGAGCACGTCCGTGAGGATTATATCCATGCCGAAAGGGAGGAGATATTTGAAAAAGGCGAAAAGAAGAACAAAGATATGGCAATGATCAGAGCTGAGGCTGATATGACGGAGCAGGTCATCCGCCAGCGCTATGAGACCGCAAAAAAGGATTATGACCTGAACGGACCGAAGAAGCAGAATGCTTTCCTTGACGGCTTTGAGATCTGGGATAACAACGATGCCGTGATCAAAAATGCCAAGAAATTAAACCCCAGAAGGCTTCGTCCGGTATTGCTCAATGATCCCAAGAAGAAAAAGGCCCCTGCGGCGCCGAAGATCTCTGTCGAGGATCAGCGCAGACAGGCCAAGGCCGAATACGAGAAACTGCTTAAGGGCGGTAAGGAAAAGAGCGGCTTTGATTTTGCGACCATGAAGATGGTCAAGCCCGAGCCTGTCGTACAGGCTCAGCCGGCAAAGGATGCCAAGAATGCCGGGAATATAGTGAATCCGCCCGAACAGAAGAACATCGTGAATCCGAACGTGCAGAATAACGGAACCAAATCCCTGGTGCAGGATCTTGACTTCAACCAGATGATGGCGAAGGAACTCAATAAAAACAAGAATAACAATAATAAGATCAACAATGGCCAGAAGAATAATGAACAGATCATCATTGAGGACAAAAAAGAGGACAAAATCATCATAGAGAAAAAAGAGGATAATATCATCAACGAGAAAAAAGAGGATGGAAAGGAACAGAAAAAGGGGCAGGTAAATACTATAGACTTCGATCAGATGTTCGGAAGCCTGATCACTGAAAACATGAATGACAAGAAGGAGATACACAGAACGGAACCTGTTAAGGTTAACGAGATTGATCCGAATCAGAAAAAGAATAACGGACCTATAACCAACTTACATTGAGCATGAGCGGGGGTATAGATATGGCAGAGTTTACCGAAGATTTTTATTATGAGTATCCGATCGATTATGAGCCTGAAGAGTTTGAGGAACCCAGTGTAAGAAGTATTGAGGATCTAAGGAGAGACCTCAGGTCTGATCCCGCCAGCTGGAAGGCCGATCTGATGGCAACGCTGACGGAGGCGTATCTCCCTGCCAGGGAGGTATACGAACAGGATGAGATAATGCGGAAGTTCAGATACAGGATCGAAGATCCCGATGACGACAGCCCGTTCAGCAGAGAAGAGCTGGAGGAGGAACTGGAGTTCCTTACGGATGTTTTTGAGGCGGATCGCGAGCGCTCCAGAGAAATGATAGAGAGCGATTTCATTGAGGAAGTGAGGATGCACGCGCTGGCCGCGTATAATATTCTCGACAGCTCAGAGGATTATGAGCCGTCAGGAAAGGCGGATCTGCTTGAAGGCTATGAACCCGCGCCGGAGGATGACAGGATCCCGCGCCGGCTGTATGAGAGTGCTGAAAGCCTTCGAAAGCTTTCATATCAGATCGACAGGCTGGATGAGGATGAGGATCTTGCCGATATGCGTTCTCCATTTGTTATCATCGAAGACATCAGTGAGGAGTCACTTACCACCGCTGACAGGCAGCTGATAACGAAGGATGCGGAGCACAAGAGGGATCTTAACCGCTTGTTTGCCAGAAAGACCGAACTTGAGGACGAGCTTATGGACCTCGCGGAGAGCATGCTTCAGGACAGATCCCTGTGGGAGAATGAGGATGAGATCTTCGCGGAGGATAACATGATCGCCATAGAAGAACTCGGAGAGGAGATCCTGAACATGCAGATCAGCCGGGCAGCCGTCTGACGGGAGTGAAAGATGAACCAGACAGTAAACAATCTGCAACTGAATACCGATGCGCTGAGCAGGGAACAGAAGATCGAGCTGTTAAGAAACTACCCTCCGTCCGCAAGGCCGGCCGGGGTACATCCGCCGGTAAGATCGCTCGGATCAGGGGAAATCCTTATACGCTCGCATGATCCCGTACCTGAACTCGGCGACTATGACCCGGGTGATACGACGCTGCCGCGCGGTATCCTGAACTCCGGTGATCCTGAGCTGCTGCAGGTATACAGGGAAATGTACGGCAATGTCATAAGGGCGCTGCCTGACGGCAATCTTTACCTGGAATACCTGGATCAGCGCATCCAGGGGCTGAATCGAGTCAGACAGACAAAGGAGATCAGCGCAAGGCGGACTGCCAGAGGAGAGGTGCCTGCACTGCCGCCGGTTCAGAACCAGCCGAACGGTGCGATAATACTCGGAGGCGTCGGGCAGACAGAGTTCCAGTCAGCCACGCAGGGCTGCTGGTCCGTGGCCATGAGCAATCTCCTGGGGAGCCGCGGCGTACAGATATCCCAGAAGGACATACGTTCCTTCAGGCCCACGAACTCGTTTGGCCTGACAAACAGCATGCGGGCATACGACACCAACGAGATGAACAATGACGCAGGTTCCGATCCCTTCTACGACAGTGAACTGGTGATGGATAACCTGCCAAACACCGCAGTGCGGCAGTGGGGATTTGACAATCTGCCCCCGGCGTTTATTGATGATCGGGGTAACGTCTACAGGGATCTCACGGACGACACGGCTGTAGAGGCCATAAGAAAACAGATAGAATATGCTATAAAGCACGACCATTCGCCTATGGCGCTTAAATACGGCGGACATTATCAGACCGTCGTGGGCATCAGGGAAAACAAGGTGATCCTCAAGGATTCACTGCCGCCTCCGGCATATGACGAACGCGGAAACGCCATCCCCCGCGATCCCAATACCACCTATGAGGTAGATCTGTACGATATCGTGCGAAAGGTCAGATCTCTGCCGCCCGGGTATCAAAGGGATATTTCCATGATATGGCTGTCCGAGCTCC
This sequence comes from Lachnospiraceae bacterium, assembly GCA_024697225.1. Classification (GTDB taxonomy): domain Bacteria; phylum Bacillota; class Clostridia; order Lachnospirales; family Lachnospiraceae; genus Butyrivibrio. Next base: position 19,188 of record JAILGA010000106.1, read on the forward strand.
ATAAGGATCCGCAGACGGGCGAGGTCGAGGAACTGAAGGATATTCCCAATCTCAGAGTTGACGAAAAAGGAAATCTTGGCATCGCACATGCTGAGGATCCCAATATGCTCATTGTCGAGCAGCATGCGGATACGGAATGCGGAAAAACGGTACCGTATGAAAAAGAGGGTCTGACGCCGTATTTTAAGACCAGATTTCCGAAGACGATCCATAAAAATCTCCTGAAGAACGCGACGGAACCTTCGCACACTTTTGCCGAGCATCTGAACATACCCACTGTACCGGCGTCTCAGAAGACGCTTGATATGCAGCCGGTGGCCAAGCTCCCCGGATATGACACGCAGCAGAATCTGAGCCGCTTCCTGACTGAAGATGAGGAACTGAATCTGGCTATCATGGCTTCTCTTGAGACCCAGAGGAAGGAGCAGCTGGCGATCGAGGAAAACATCCGCTTAAGACAGGAGAACAAATACGGCAGGATATCTACCGGAGGGACACAGACGCAGAGGACCGCACCGGTGACATCCAAGGCTGCGCCGGGAAAGACTAAGCCTGTGACACAGACTCTAAAGCCTGTGAAGCCTGTAAAGCAGACGGCAAAACCCGTTACACAGACAACGCAGACGACAAAGCCTGTGACACAGACTGTAAAACCTGTTACGCAGACGGCAAAACCTGTGATGCCCAAGCAGACGCCGCCTGTGACACAGGCTCGCGTGAAACCGGTACAGGAGACATACACCGCTCAGGAAACCATCTCAATGTATGAGGAGGATGAGCCCAGGGGAATCAACCGGCTCACCGAGAGGCAGCGGGAATATCTGATGTATCCCGAGAAGCTGAACGATCTGGCTGCCATCTTTGATACGAAGAAGCATATGCGCATCGTAAACTGGAACTCTTCGGAGTATAACAAAGCCAGAAGCGCTCTTGGAGACTTTGTGAAGCAGGCAGCTGAATTTCGCAGATTTGCCAAAGAAAATGTAGGTAAGCCCGGATTTGACGAGAAGATAGAGAAACAGATCGAGGTCCTTGAGCAAAAGGAGGAAATGCTCTGCATAGCAATGTCCGTTTATGTCAGCAAGGTGACGGATGGCCCTAAATATACTGCCGGTAATAAGGGAGCCGCGGACATGACACAGGCCGCTGGTGCGGCAAGGCTTGTGGGAGCAAAAGGACTGCTGGATTATATCGGCGGTGATAACGGGTTCATGAAACGCCTTGTGGGTGAGAGAAACGGTGTTAATTACGATATAGCCCAGGTGGAAGAAAGCGTAGAGCAGCAGTTTACCCGGCATGAGATGGAGATCATCCGCCGCGAGGCAAAGCTCATGGAAAAGGAGCGCCCGAAACAGGGGTATAATAAGCCTGACAGACTCTCTGTCGAGCAGAAGATAGAGCTTTTAAACCGCAACTACGACAGGCAGAATTCCGAGCGCGTGAAGGACACAACCTTTGAGGCTCTCTATACTGAGAAGTATAAGGAAGTTAAGGGTTCCAAAGAAAAGAACGCACACCGCCGCGCAGCGGCCTATGCCATGGATGAGGCGGAGAAGCGCGCGAAGGAAGCCGGTAAGGCGCCGACAAAAAAATAAAGCCAGGCATATATTTATTGCAGGGAAAAGCAGAGAGGGAGGATACATATCATGCCCAATACAGTAACCAGAATGACGGCGGCTGATCTCAAGAAGTTTTCGTATACGCTTTCCAGCTTCTATCCGGCACTTTACGGCACACCTGCCGCAGATGTGGCGAGAAAGCTGAATGAACAGTTTTTCCATACCGTGGACTATGTCTCGGATGACATGGTGGAGGATGATGAGTATCGCACCGTGGCGGAACTCTATGAAGATCCTGATGATCCTGACAGGGTATCGGGTTATAAGGTCACCTTAAACGGTCCGGTTTCAGAGGAAAGGCTGCTGGATTCGGGTTTGGATCAGACAGTCAATGAACAGCTTGCAATTCTCGAGGACGGTGTGAAGAATAACATCTATCCCGAGGGCAGCATAGCGCGCGTTGAGGTCGATTATATGATCGATTCCCTGAAGCGCTTCCAGCGGCGGGAACTGGTCTCTGATTTCCAGGACAATAAGAGCATGTCCTGGATACCTGCGGTCGGAGTCAACAAAAAGTTCGCCGATTATGTACTGGTGCCGAAGATCCCGCCGGTAAAAAAAGAAGAAAACGGCAGGATTTCATACAGTCTCCCGGAGGAATTTGCCGCCGATGACCCGGCAATCGGGTTCATCCCCAGACAGGACCAGGCGAAAAACGCCAGATATACGAAGGAACAGCTGCAGGAATCGGCGGACAAGGTCAATCTCGCGGGCTTCAGCAAGGCCGCAGAGTCGTTCCTCGACAGCCTGAGAGTGGCAGAGAACATCGGAGTCATGAAGGATCCAGACCCCGCACAGGAGGAGATCGTAAGACGAAATCTCATCACCAATATCAGATACCTCAGGCAGGAACTGCAGAAGGCCAGACATGCAGATCCTGCGGATATGGCAGCGCGGAGGATGTTCGGCGACAAGCTCGGTCAGATGAACGGATTGCTCTTTTCCGACAGAGGCTTTACTGAGGACATCAACAATCTGACATTATTTGAAAACTACCTTGAGGCGGGACTTCCCCTTTCGGGATTCAAGGAGTACAGGGCATATTATGAAACCGCTCACAATCTCACCGGTACCATGGATGAGATAAAGGCGGCAGGTACAGGCCTGGGTGAGCTGACGGGCGCTTTTGATACCCTTAAAGAGCGGATAAATACCCTTCCCCCTAAGGGCGCGAACGTCGCTTCGCGGGACGAATGGAAAAAGAGCCTGAAGGAAGCGATGCAGGGCTTAAAAGATGCTTACAGCAGGATCAATCCCGCCGATTATCAAAATGCAAAGGGCACCATAAAGACAGGTATCGAGAGCACTCTCAGGAATAAGGAGATCCCCAATATCGAGGGATACATCAGCAACATAGACAACATGGGAAAGGCGACAGTAAAAGAGGAGAGAAGGGATCTCGATCACATAATGGCTGACATGGTCCGGGATATGGACCGCATGTCGAAGGAGATGGGAAAACGGATCAAAACCGAAAGGGGATTGTCCGAGGGATTAAAGAAAGCCATCAATGAGGTGGTAAAAACCGGAGATGTGAACAATGCATACAGTCCGAAGCGATTTGAAAAAGCGCTGAGAGACCTCGCGGGTGAAGCTCACAGTGCCGGAAATGCCGATCTCGAAAAATGGGCAAAGAAAAACGCGGCGCATTTCGGCAACAGGATGAAGCAGGCTGAAAGCAAGGGCGTGCTTCCCGATGAGTCCTTAAACCTGCAGCGCAGAGTCAACGAACGTGAGAACAGGATCAGGTTCGATCAGGCTCTGAGGCTGTTCAATACGACAAGGGCAAAGATCTTCAAGAGCGAGACCAAAGAGCACGAGAACGCCAGAAAAGCGGCAGAGAGTTTTCAAAAGGCAATAAAAGAGCTTCAGGATCTGAATGGAGAAAAGGGATCCGAAAAATGGAAGCAGAAGGCAACCGAGGTTATGACCATTGCAGGTGAACTCAGTAAGCAGTCCTTCAAATACATGAACGCAAAGAAATTCTACGCTGACTCCCCGGCGGGAAAGGACCGCTTAAACGGCGCGATCATGCTGTTTCGGGAGGCCGAGATAACCCGCGTCATGCTGAAAAAGCAGATGGCTGCAAATGAGCGTTATCAGCAGCTTTCCGCGAAGACCGACGAGCTTGAGAGATCCATAAGCAACGATCCCGCGATCACAGATGAGATAGGCGACGCAAATGCCGCTAAAATGGCGGAGGAGCTTCAGAGGGTAAAGCAGGAGGAAGACCGCAAAAAGGATCAGAAGGAGAGATTCGACAGGGTAGCGGATCCTTTCCAGAGGACAAAGTCTGAGGTGACAAGGGCAGGTGGCAGGAAGTTCAAGGAGACAAGCTTTGAAGAGCTGACAAGAAACATGACTCTTGACGAGAACAAGAGGGAACCCGTCAAGCGAAGAGCAAGCATAAATGTGAATTCGAACGAGGCACCGCAGCCGGGTGCACCGAGGATCTGACAGGACAATGATCTTAAAGAGCTGAGCGTGGTTTTTGAACGGGATATGTATATATAGATACAGATACAGACAAATGTGATTTCGGAAAAGGAGTGAAAAGAGATGGCACATGCAGTAGAGAGTTTGGATTTGGTAATGCCCGCGGGTTACGAACCTTTGCCTTTCGAACCTGTTAAGGTCAGGAATCTGCTTGACATCCGCAGTGATTTTGAATCGGACGGCGAGAAATGGATGGACGATCTGGTCAATACTCTGACCGAAATATACAAGCCTGCCGAAGAGATGCATCTTCAGAATGAGAATCTGAGGATGCTTAAGTACAGGCTTGATCACACAACGGATAAGGTTCAGAGGACAGCCATACAGGAGTCGCTGGACGCTCTGACAGAGGAGTATGCCGAGTACCGCCACAAGTGTGACGAGCAGATCAATAATGCAATAATCGAGGAGTCAAAGCGCCGCTATCTGGTGAATCTGAATATATTAAACGGCAAATACGAGCCTATAGTAGATGAAGATGAACTGAATGACGAGTTATCGGAGGAGACTCTTCTTGAGGGGTATGTGCCCGAGCCTGTTGAGAAGAAGGGAGAGCTGAGGAGCGTCGAGGAGCAGAGGGAAATCTTCGATATGGTAGATGAAGAGACCGGGAGACGCGAACCTGTTGATGAGCAGGAATGGGCTGAACAGATGCAGGAGATCCTCATGGAGGAGATACTGCCTTCCAGTGTGATACGTGATCAGAATGAGTATCTGAACAAGCTCCAGTATCAGATCGATAAACTGAATTCGAATTCCCATGTACGCAGTATGGTGGAGCCCTATGAGATAATTGAACCCGATCCGGATATGCTCACCGAAGAGCAGTATGACGAGGCTGTCCGCGATCAGCTCTATAAGGAGGACTTAAACCGCCGCTTTGAAAGGAGGGTCGGTTTAGAGAAAGAACGGGACAATTTCAAAGAGATGGTTGATGCTGACCGCGAGCAGTGGCTTGATGAGCTGGATCAGCGTATTGATGAGGAAATGAACCTGCGCATTGAAAGCCTGGAAAAGCACGCGGAATGGCTTAAAGAGCAGGATGAACTGGCAGAGGAGGAAGCCAGGCAGGAGCGCGAAGAGAACGAGAGAAGGCAGAGGGAAGCGCAGGCAGCCAAGCTGCGCGCCAAAGAAGAGAGCAGGATAAGGCGCGAGGAGGAACAGCGCGCCCGCGAGGAGGCGGAGAAAAAAGCCGCCGAGGAGGAGGAAGAACGCCGGCGCAGGGTTGAGGCGTATCAGAAGGATCTGAAGGCGAGAGAAGACGCCAGGTCGTTTGAGATCTTTGCAGAAAGAGTAAGACTCAGGGAGGAAGAGCTCCGCCGTGAGGAGAATGAGGCACAGTACCGCGCCGAGATGCTGGCGAGACAGAAGAAATATGTGCTTGCGGATGCCATCGGCGAGGAGATTGAAGAGAATAACGGATTTGTCAGGGCACAGAACGAGCCCGAAAAGGAAGCCGGAGGCATAGGCCTTGATGAATTCCTGAATGATGACATACAGCAGGTTAACGCCAATCCTATGGAAGATATCGACCTTGGCAACCAGGGAAATATGAATGATTTCTTTGAACAAAGGCCCGGTGAGGAGAATGAACTTCAGGATATCGACCTGGGTGGTCAGGGCGATATGAATGATTTCTTTGAGCAAGCGCCCGTGGAAAAGCCGGAAGAGAAGCCGGAAGAGAATCTTGATGACCTGATCGCGGATAAACCGGAAGTTGAACCGGAAGTCAGGCAGGAAGCTGAACCGGAAGTTGAGGTCGTTCCTGAAGTGAACGAACCGGTAGACAACGATGATTTCATTGAACAGCATCTTCCGACGGAGGAGGAATTGAAGGCGCGCTTTGTCGATGAGATCGCCGTGGTTCCGTTTAAAAACGCCGGAGACAGGGAACTTCTGGCTGATCTGTTCGACGCGAGGAAAAACAGGGATCAAAGCCTCAACACTGACCTGAATAAAGCGCTTGAGGATATCAAAAAAGATCCCGGCATGCTGAATGATCTGCAAAGACGTGAAGAGACGCTTAACAGGATTAAGAACAGTCTCGACAAGGTCTCACTGAAGGAACAGACAGAAGAAGAGAAGCAGTCCGGCAAGGCACCCGAAAAGGATCCTACAGAGGCGCAGAAAAAGGCACAGGGCAGAGTGCAGAACGAGCTTGATACTGTGCTTGCGCGCCAACGGGAAGCAAAGCAGTTTGCCGAGGATATCGCCGCAAAAGGGTGGTACGGAGAACAGGATCTCTATGAAAACCTGTATCTGGCGGGGACAGATCTTCCCAAAGACCACCCGTATAATAAACTGCTCGGGGATATGCGCGAGGGAAAGAGCCAGAGCCATCCGGAATTTCCCGCCCGCAAGGTCAGGATCCAGTATGACAAATACAGTTTTTCTGAAAAAGGCGGTGTGATCGGTCACCTGCAGACGTATGACGATCTTGAAAAAGCGAGAGAGCTTCTCACACAGGAAGGAATAGCGACGCCTGAAAGGAAAAAAGCCGTCGAGGGTATCAACGAACTGAATAACCACATGAAGAAATACGCCGACGATGAGCGTGTGAAGCTTGACGGATACAAGAGGCTCATGGACATCGGTGAGGCAGGAAGGGAAAGAATCAAAAGATTTGCCGACGCGATGGATGTTCACACCGTTTTCAGAGGAGTGATGAATTACAACTCCGTCAAGTTTAATCTGTCAGGACTTACGGCTGATCCGATGCAGGCCAAGGAGGCTTTGGAACTGGACGGACTGATGAAAAAGCTGACAACGATTGAAGAGAAAATGCCGGCTTTCCTCGTCCACATGAAGACGGACAATCCGCTGTTTAAGGAGGCAACGGCGGTTTTTGAGATCATTAATCCGGATTACGCTAGGGCGATCAGAGAACGGGAGGAAAAGAAACTCGAGGAGCGCAGAGCCGAAGAACTTGCGAAAGATCTTGAGGCGTTTAAGACGATAAAGGACAATTTTGAAGCCGTGAACAAGTCATATACCGGGCATGAGAATTCGGAAGAATACAAGCGCATGACGGAGGCTCTTGACAAAGCCGCGCAGTCGAAAACATGGCAGGAGCTTCAGGAGAACAAGAAAAATCTGGCTGACATGACCAAAGACTACCTGGATCACACGGGTCTCGGCAAGGCGTCTATATTCCACAGAAACGCCGAGACAAGGCGCAAACTGGCGTTCTATACGCTATATAAGAGCAGTTCGAACGAGAGACCGTACTTTGAGTCCTACAGGGATATGGCCAATCAGGTGCGGAGCAGATCTCACAGGATCGAATCGTATGAGCTGAAGGATACTCCGGGTATCGGAAAACCCCTTGCAGGGAGAGTCAAGGAGATTAACGCGGATGCTCTCGCAAACAAGGTGGGCGCAAATCAGCCGCAGAGGGAGCATCATCAGAGGAAGGCACAGATTCAGGCCGGTGCTGTGAGTGAAAAGGTGATCGAAGGCCCCGGACTCGGACAGAACAATAAGTAAAACCAGGATCGACCCGGAGAAGGAAGCGAAAGCTTCCTTCTCTTTATAAATAGATGTGCGGGAGGGTATACGTTTAGGAAGAATTTTGATAAAATAAAATGATATGCTGATGAATGGGGATCACGCTAACAGGAATAACGGGAGGATCAGGCTCCGGGCGCGGCTTGTGACAGGCGCGCTCGTTGTGATGCTTGCATTTGCCGCGATGTCGGAGACGGGGCATTGCGAGGAAGCGGGCGCCGCGACCCAAAAGCAGACAACTGAACGCATTCCGCCTGCCCTGAATACTTCCGGTGCCCTGAACAGGCAGCTGGCAGTGGATCCGATCCGCGACAGCGACGGTTTCTCCGCGGTCCTGTACAACAACAGAAACGGACTTCCGACTTCGGACGCCAATGCCATCGCCCAGACCAGGGACGGATTTTTATGGATTGGAAGCTATTCCGGCCTGATACGCTATGACGGCAACAACTTTGAACGGCTTTATCTGGCCGACGGAATAGCCAATGTCCGCTGCCTGTTTGTGGACGGTAAGAACAGACTCTGGGCCGGAACCAATGATTCCGGAGTGTTTTCACTGTCAAAGGGCATGATGGAAAGCTGGAACAAGTCTGACGGACTGCGCTCCAACAGTGTCCGTGCCGTAGTCGAGGGGAGCGATGGATACATATACGTATCCTGCGCGGCCGGCGGCATCTCGATGATCGGCGAAGACGGAAAACTTGTGCTGCTTTCGGACGAGAGGATCGACAATCAGACGATACATGAGCTGCGCAGGGGCAGTAACGGTCTGATCTACGGCGTCACGCAGGAGGGGGATATCATAACCATTCAGGATGGCGGACAGCTCTCCTTCTTTTCACATGATGATATCCATTCGGACCGGATATTGTGCATTATGCCTGATCCCGTAAGTCCCGGAAGCATTTATCTGGGAACCTCCGATTCCAAGATAATCCATGGTGATCTTACGGATCGTTTTGTAAAGCGCGAAGAAAGCTCGATAGACCCGCTCACCTACATAATCAGCATGGAGTACATAGACGGACAGATATGGATCTGTGCCGACAACGGTATAGGCCGCCTCGGAGAGGACGGCTTCAGACAGCTGACGGGGGTTCCCATGAACAACTCCGTTGAGGGCGTGCTTACGGATTACGAGGGCAATCTCTGGTTTGTATCCAATCATCAGGGAGTTATGAAGGTCGTAAGCAACCCGTTCTCGGATCTCTTCAAACGATACGGACTGCCGGAAGCAGTTGTAAATGCCACCTGTTTTTACGAAGAGAGGCTTTTTATCGGAACAGACACGGGACTTATCGTCATGGAGGGGGATAAGCGCATTGAACGTCTTGCGATAAAGTCGATCCGGACAGCGTCCGGCAAAATAATGCACGACACCGACCTCATAAAGTTTCTGGAAGGGGTGCGAGTCCGCGGTATGTACCGGGACAGCCGCGACAGATTGTGGATTCCTGCGTGGCATAAATACGGGCTTTTGTGTTACGATCACGGAGAGGTGACAGTGTTTTGCGAGGAGGACGGCATGTTCTCCGATGCGGTCCGCACGGTTACGGAGCTTGGCGACGGATCGATCGTTGCGGGAGGAAACGGAGGAGCATGCATCATCGAGAACAACAGGGTGACGAAAAGCTTCGGAGCGGAGGACGGAGTTGTCAATCAGACGATCCTCACGGCGATGGAAGGTTTTCATGGTGAACTTATCCTCGGCTCGGACGGCGACGGTATCTACTGTATCGGACCGGAGGGCACGGAGCATATCGGCCTGGAGGAGGGGCTCCGTTCCGAGATCGTACTGCGCATCAAAAAGAGCAAAAAGCGTGATGTGATATGGATAGCCACCGGCAATTCCATGGCATATATGACGCCGGATCACAAGGTTACGACCATTCAGAATTATCCCTATCCGAACAATTATGATATGTATGAGAACAAAAAGGGAGATCTCTGGATACTGGCGAGTGCGGGTATCTATGTGATCCCGTGCGATGAACTCCTTGCAAACGGCCAGATCGAACCGACCTTTTACGGCATACAGAGCGGAGTTCCCTGCGCCGCATCAGCCAACGCCTCAAGCGAACTCACCCCGGAGGGGGATCTGTATATTGCCGGAAGTTCGGGTGTGATCAAGGTCAATATCGATAAGACGGTGAGAAATGCCGTCAGCTTAAAGATAGCACTGCCCTATATCGATGCTGATGAAGTGAGGATCTATCCGGACGAATACGGCCATTTCCTCATCCCGGCCAATGCAAGAAAAGTGACTATCTATCCCTATGTGTTCAATTACTCGCTGGTCGAGCCGCTTGTCACCTATGAACTGGAGGGATTTGACCTGCCGGCCACCACTACTACGCGCGATAAACTAAAACCGATCGATTATACCAACTTAAAGATCGGGAAATATATATTCGTGATGAATGTCAGGGATAGCGCGGGCGATACCGAACAGACCCAGACCTTCACGATCGTAAAGGGAAGGGAACTCTCCGTGGGGACGATAGGAACCATGATCCTGGACGGAGCCGTTATCCTCCTGCTCTCCGGGATAATCATCTTCACTTCGGTCTACAGAAGACGCGGACGAATCACTGACAGACTCTATTTTGCGATGATCATTTCCGCCATTTCGCTTGCGGCTTCCGAGTTTTTATCCTACAGGATAGAGACCGTCACGGCGCCGCTGATGCATGCGCTTATGATATTTACAAATACACTCTATTATGCGGCGCTGGTTTTTTTGCCCTATCTTCTTACCGTATATCTTGCCTGCCGCATCACGTCAGACAAGAAGCGTCTGAGAAAATGGAAGCTTCTGTCGGGGATACCGTGCATTCTGTATCTTGCGGCGGTGCTCATCAATCTCAGGACCGGCTGGATATTTACCATAGATGCGGGAAATGCATTTCATCCCGGATCGGATGGGATGCAGCTGTGCTATCAGCTGCCTGCGGGATTTTATCTGCTGCTTATGCTTATAATGGCATTTAAGGTCAGTAAGAGAATGTTTGTTTCATTTACGCTCCTGCTCCTTATCAGGTATGCGGGATTTAATTCTGCCTGGATGATCTCCTCCACATCCTTTGAATATGCGATGTTTCTGGCAGTCATCCATCTCTGTGTACTTGGCAAACCGCTAAAGAGAGAGGAGATATGATGAAGATCAGCAGCACCGCCATCGTATCCTGCTATCTGGACATTGCCGCACTGTGCACGATGCTCCTTCTGCTGGTGCTGAAGCGCCACCGGAAGAACGAGGATCTTTCCAGTCGGATCATTTCCGCCATTAATATCGCGCTGACGATCTCCTGTGTGACGAGCTTTATCTGCCATGCGGTAGTCGGACAGCAGGCACTTAAGTACCACCACGTCGCGGTCGCTTCAAGAACCATCTGGGAGTGGCTGGCATTTTTTACGATCCTTCTGTGGGGCGCCTATGTGCAGAATAAGCTGTACGGTGACATCAGACGGCACGCGCGGTGGATCCTGATATTGCTGGTGCCGGTCACCATCTTTACGATACTTCTGATCATCAATCTGTTCACCGGGATCATATTTTCCTATTCACCGGAAAACCAGTTTGAAGAGGGGCCTCTGTATATGATCATGATGGTGGTTGAAGCGGCTTGCTTTATGGCCAGCATCGTCCGCGTATGGGCTTATGACAGAAGCTCTGACAAGATCCGGTTCCTGAGGGTCATGCCGATGCTCCTGCCCGTTATGGCGGGGGTCTCGGTGCAGTTTTTCATCCCGCATCAGGCTGATGTGCTTGGCTTTGCCATAGGAGCAATGCTGGTATACTTTTCCATGTCTGAGGAAATGCGGGTGCTCGATGAGGAATCGGGCATGTACAACAAAGGTATTTTTGCATATATTGTAGACCAGGCGCTGACAGGCAAAAAGGTCACAAACAGCGCGCTGATCCTCAAGGTTGACGGGGATATCCCTTCGGCTTTTCCAATCATACACGACACTCTCGATCCCGAAGGTAATGTGATACGGACAGATAAAAACCGGTTTCTGATGTTCTTTTCGTCCGATATGCGATCCGAACTGCAGCTTCTCTCAACGCGTGTGGAAGAGGCAGTAGAGCGGCACAACGAAGAATTTCCGGATAAGACCGTGGCGATCAGGGTGCTTGCCCGCGTTCGCACAGGGGATGAGGATGTGCTCACCTTCCTTCGAAAGACTGCAGAGGATCAGGATGCCGGAGATCCGGTGAGGAGCGTGGCGTCCATGATCTCTGAGCTCGCTCAGATAGACAATGAGCTGAAGCTTGCCGGTGATATACAGCAGAGCATACTTCCGATGAATTTCCCGGCATTTCCGGACAGAAAGGAATTCGGACTCTATGCCAGCATTGATCCCGCAAAGGAGGTAGGAGGGGATTTCTATGATTTCTTCCTTGTCGACAGGGATCATCTCGCGCTTGTTATCGCGGACGTTTCGGGCAAAGGTGTTCCGGCCGCTCTCTTCATGATGGTCTCCAAGACAATGATAAAGAACCAGCTGATGGAGGGCTGTGATCCGGCAACAACACTGACGCGTGTAAACAAACAGCTTTGTGAACGCAATTCCTCCATGATGTTCGTCACAGTCTGGCTTGCCGTGATAGAAATATCCACAGGCAAAGGCAAGGCCTGCAATGCCGGTCATGAGAAACCGGCGCTCCATCGCGCGGGCAAGGGCTTTGAACTGCTTAAGTATAAGCATTGCAGGCTTGTGGGACTGGACGATGAAGCGGAGTATGAAAACCGCGAATTTGAGCTGCAGCCGGGGGACTGCGTCCTTGTATACACGGACGGTGTGCCTGAGGCTGCCAATTCTTCAAAAGAGATGTTCGGTGATGACAGACTGCTTGAGTGCCTTAATAAGAACGCCGGCAAAGATCCCGAAAACGTGGTCCACAGTGTTCGTGAAGCGGTGGACCGCTTTGTGGACGGGGCACCGCAGTTTGATGATATAACAATGGTATGCGTCAAGTATTACGGAAAACAGACCGGTCAGCAGGATTCTTGATACGGCGTGGATTTTTGCAAAGATGAGCATATATCTCTTATGAAAATCATCGATTTTGGTTCCGTCGTGTGAGGTGAGACGGACGTACGGGATAAAAACCGTAAGGAAGGAACGCAGAAGTGGAGGAAGGTCATGTCTAACCAGGTAACGGATTTTAACGCAGTCATAAAGGATTTCAAGGTGGGCCGCAGGCTGTCAAGATCTGCTGTGCAGAATGCCGCTCTGAGCTATGTCACGCAGCCTAAGCCGGGCAAAGAGGACGAGGCTCTGATCAACGCATACGCAAGCGGCAATTACCGAAGGATCGATGAGGTCGCTTTTGAGGGCGCGATGCTGAAAAAGCGCATGATCGTATCAATGAAGAGTTTTGACGACATGATGTGCAATGAGTTCGGTGAAGCATGGTCGAAGAGCGATGACTTCGCGGAAGCCGTAAACAATATTCTGGCTTTGCCGAACGGGGAAAAGAAGCTCACTGAGACGATAGACAAATTCAGACTCGATCCCTTTTTCAGGCTGGGGCTTTCAACCATCGCGCGCATGGGCACGACGACAATGGAAAACAAAGAGGTGATGGGCTTTCATGCGCTCCTGACGCAGGAGACCCGCATTACAAAGAAGGCGGTGGATGATACGCTGGCACCTGTCACCGGGGAAAATCTTGAGAGGATACGGCGGGACACAGGTCTTACTGATGAACAGAAGGATCAGATGCTTAGTGAAAATGCCGAACAGCAGCTTAACATGGCTAAATTCTTCTTTCTGATGCAGCTTGGGGGGATAAAGCTTCGCAATCAGAAAAAGGGCGATTCCTACACATCAAATGTCAGTATGGCGGAGATAATAGCTCACGGCGGCAGGCTGATGGTCACGCTTCCCACAGGCGATAAAGATCTGCAGGATCATATGATCGATGCCACGGTCGGTGAAAACAGGGGAAGGGCATCGGGAATGAAGAAACGCTCCGCCGCGACCCATGACGTAAAACGAAAGGTCGTTTCTTCAGACGGCACGATCGTAACTCCCGCAAAGGAAACCAATCCCAAGACCGGTACCTGGTCAAATAATTACGGGATGAACTTTGCAGGCGGTGGTCTGGGCAATTACGCCAGAGGAACGGGGTATGTGGTCCAAAACGACGGAACTGCGGGCCACTGCTATATGAGACTCATCCCGGGAGATAAGACGCACTGCGGTCAGATGCTTATAGGATTTGAGACAAGTGAGCCCGGAAAGGCCAATAACTATGGCCTCACGCATGACTGGCACGCAAGAAGCGCACCTCAGAGTTCATTCCTTGCGGATAAGAATACTGTCGGAATAAAGCACGGCGGCCGTGAGGTCGATCTCTCCAATATGTCCGCTGAGAGCTACGCGTCTATAATGAACAGGTTTGAACAGCGCTACCGTGAGCTTCAGAAGCTTGGTGATGTGGAAAAGCTCAAGTCGATGAATGAGTTTCTCACAGGCAAGATGGCAAATACCAGAGATCTGAGCAGGTTTATGAACGAGGAGCTGGGTTTTTCCAGAGAAAGTGCTCAGATCCTGTCGACGGAGGCGCGCTATGCTCTCAGCGATGCCCCGAAAAACTTAAGAGACAGCGATAAGCACAGACTTTCCGAAAACGAGCTGGCCGTTAATCCCGCTATGAACCGTGTGAACGCCGAGGAAAGAACCGAACGCGAGAATGCCCCCATGGACGGCACCAGAATGGCTTTGGCTTCGCAGGCAAAACGGGACGAGATGGCAAGACAGATGAAGGATCTGCGGGCAAAGAAATTCGGTATAAACACCGGCAAGTATTCAAAGCTCCTGAAAGCCGCGGAGAAACTGCAGCGGGATATAGATCTGCTTGCAGTGGAGGATCTCTCCGGGGGAGACCGGGCAGCACTGATCGGCAGGATAGAAAGTGAGACCGAGGAGATGAGGAAGCTTGCCGCCGAGTATGTTAAGGCCCGCGGCAAGGGAGTGCCGCATCCGACCTTTGGCAGCGATTACGGGGAAAAGCGCTTCTATGCGGCGCGCAGTCTCATGTATCTCGCGGAAAAGATGCAGGACGACATGAGACTCCAGATTGAAAAGAGTCGTCCGTCACTGGCCGATGATCCGGGGAGGGATTCCATGTCTTCGATGGACGGGGGTCTTTCCGAGGAGCCGGGGCTTTCCGAGGAGCATGGGATGACCGATGAGGACATTAAGTACATCAGCGCGGATGAGCTGGCATCAAAGATAAAAACCGACGCTCATACCAATACAGCCACTGAGGATTACAGTAAGAAACGGCAGGAACTGAATCCTGTAATGCCCGAAGAGATCGAGGGTAAAAAGAAACTGAGCAGACAGGAATTATTCGATAAGAAGTGAATCAGCGTAAACCGCTTATGAAAGTGAGGTAAAAGATGCCTAATCAGATCCAGATAACGTCACAGTACAGCGATAACATGAAGAAAATATTAAATACGACCATGGGGGATGATGCCAATGATTTCATCTACCGGGCTCAGGTATTCATCGGAGATGAAGGCAGGGCTCTAATCGTGAACGGTCACGAAGGCCCCGGGATGGTTTACCAGTCGGACCGTTCGGAGTATATAGAGCAGCAGCCGCATCAGCCATGCGCTATAAACCAGCCTTTAAGGATGGCGGTATATGAAGGTGATATCGACACACAGAAGATGTGGGAGGACTTTCCCAATGTCGTAAGAGAAGCAGAGGAAATGTTCAGGCAGAAGGTGGCACCCGGTGACGAAAACATCGTGGATTTCGCGAATGCCATGGCATTTAACCCCGCCAAACGCGCTATAAACGGCTGGCCTGTCTTCAAACTTACGGAGCGGCTGAACCTTAACTGCTGGTTTAAAGAATTCGGTGCTTATACGAACGGCGGCACGGGAGATAAGGCGCGAAAGGAGCTTGCCTATTGCGACGCTCATTACCCTTTTAACCGCATGATAATAGCAATCGATAAGGCAATCGGGATCCATGTCGACTATTTTGACGCTTCGGAAAAGAAATCTCTGACTCCCGAACAGGAAGCGGATTTCCGTCAGAGGCTTCTGGAGGAGGAAACCAGGATCCTGCAGAATTTGAAGGTGGTCTCCGGGTTCACGGACGATGAGGAGGGAAATCATGTCCAGAAACTGTCGGGGGTGGGAAATCCCGCACATGAATTCAACCGGCACAGCGCACGCGGTATCAAGGTCGTCTATTCCGATACCGAGGCAAGGATCACCGGACTTCAGAACGGATGGCCCATAGAGGATCTGAACGCCCTTTCAAGCTTTAAAAAGGATATGGATTCGATATACTCTTCTGTCTTCTACGAGAGCGGCATGGTGCCGAAGCTTCGCGAAGTCCCCGAGTACAAGCCCGGTGAGAAGGAGTATCTGGAGAAGCTTCAAAAACAGTGGGATAAGATAGAAAAAACCATAGTGCGGGATCCTGAAACCAGAAAGGCCCTTCTCACCGAGATGCGTGATCTGATAAAAGAGGGAGCCGAAAAAGGTCTTATTTTCTCAACAAACCTGGAGGAGGATGCAACGGAGCGGTTCAGTCATACGCTCCATGACATAGAGAGGAAACTGGAAAGGGAGCTGACGCCTTCGGAGCAGGAGGTAATGGAGCACGGCGAGGCCTATAACAAGGAAGAGTACCGCAGGTTTGTGGAGGCTGAGAATGACGCCGCTAAAAAACGCCGCGAGGAATACGATCTTCGTATGGAAGCGGAGCGCAGAGAGCGTGAGCTCAGGGAGAGAGCAGAGGAAGAGAGAGCATTTACCGAACAGCTTGCGGCTGAGGAACAGGCGCTCAGGGACTTTATGGATGCTCCCGATTACTATGAAGGCATTAAGGAGGAGGCCAGGCGCAGAAGAGAGGCGCCCATTTCACTCGGGGAGAGGGAGAGAATAAAGCTTTCAACGAATGATGCGGAGTATACCTGGTTTTACAGGCTGCTTGCGGATAAGAGGCTTGAGGCCGCCGCTGCCGCGCCCATAAATAAAAACGAGAGTCCGGTTTCGGATCAGAATGACATAACCCGCTACTATATGGGGAAACTGGACATATCCTATGACGAGGCGCTGAACTTAAAGCTTCTGCCGCCTGAGGACCGCAGAAAGCTGGCTGAGGATTATTATGACGATCTGATCGCTCATCCGTTCAGCGGGGTCTCCGATGATGCCGCATCAAAGAATGCGCGCTATTTCGGCGAACTGGACGCCATTGCAGCAAAGAAAATGATGGATGTGACGATGCCCGTGATCGATCTGAAGGATCCGGAGCAGGTGAAGAATTTCGCAACCGGACATATGGGATATCTCTCGACATTCGCGGCCGATTTCCTGCAGAACAATGCAAATCTTACGGATGTAAAAACTCCTTCAAGTCCGGTGCGGCAGGCCTATATAGGCGCTTTCGGAGGCCGGTCGGAATATGCGGCTGTCGCCGGTAAACTCGCCGCTGCAAACAGTCTCGAGGAAATCTCCAGGATCGTCAACGATGAAAGCAGACCGATGCTGCAGCGCGCCATAGGACTTCATTTTCTGCAGAAGTACTACGGGGAACTCTCAGGCAAAAAGCTATCTGAGATCCCGGAAGGAAAGTGGCTGGAGATCGGGGCTGCTGCGAGAACGGTCGATAGTGCGATATCGGCAGGTACGGATCTTGGGCTGCCCGCGGCAGAGGCGCCTACGGAAGAACAGCTGAACCAGTTTATGAGAGGCGGCGAATCGCCTTTTACAGACTATTATCTGAAGGCTGTTGAAGATGAAATGAACCGGAGTATGCGGACAGGAACCGGCAGAGTTCACGAGGACGCCGTGAATAACCTTCGCACCGGCGTCATCGATTCCGCGCGTATCTACAACCTTGATTTCATCAGACAAAACGGACACACAGGGCCGTTTGGACCTGAGGGCTTTATGAAGATGGGCGCGGATGAGAGGGAGAAGACTGCCCGCATCTTCGATCAGACCCTTGGCAATCTCATCTCCGTGGAGGGAAACCAGCCGCTTCTCGCAGCCGCAAACGGGGAGAGTGTTTATGACAGATTTACTATCGGCGGCAAGAAAACCACCGACAGACTGAAGGAGATCTATGGTGATCAATATGAAAGGATGACTCAGGCAGAGCGCGATCTCGCCGCCGAGGCAGAGCTTTTGAGCGCCTGGGCCGATCCTCAGGGACACGTGGTCTTCAGACCGCTAAACTACGATAATAACGGCAATATTGTCACGCTGGACGGCTTTATGCTCTCGACCCCAGCACCCCAGCGCGTATCGGACGTTCCGGCAAATGCCGATGAGCGCAGACAGGCCCATGAAAGAGCACTAGTCAGGGCGCAGAATAACGCACAGAAGCTGAACAGCCTTGCACCCGGGCAGTACCAGGTCTTTGGTGAAAACTATCTGAGAAACAGGCTGGAAGGAGCACCGCAGGCTCAGCATGAGGGTATCCGCAATGATTTCATGCTGCAGTATGTGAATTCGACCAGTGACCTCGCAGACAAGGTGAGAGATCAGAGTCCCGATATGGCTGCATATCTGAGATTGCAGTCAGGCATCGCAAGACGTGCCCTCGATCCCGCTTCGCCCGCTTTCACACCTTCTTATGAGGCTCTCATGAATCTGGTGGACCAGGTGCATCTGCCCATGCCAGATGCGGTCGACGAGAGGCAGCCGGGACCTGTGTTTGGCACGCTGGCCGACAATCCCGGAAACTTCAATGCATTCCCTCTTATGGATGCAGCTGAGAGCGCCGAGAGGATCATGAATCTCACGGCGGATAACGCCGCACCCGGAGACATCCTCAAGGAGATCGCGACTCTTGAGACTCATCTGAGTGAGATGGAGCGCGTTGCCAGGGTGAGAGGCCGCGGGGATCGGCTCGATCAGGCCTTTGACGGAGATCATACCGCCACAGGTTTCATTAACGGGAATCCGGGGATCAATACCCTGCGCGCGGAGCTTGACGGGCGCCGCAAGGCTATAATACAGGGCTGGCCTCTTGAGGACACCAATCTCATAGCCGGACTCTATGCCAAGCGGGAGACTGTAAGAAGGGCCATGGCGGGACTCCCTGAGGGCTCACAGAGCAGACTTGCCCATGAAAGAGCTTTCAGGACACTGAATGAGATATGCACGACGCTTGATACCACTGTCATTGAAAATGCGGAACAGAGGAAACAGGTCCTGTCCGCGATAGATGCATACGGGCCCGCTCTTTACAACGATATCACCGCAGGTATCGGATCCGGTACCGATCCGCAGGCCTTCAGAAATTCCGTCAGAAGCGCCGTGAACGCAGATGTGCGTGAGAATGCCTTCAGGAGTCCTGAGGATGGTATCGCACTCGCGGATACATCGGTGCAGGCCGTAGACGACGCAAGAAAGAGGGCGCGGACAAAGGAAGAATACAGGAGGGAGCGCGTAAGGAATGCCAGAGCAGCTGCCAGAGAGCAGAGAGCGCGTGAAGAACAGAGAGTGCGTGAAGAGCAGAGAGCGCGTGAAGAACAGAAGGAGCCTGAGATCAGGGCAGAGGACTTGTTCGATGAGATAGATGGAGACGAGCAGGATGAACTGATCGATAATGTCCTTGACGATGCGAAGGCGGATGTTCCTGATGAAGAACTGGTTGATGTTTTTGAGAACGGGAATGCCGATGATAACGGGGATGCCGGGAAACAGGATGTAAACGCGGACCAGCCGGAACAGAGCTTTGCGGACTTTGTCAAAAGCGTGGACCTCGGGGTCATGCCTTTTGAGGATGACACCTTTGAGGAGGCCTTTGCGACAGAGGAAGAGAGGGTGCGTATAGAATCGGAGAGAGAGGAGACCGTCTTAGGAAACCTCTTTGACCTGCCTAAGGACTATAAGGAAGCGGGATATAATATCTACGGCAGCGGCAGGAACGAAGGATTCTTTGAATGGCAGGATATAAGAGAGCGCCTGGACAACTTTGCCAAAGGCCCCGGCAGTATGCTGGCAGTAAAGATTCACAGGCTTGGTTCCGTGACCAACGATTTCCGCGCCTATATCATGAGCGATTACGATCTTTCTCTGGAAGAGGTAATGCAGTTAAGTGCCGGGGATCTGCCCGCAAGGCGTCAGCTTGCTTCCGATTATCTGGGTGTCCTTGAGGCGCATCCTTTAAACAAAAACATGACGCAGGAGGAGAGGGAGGAGTCCGCGCGTTTCTACGGTGAAATGCATAAAAAGGCCATTGATAAATTCGTGGACACTACCTTCCCGCCGCTTGATCTGTCAAACAGAGAGACTATCGCCGCTATCGGAAACGGCCCCTCAGCTATCTGGTCAATGGGACAGTTTGCTCTGGATATGAGCCAGGATACCGAAGCCATCTACTGGGGCGAAGATCCGGCAGTGCGCTCCGCATATGCGGATGCCATGGGTGGAATGGGCAACATGTCAAAACTGCATGATCAGATGTCTACGATGCAGACAGTCATACAGCTTGCGAGAGTGGTGGCAGAGAAGCCGAATCCCGGGAGCCCGCTGATAAATAAGGCTATCGGCAAATTCTATCTGGAATCGGCCAATGCCATTATGGCCGGGAAAAAGCTTTCCGAAGCGCCGGAGGGCTTCCCGTTATATTTTAGCAACATAGGGGGGTTACTGAGTTCGATCCCGGTACTGCTCCCTGCCGAAGGAGCGCCCACTGAACAGGAACTGCAGGACTATCTGGACGGAAAGATACCGATGCCCTTCTCTGATGCCTATCTTGAAGCGGCCAACAGGGCTTTGGCGGAAGAAACAATGGCAAGCCTCTCGGAGACCGCGCAGAAAAGCGTTTCGGGGGATCTTGCAAGTAAGCTTGTAAATGCCTCTGCGATCTATGACCTGCCCTATATCCCGGCAGGTCCCGAGGCAGATCGTCCCCGTCCGGATTATTTAACTATGTCGGAACAGCTGCTGCATGACACGCATGTGACCTTTAACAGGGTGTTCGGAAAGACGCTGCAGGCAGAGTCCAACGGACAGATCATGCTGTCCGGGCTTAGGGGCGAGGAGATATATGACCGGTTCCTGATAGACGGGAAGCCTGTTTCGCAGGCTCCGACCCTTGCAGACGCGAAAAACATAAGGACTCCGGAGGAGTACCGGATCCTGCTGGAGGCCGAGATCATGCAGGCTATGGCCGATCCGAAGCGCACCGTGACTTACACGCCTCTGACATATGATCTGGATGGCAAGGCTGTGGAAATGACAAGGAACGGACAGCCTGTACGGACAGAGATCGCAAGACCCGGTATGCCGTTCACCAAAGAGAAATTTGAACCGATACCGGTCGCGAATACAACCAGGGAAGCAGAGACTGTCATGAAGTATACCATGGCGCGTCACAAGCTGCCCATGGATCTGACAACAGTAGCGGGAATGCATAACAACAACCCGCTGCTGGATCATCTGAAACAGTCCCAATTGCTGATATTTGGTACCGATGAGAGACTGTACTCGTTAGATGAGCAGCTCGAAGGGGAAATGGAATATCCGAATAACGATATGCATTATGTGGACTATAACCACATCAAAAGCGCTGTCTATCAATATTCCCTGATACACGGTCTTATGAGCGACGGTACTCTGACGGAACTTGGCCAGAATAACCTGCGCAGTATAACGGATGATCTGAATAACCAGTATGACGGCCTCAGGGAGATCGCAGGGAGCTGGAATTCCAGGAATCCTCTTCTGGGAGAAATGATACGTCTGGTTGCCGATGACGCGACCACGTATGAGCGCGGCACCCCCTGGATGGATCTGAAGAAGAATTATACATATCAGAATCTTCAGACACAGGCAGGTATGCTGCATCTTTCAGAAGCCAGTGAATCGTTCCCGTACGGCGGTGATGAGACTGCGATGGTGTATCAGGGCTATCCGACCGGAAGTCCCAGGTTTCCTCTTCCGTACGCGATAATCGCCGGCAGGAGAATGGCTCTGACGGAGGCAGCCCAGAACAGATCCCAGGAGAACGGGACGCTGACCAGACTGCAGGATCGTCTGAACCGCCGTATGATGTTAAGCGAAATTGAGGAGATCAAGAAGCAGCTTAATAAAGTGGATGCCATGCATCTTGCGAGCGTGGATGAAAAAGGAAGACCCGACCCTTCAAAGCCGGGATTTATGGATGTCGCGCATTTAAACCGTTATCTTGAGAATCCTGTAATCGAGGCATCTTCGTATTATCCCAGAGGCACCAGACATGTACATAGTGATCTGAACGCGAAGCATACTCTGATATGCAACGGCTGGCCGGTGAGCGATCTGAACCTCCTCTCAAAGCTGTATATTCAGCGTGCCGATCTTAAGGAAATGCTCGATAAGCCTGATGAGCAGAGGATATATATTCTGACTCCCGAAATGGAGGCAGAGTGTGCCAGAGGCTACAAGGTACTGTGTGAGATCACGGATTACCTCGATAAGCAGACGATCAGAAACGCTGCGGACAGGGAGAGGGTTCTTGCCCATATCAACAGTTACGGTGATCTGTTATACAACGATACCGTACTTGGCTCGGAGGGCAGAGAGCACGCCTACAGGACGCAGTTTGAACAGATGCGCAGGAGACAGGTACCTGAGATGGAGTTCCTCTCGGAACAGGAGCTTGAGGATCTGAGGGAAAAGAACCGCAGCTACATGGAGATGAAGGATTCGACGGAGCTTACTTCTTCGTATAACGCTCCTGTTTCGGACGAGGAGAGATCCTTCATCAATGCCGAGCAGATATCAAAACTCGCTGAGGCACAGGGACAGCTCGAAAACAACGGGGCGGTCCCGGCCGATCCAAACCTTCAGAACGCGCTGCATCAGATACAGCTCTTTACTGCCGGCGTGGACAGATTCTACAGAAATACCGATCTGAGCAAACCCGAAAATGCCGCAAGCCGCAGGCAGGAATTTGAAAGACTCGTCGATCAGGCGGCTGAGGCTGAAAACGCGCTCTCCGAAGCCGAGTATGCGCTTACAAACGGCGGTGAGAAGAAGGACTTCACGCCCGAAGAAGAGAAAACTCTCAGGCAGGTCCGGCTGGCCAAGGATTCCGCACGTGAGATGAACAACATGTATGCCGGATTCATAGCCTTTGAGGCGCAGCGCAGAGAGGATATCATGGCCGAGGAACAGCGGGTCATAGACGAGGCGAGGGCAGAGGCTGAACAGCGGGAGATCGATGAGCGCCACATGGTGAACACCCTGGACTATATGGTCACGCTCGATCCGGAGGAGAGAGACAGGCTCCGTCAGCTGCTCACGGCTCCGCTGGAAGGAGAAGAGCGCTTTGATTTCGAGACGGGTGAGATCGTAGAGGCCCAGCCGAGACCGCTTCCGGACCGCATTCTGCTCGCATATGACGATGACGGGGATATGAGGCCGCAGGTATTGATAATGGCCGAGAAACATGCTGCCCTGCGCGCCGAGGAGGAAAAGCTTGCCGAGGAGAACAGACAGGAATCCATCCGCGCGGAGAGACGCCGCATGAAGGAGTCACGTGAGGCTGCGGCGAAGGCGGGAATATCGCCCTATGATGAGGGTGCGGAGGATCTCTTTGCCGAGGTTGACGAGAACAGCTATCTCGGGGAGGTCGTGCGTCAGGGAATGGTGCAGGCCCAGCTGAACAGAACATGGAATCCCATGGTTGACGACCGCCCGGTGCCGAAGAGGCGCGAGCGTGAAATGGAGGGTATCCGCAGACGTCAGGCCGCCATCGACAACAATGATCCGCGCTATGAGTGGAGCTTCAGCCACATTCTGAATGATGCGTGGAATAAGAATGTGGCGGCAAAGCAGGAAAAACTGGCCGCGGCAGGTGAGGAAGTGATCGATGAGGCAAGGATCGCAAAGGCGCAGTTTGCCGCGACAGACGCAGAAAATATCTATAAATCCATGGCAGGAGTGATCACCGCGCACTACAGCGCGGATGATATGGACCGCGTGATCGAGGAAAAGTATCCTGATTACTACAAGAATACGTGGGTTCCCATGATCGCGATACGCATGCAGGAAAACGGCTACGACCCGCGTCAGAACCCGCAGGGCGCCAAGGCTGTGCGGGATGAATTCCTCATGTCTGAGCTTATAACGATCCCGGATCGTCACCAGATACTCTCATACCTCGCGGATGATCTTCCGACACCTCTGAGAGAGGATGTGCGAAAGAGGATGCTCACCACCGATATTCCGTCAGAGAGACCGTACGAGGAACAGATATCAAAGCCTCTGCATGACAGAATACAGGAGCTTATGGATATAGAGAAGCCTGTGAACGCGGACGGCGTTCCGGTTCCTCCGGGTGAGGGCATAGAGGAGTACAGAGAGGCTCTTGAATACGCCGATGAGGTGCTCGACGAGGTTGAAGACGATGTCTACCGCTCTGCCACGGGCCGAGCTGCCGACAGAGCCTACGTCGAACGTACCGTCAGGGATAATCAGTTTAAGAATGCGCTTAAGGATAGAAACGACGAATATAAGATCGTAGCGGGGAAACTGCTGCGGGCTGAGGAGGACGTGGTCAGGAAAGGCGTACTGCCTGTACATGAAACCGCACTGAACCGCATACTCTATCCTGATATGAATTATTCACAGGAGTATCTGAACAACATCGGTCATATGCTCAGGCGCATGGATGAGATGAAACTCACTCCCACGCAGGATGGCGAACAGCAGTTTAAGGTATACGCCTATGAGGATGTCGCCAGGGCAAAGGCAGACCTTGAGGATGCGATCAAAGGCGGTGACTGGGATAAGATCATAGAGGCAAAGCGCGTATACAAGGAAAAACGCGAAAACATGAAGGAACTCATGGATTTTGCCAGGGAGCACTTCTCGGATACAAGTACCGTCGGCAACCTGGATTCCACGAGAAACAAGGCTGTGCCGTGGGAGTATTCGAAGGATTACTTTGCAAGTTCTCATGTCAATTCCATATTCCAGCTCTATTCGGCTATCAAGCAGACCGGCGTATCTGTGGAGGACTTCATCTATGATCCCTATGATGCGCGCAGACAGATGAATGCCATACTGGATGAGAAGCGAAGCTATAAGACAACCCTCGGGAATAAGAGCATCGGTGCCGGGCTCGGAACTCTCATGGCAGAGAATGATATCGCAAAGACCATCCGGACCATAGATGCGGGAACCCAGGATATGATGGTGAGCCGTGCCTTTGCGACGATCGTCGAGTGCAACCCCAACAAGGAGAACCAGGCACAGAACCGCCTCTCCGACTGGCTCTTAAGTAACCACAGGAGCATAACCTCCAAGGTGCGCGAAGCCGACAGGAATCCCTTCAGCATGGGAGACCCGAAAAGAGCGACCGAAGTATTACAGCTTTTGTCGGTCGTGTCTGAGGAGGACCTCAAAGAAAACTACGATCAGATGGTCTGCGGCGTCTGCTATGACGATGAGGGCAAGGCCATTCCGAAGATAACCGCGGAGCAGTATATCGCAGGCAAGGAGAGCTTCGATTATTACGAGCTTCTGGACCGCGGCAGCGACATCATCCGGGATGCGACGGCGGTTGAGGGAACCACCTTTGCCCCCGCGGCATTTATGGAGGAGCGTCAGAAGGTTCTGGCAATGGTCCTCACCTCAAGAGCTGCGGATGCCGGAACACCTGGCTATGACCTGCTTGAGTATGAGGTGACGCACATGGCGGAAGTCTATGACATGTTAAGAACCGCCAATCCGCAGATGAATCTGCCGGAGCTTGCACAGGAGCAGAAGCAGCGCATGGCGGCGGTGTCCGCACAGTATCAGCAAAAGACAAGGCAGCTTCAGAATGCCATGCCCGGAGAGCAGAGAAATGAGATCAGAAACCGCAGGCGTGCGAACGGAGATGTGGCAGATAACGCCAGAAGACGTATCGTCGGGCGTGAGGCAAACCGCAATCACGCGGAACAGGTGCGGCGCGTACGCGAGGAAAGAGAGCGGCGCAGAGAGGAAGCTATCCGTGAGCAGGAGGAAAACAGACGTCTTGCGCAGGAGCAGCTGAAAACCGAGCTGGCGGCACAGGCTGCCAGAGAGAAGACAAACCGCGAAGTCGAGGCGCGTATCGCGGAGCATGCCGATCTCCAACTGACCAGGAGAGTGCTTGAACTTGTGGACGCGGACGAACAGGCGAATCGGGAAAAGCACGAGGTGGCAGCCAGGCAGGGTGCGACGCAGAAAGAGATCCGTGACACAACCCTTAAGTCTTTGAATGCCGCTGAGCGCAGGACGTATGTTGTCAGAAGCATTCTTTCGGCATACAACCAGGATCCCGCCAATGGAAGACTTACCAAAGATCAGATCAGGGAGATCCTTACTGCGGAGGTCGGAGCGGAGCGTGCCCGGGATATATCTGAGAAGCTTCCGCTCGGTGTGGTCAAGAGTCTCGCACACATGGAGCAGCTGACCGAGGACGAGAAAAAGATCGTGCTGGGCGCGATCATCGGAACGCTTTCACCGGAGCAGAGGGAAAGGATCCTGGCTGACGAGAAGAATTTCCTGCCCTTCGAAAAAATGGAGCTTTCGGGCAATCCTTACGCTCCTGGTGCAGGAGACAAGCTGATGGTCTTTGAATCGCAGCTGGTGACGAACAGCCCTATAAGCAGGGAGATAAAGGATCTCAAGGCAGATATTTACAACAACTGGGAGAAGTATTCGAAAGGAAACCTGGGCAAAAAGGAACGCGCCCAGTTCGCCGCCGATCTGGATTACGCCGAGAAGATGCTCCGTCCTGTCAAAGAGTCTGTCATGGATTTCGGTATAGCGTGCAGGGCTGTCAATGATACCTATCTGACCAGAAGAGACAGAGAAACATCAAATGAGCTCGCGGGGCGCGAAGAGAACAGCTTTACGCAAAATCTCCTCGCTCCGAAGCCGGGCGACAGACAGTCGATCGAGTATCCGCGCGCCGAAAGGACAGATGATATCCGAAGGCTTAAGAATGAAAAACTGCAGTTTGATCCCAATTACATAAAGACCGTGGCCAATCTGCTCCGCAAAATGGAGAATATGGGAATAATCGATCCGCAGGCAGCAGCCGAGGAGGATTATAAGATCTATTCCTTCAAGCCGCTTGTGAAGGCTCAGCTTGATCTCAAGGAAGCGATTAAGAGCAAGGACAGGGAGAAGATACATAACGCGACCGAAAAGCTTAAAGAAGTCCGCAAGGAATATGATGAAATGATGAGGATCGCGGAAACGAGCTTCCATCCCACGGATTACATGGATAACCTGGATGTGATGCGCAACGAGCTCGTACCCTGGGATTATGCAAAGAATTATGTCGCCACATCCCAGCTCAATGCCATCGGAATGTTCGGCAATACTCTTAAGGACTTCAATATCTCTGTGGATGATTTCGAACGCGATCCCGCAGCGGCCATACAGGAGATGGAACGGCAGACGCAGGAAAGGTATTGCACCATGAAGGGCTTTGCGGCAAACAAGTCCGTCGGCGCGCTTGCGACCAATGCCCAGGCCAAACTCATAGACTGGGGAGTATCCGGTATCGGAACTGCCGCGGATGGCAGATATCTGCGCGCCGTGGAGGGCATCATTATGGCTGATCCCGGCGTCAGTAAGGATGTGCGCGAAAGGAATATTTTCCTGCACAAGCAGGTCACTGACTATAACAGCGCCGTCAACTCCGCACGTCAGAGCAGGACGCTGGCTCCTTTGGAAGACGGCTTTGTAAATGAGTCTTCCAAGGGCCGCGAGGCAGTCAGGGCCCTGATGGTGGTCGATCTGCATGATATCGATCCCGACTGGATGTTTACCGATCCGCCCATAGCACCGGACGGTACTTTGATGAAGCCTTTCTCACTTTCCGAATATATCACGGGAAAGCAGCCCTTTGATTATCAGGCACAGGCCAGCCGGACCGACACCATGATAAAAGATGCGGCACGAGAAAACGCCAGACTTGCTGAAATCCGTGCGGAAGACCGCAGGAGAGGCAGGAAGACTATCACGATGGAGGGCTACGATCCCGATGGATATTCACCGGCCAAACTCCTGAAGGCCAGACAGGAAGCACTGACAGAGCTTCTGGTGCTCCGCGCGCACGAGAAGGATCAGCCCGGATATCAGGCGCTGGTGCAGGAACTGAAGGAGATGCCGGAGCACTATGAGAGGTTAAGACAGTCGGATCCTTCGCTCGATCTTCCTCCGCTCACAAAGGCACAGAAGAATGATCTGAAGGCCGGCGCGAAGGTCTTTGACGAGCTTGTGACAAACAGGGCAAAGTCCATGGACGCCGAGGAAAAGCGCATTAAGAGGGCTGAGTCCGCAAAGGAGAAGGCCTTTACAAATTCTCTGAAGGATATCAACAAGACCATCAGGCAGCAGAATCAGCGCCTTGCCCGTCTTGGGCAGAGGCATGCGCCGCAGCGCGAGATCGATGAAGCTTTGAGGGAATTGCAGCTGAGCGAGCGCAGACGTGAAAGCCTGATCCGTGCGAGGGCAAGAACCATTGCGGACGATTACAAGGCGGGTAAGATTCCCGAGGGATATGCGGCCGGACGTCTTAACCAGCTGGCAGCCATGTCAGAAAACAATTATCAGCCGGTCGAGGCGCCGCCTCTCTTCGGAGAAAGACAGACAAACCCCGTAAGAGAAAACAACCGTCTGAGGGCGAGGGAGAAATACCTTGTACAGAGTCTTATGGAAGGACGCGGCTATAAGGTGGGACTTGAAAAGACAGATATCGCCGATAGTATGCGTAATTCCATGGAGAAGCTCACCGTGCCGGTCGCCGATGAATGGGAGATCATCTCGAGACCCGAGGCCGGACAGGCACAGCCTGTGGTGCAGAACGGGGAACTCGCCCGCGGAGCGCAGGATGTGGCAAGGGGTGCACAGGATGTGGCTCAGGCTGCTCTGAACATGGCTCATGAAGTACGCGATATGATCAATAACGGGCAGCTGCCGAATGCGGCCCAGGGACTGGCCAACGAGGCACAGGATCTCGCAAGGGGTGCTCAGAATGTGGTACAGGGCGCTGA
Organism: Lachnospiraceae bacterium; assembly: GCA_024697225.1. Classification (GTDB taxonomy): domain Bacteria; phylum Bacillota; class Clostridia; order Lachnospirales; family Lachnospiraceae; genus Butyrivibrio. Next base: position 47,835 of record JAILGA010000106.1, read on the forward strand.
GGACCTGGCCCGCGGAGCCGAAGATCTTGCGAGAGGACCTGTAGAAAATGTTCAGGTAGCCCGTGCGGCAGGGGATCTGGCGAGAGAAGGCGGACAGGGTGTAAATGAAGCCCGTCCGGAGGAAGGCATACAGAACGCCGGTGAAGGTATGCAGCAGGGCGACGGATTACATCACGGGGATGCTCAGAATCCGAATGTAGAAAATTACGTGAATGTGAACGAGCAGAAACCGAATGTAGAAGAGCCGCAGGTGCATGAACCCGAGGTGAATGTGAACGAGCAGAAGCAGCCGAAGGAGGTTTATGACGGAAACAAGGACTACGAAGAGGCTGCTAAAGAAGCGGGTATGAATATCAACGAGTTTGTCGGTCAGGGCTCTGCGTTTGATCTGGAACTCGAAGAAGGTCCTGAGATCGCGCAGAACGGGCCGCAGCAGGAGCAGATCAAACAGCCTGAGGTGAACAAGCCGCAGGAGCAGATCAAGCAGCCTGAACAGAACAGACCGCAGCCGAAAGCGCCTGAGAGACGCGAACCCGCGCAGCGCCCCAGAGCAAACAGCATCAATGTCGTACGCGGTGTGCAAGAAAAGAGTTTTGACGAACTTGAGAAGAAGCTTCTTGGCGGCAGGCCGCAGGAGGGACATTTCCAGAGAAAGGATGCTCAGGCCGGAAATCTTAAGGGTGCGCAGCTTGACAACAACCACCCTGACGGACCGCAGAAGAATGGCATGAAGTAGAAAGTGCAGAGACAAGCAGTTAGTTGGCTGAAACGAATCATCATGGGGCTGCCGCAGTCAGGACAGCCCCATTGAATTATTGCAAAGGGGGACTGAATAATGAGTGAGACCATTAAGATAAACGATAATACATGGAGATTTGAGGATGATGGTGTGCGCTTCTTCCTTTTTTGCGGGAGCGAGAAAGCTGCTCTGATCGATTCGGGAATGAAGACGCCTGATGCCCTGGAACTTGCGAGGGGTATTACAGCTCTTCCGATCATCATGATCAACACCCATGCGGATCCCGATCATATATCGGGGAATGGAATGTTTAATGAGTTCTTTATGAGTCCCGACGAGGAAGAAAACTACAGGGAAAACGGCGGAAAAGGAACACTTTTGCCCATACATGAGGGGGACGTCATAGATCTCGGCGACCGTCCTCTGCGGATAATAGATATCCCCGGGCATACGCCCGGAAGCATAGCGATCCTTGACGAGAAGAACCGCGTGCTGATCAGCGGAGAT
>JAILGA010000048.1 GCA_024697225.1 Lachnospiraceae bacterium
GTCGCCGGCGCACCCGCATATACCTATAACAAAGTTCTTAAGGATCTTCGTGCCCTCGACGGAGTGTACGACCTCGGGATGGAACTGCACCGCATAGAGCTTGCGCGAGTTGTCTTCCATCGCGGCTATCGGGCAGTCGGCTGTGTGAGCAGTGGCAGTAAACCCTTCGGGACAGGCGGTGATACGATCGGTGTGGCTCATCCAGCAGGCACTCTTACGCGCGGCCCCGGTGAGCAGGGGAGAAGCAACGGGGCTCTCTTTGACGATAAGTTCCGCATGCCCGTACTCCGATACATCTGCTGTCTTTACCTCGCCGCCGCAAAGATATGCCATAAGCTGCGCTCCGTAGCATATGCCGAGAATAGGTACGCCCATAGAGAACAGTTCTTTGTCGTAGGAGGGTGAATCGGGGAGATATACGCTTGCGGGACCGCCTGTAAGGATGATGCCCGCGGGAGACATCGCTTTTAATTCGGAAAGCGGAGTAGTATGCGGATGTATCTCGCAGTATACGCCGAGTTCTCTCACTCGTCTGGCTATAAGCTGCTTGTACTGTCCGCCAAAATCCAGGATGATGATCTTCTCCATCGTGCTACCTCACTGAACACTAAGTATGGTGTTGACTGTTTTGGTCCGGAATGCTTTATGTTACGCCCGGATGTTTTGATAGAATACTGATCTTTGAGTTGACTGATCTGATCAAATACAATATATTCTCTGTTTGTCATGAAAAACCGTAGATGCCTGAAGATCTATATGTAGTGGCAGGTATAATACATGATCACTTATCTGCCATGTAATGCCTGTTCGCGTTACTCACACAACCCTTCGTATAGTTATAATGGTCTTGTAATTAACATTGCCGTATTTTATGCCTGTCCGCTGGGTGGAGGCGTGAACTATCTGTCCGTTTCCCAGATATATCCCGACATGCCCGGCGTAGCATACGATGTCTCCGGCGCGTGCATTTTCGAGAGAGACGCCGGTTCCGACCTTCTGCAGACTCCAGGATGTCCTGGGAACCGATATGCCGAAGTCTCTGTAGACCGCCATGACAAAGCCCGAGCAGTCGCAGCCGTTTGTGAGAGAGGTTCCGCCGGCGACATAGGGATTGCCGACAAACTGGCAGGCGTAGGCAGCTATGTTGGAGCCTGTTGCGGAACCGGGAGCTGCGTAGCCCTTCGACGAACCGCCTGAGTCGCCCGAATCTCCGGAATCACCACCGTCATCAGCGCTGTCATCATCACTCTGCTCATCCCCGGTGGCATCATCTTCCGTGAAGGTATATTCTTCGCCGTTTTCTTCGGCTTCCTGCTTCTTTTTTTCCTCTTCGGCTTTCTTTTTAGCTTCTTTTTCCTTGCGCTTCTTTTCCTCTTCCTCGCGCTTTTTGGCTGCCTCCGCGGCCTTCTTTACCTCGGCTTCCTCGGCAGCCTTCTCGCTTATCTTGGCGGCGAGGGCATCGATTTCGGATGCCTGCTGCTTTATCTGCATCTGATATCTCGCTGCGTCCTGCTTGGCGTGGGCGATCATCACATCGTAGTTCTCCACCTGTGTCTGAAGCTCTGCCAGGATCTCCTCCATATCGGCCTGGCTCTGTTCCAGCTCGTAATGATCGGCCTGAAGTTCGGCCTCTTCGTCCATCAGCTGATTCCCGAGAGCGTCCGCAGCCTCTTTGGTCGCTATGTAGTTGTCAAGCTCCCTTCGATCGTAGGTATAGAGCTCCTTAACGTAATTTGCGCGGTTAAGGAATTCGGAAATGCTCGAAGAGCGGATCAGGATATCCAGCATATCCTGTCCGCCCTTTTCATACATGAATCTTGCGCGCGCCTTCATGGCGGCGTATTGTTCTTCCTCGTTCTTTTTTGCTTCCTCGTATTCGGCCTGAGTCTCTTCGATCTTCTGTTTTGTATCCGCTATCTCTTCCTCGATCATGGCGATGGTTGCGATGAGGCTCACCAGATCGTCATTGAGGTCATTTATCGCCTCGTTGACGGAATCCTTTTCCTCCGAGATCTCGCGGATGTTTTCATTTACCTGGGAGAGACCGCTTTGGGCGTCCTTCTTTTCCCTCTCGGCGGCTTTTTTCTGTTCCTCCAGCTTTTTTTCCTCTTCGCGCAGCTTCTTTTGCTGCTCGAGGAGTTCCTGGGAACTCTTTTCCGTGGCATACACGCAGGGCATGGTAAACGTCAAGGCCATGACAAAAGCCATGGTAAGGAAAGAGATTCTCTTTCTGATGCCTGCAGACCGTGTGCTCACAGAGCCTCCGTGTGATCAGCAGATGCTTCCGACGGTACGTGGATAGGCTTCCACATCCCTGATGTTCGACATACCGGTCAGATACATGATCAGGCGTTCAAAACCGAGTCCGAAGCCCGCGTGCCTTACACTGCCGTAGCGGCGAAGATCCAGATAGAACTTATACTGTTCCTTGTTCATTTCCAGTTCATCCATGCGCGCTTCGAGTAACGACAGATCATCCTCGCGCTGGCTTCCGCCTATTATCTCGCCGATGCCGGGTACCAGACAGTCGGCTGCGGCAACGGTCTTGCCGTCGGGGTTCAGCTTCATGTAGAAAGCCTTTATCTCTCTGGGGTAGTCGGTTACAAAGACGGGCTTTTTGAAGATCTCCTCGGTGAGATACTTCTCGTGCTCCGTCTGCAGATCGATGCCCCATTCCACCTTGTAGACAAATCTGTCACCGGCTTTTTTCAAAAGTTCTATCGCATCCGTGTAGGTGACCCTTCCGAAGTCGTTGCTCACAACGTTGTGGAGCCTGTCGAGAAGCCCTTTGTCGATGAAACTGTTGAAGAATTCCATCTCCTCGGGAGCGTTGTCGAGAACGTAGCTGATCACATATTTGAGCATATCCTCGGCGACACGGCAGTCATCCTTCAGGTCCGCAAAGCACATCTCGGGCTCAATCATCCAGAATTCGGCGGCGTGCCTCTGTGTGTTGGAATTCTCCGCGCGGAAGGTGGGACCGAAGGTGTAGACGTTGCGGAAGGCAAATGCAAAGCTTTCCACATCCAGCTGGCCGCTGACCGTGAGATTTACCTCCTGTCCGAAGAAGTCTTTGGAGTAGTCCACTTTGCCGTCCTCGGTGCGGGGGAGATCATCCATGTCGAGTGTCGTCACCTGGAACATCTCGCCGGCGCCCTCGGCGTCACTTGAAGTTATTATCGGAGTGTGCACATAAACAAAGCCGTTCTCCTGGAAGAATTTATGGATCGCGTAGGCCGCGAGGGACCTGATCCTGAACACCGCCTGGAACGTGTTCGTGCGGGGACGCAGATGCGGCATGGTCCGCAGGAATTCCATCGAGTGACGTTTCTTCTGAAGAGGATAATCCGGGGTTGAGGCGCCCTCTACCTCGATTTTCTGTGCCTGCATCTCGAGTGGCTGCTTGGCATCGGGCGTCAGGATTATGGTTCCCGTCACGATGAAAGCGGTGCCCACATTGCATTTGCCGATCTCTGCGTAGTTGCCTACGGCATCCGTGTATACGACCTGCAGGGGAGTGAAGCAGGATCCGTCGGAGAGTGAGATGAATCCCACGTTCTTCGAATCCCTGATGCTTTTTGCCCAGCCGCCGACAGCTACGACCTTGTCCGCGTATTCTTCCTTCTTTTCAAAAATGTCCCTTATACATACCAGTTCCATCATCCTACCTCCTTGTTGACCGCGGCATTTGCCGCAGACAGATAACATTCACGATATCGGGCGTTAATTGGCGCTGTTGTTTTCGCAGAGATAATCCATTACCTTGTCGTAGAGCATCTGTTCGCGCACTTCCTCGGGATCGAATTTCTCCTTGTATTCTTCGATAGTACTGAAGTCGGTATTCGGAAGATCCTCGAGCATTTTTGCATCAACATCCGCGTCCGTGACTTCGATCCCCTGTTCCTTTGCGATGGCTGCGATCATCATGTAGGTATTGGCGCTTTCCATCGCGTGCTTCTTGACGTAATCCTCTTCCTCGCCCGAGAACTGTTCGTTTGACATGGCAAAGCTCAGCAGATCCGATACGGTGATGCTAGTGGAATAAGCATTGGAGTATGCATTTGCGAGAATATCAACCTGCTCCCTGTAGCTCTCCTTCATCCTGTTGATCATCCCTTCAGGCGGAGCCTTGAACACCGATCCCGACTCGATCTTTTCCCTAAGTGCCTCCTCAAAACGCGTCCGGTACTGCTCACTTATCTGCTGTGCATATTGATCCTTCAGATAGGTGATATACTCGCTTACTGTGGAAGCCTCCGGGAGTCCGAGAGCTGCAACGCTTGAATCGGTGGGACCCGTCAGAGAATTGAGCTTGACCTCAAATATGACGTCCTGTCCGGC
>JAILGA010000087.1 GCA_024697225.1 Lachnospiraceae bacterium
AGATCAACGGCAAAAGGATCGCTGTTGTATCACTCAATCGTAACGATAAATAAAAGCAACAGAAAGAAGACCATACAGGAGAATAATGAAGGATATCTGATAGTGCTGTTCATAATGAAGTTTGGGATTGTACATCCGTGAAAAACCGTGTATACTGAGGTCTGGGGTGATGGTAGTATAAGGACTCTGACTCCGTCACTTCGCAGGTTCGAATCCTGCTAGCCCAGTAAAGAAAGAGCCTCAGTAACAGCAGTTACAGAGGCTCTTTTCTTGTATTCGGGCATCCTCTGATGCTCCGCGCTTTCCGCGTCTTTGCCGAATCGCTGAGATCATAAGGTATTTTTTTCATAATTGTGACAAGATATCCCGGATTCGGATAGTGAACGTGACTATTATTTGTCATTGTCACTTTGTTTGTCACACGTTTTTTTTTCTTCAAAATATGCGAATATTGTTATATATTGTGTTATTCTGCGCGCTTTGGAGGTGCATATGGATAAGAAACGGATCATAAGCATTTTGTTGCTCATGGGGATGATATCATGTGTCGTGTTGTCTGTAAGGATGATACCCGGTGAATCTGCCAGGGCTGAAGGTGTGGTTTCTCTGGATCTTCCCGTCGACTGGTACAATCCTGCGAGCAGACTTCAGACTGTAAACGTCACAGTACCTGGTGACCGGGAGATCGGGCTGATCGCTTCTACCTATGACCGGTCCGGAAAAATGAAGGAGAGCGTTTTTAAGACTGTTACCGCAAGCGGCGAAGTACAGATACCGTTCAGAAACAATGCGTTCATCTTCAATGTGATGGCTGTCGACACGGAGACACTGGCTCCTGTTGCGGATAACATCAGGAGAGAAAGAGAGATCACCGATCTTGATTTTGAAGTGAAGAAGCAAACTGTTTATCTTTCCGATCCCGGTGCGGATATCGCAAAAGTGTTGTCAGTTTTCGCGGCGGATTGTCTGCGGGCCGGTAAAGCAATGAAAGAGATCCGTTCGCTTGTCACCGATCGCACGGTTGACAGGGACGGTTCCACAGTGACCAAGTTTGAAGCTCTTTATGGGGATGAGGATGTATATGACGATGTGATCGATACGCTGGATGCTGCTGACGCTGCAAATCAGCGTATGATGGAGACTGCGGCACTGCTCAATGTTGTTGCAGGCACTGTGAATGGAGAAACGGGTGAAAAACTGAAAAAACTGGCAAAACAGGCAGGTAAGGACAGCGAAAGCTCGCTTGAAGCTCTCACCGAAGCCAGGATAGAGGTAAACACTGCATATCTGTCGGAAAACCACAGCGGAAACGCAATGCTTGCCACATTGAACAGTGCGTTGGATAACCGGGGTATTCTGTTTGGTGGGGGATCGGGCTCATTGATGCCGTACGGAGTTTTTGTAGACGGAGCCGATCTCGCGGCTGTGGTAGGGGAAAGCCGGTCCGCGTTTGTGATCGACCCCGATAATGGCAAATTCGATAACGCCGGAGCCGATACATTTCCTGAGGATATTGACGGTACCCTCCTTTTCTGCACCGGCTGCGGGAGCGGTGATGCACATCTTGGCATCCCCGGAGCATTCCCCGACATAGCAACCGGAGTATTTTCGGGATATCACATTACCGCCGCAGCCGGTGGCATGAACACAGAGATTTCCGAAGTGTCCTGCAGTTTTGAAGATGCGGCGACGAATGAGCAGCTCACCGGGTATGCCGAAACGTATTTCGGTGTTGAAGATCTCGGGACAGAGAAAACCTGGAAACAGACTGTGGTGGATTTTGTCGCAACAAATGTACTGACAGATGCAGAAAAGAGCATGATAGCCGGAGAGGATCCTGCAGAGATAACAGAGGCGTATAAAAGTGTGATCTCCGCAGAGTATAACGCTGCCAGAGGTTATACGGAGGTGACGACCGGTGTCGACCACAACGGAAGATCGTATCACTACACCCTTGATCAGAACGGAGAATACGTCGGAGCTTACGAGGAATATAGAGACGGCCGGAAGATGATAGAAAAGTATTATTCCACTGACAGATCCGCCGGATGTAACGGTCTGCTCTATGAAAAGACATGGATGACGAGAGAGCCCTGGTACCTGGCGCATGAAACAACATACAGCAACGGTGGTGCAAACATACCGGACGAAACGGTGTTTAATGAACCATGCGGGACAGATGCTTTCAGTGAGAACGGGATCAGTGAGGATATCTATGGTTTTCACCCGAAAGATATCAATAGCTGCATAAGGACAGAGAAGAGCTATTATGCTGAGGACGAGAACGGGGATCCATGTCAGCCCGGTATGCTTCAATCCTTATATGTCTATCAGTGGCGTCAGGACCGGTATGATGCGATCATTAAAGATAAGGGACCCGAATGTGAGTTTGAAGCCGAGACCAATGGGTGGTTTCAACTGCTGTTCCGGTATTTCACTGCTAATGGAAAGCTTCAGACAGAGGATATGGTGATAATGAGCGGCACCATCCTGCGAAAACGCGAGTATTGCCATACCGACTACAGCATCTCATCAGAGCAGTGGTATGAATATATGGGAGATGAGTACACGGGTTATTTTGCCATGGCGAAAAGAGTCAAAGAGTTGCGATGGTATGATTATCCGGAAACAGGAGTCCTGGCTTCCTGGCCGGAGGCATTCAAGACGCAAATGAAGGGTCATATCTCATCTATGTGGGACAACGGATATTATGAGGTATATGAAGCGGGAATGTGGAATCTGAAAACAGATGATGATGGGAACAAGATTCCCGGTACAGTGGATTATTTCGTTGAATATGACAGGACGAAACCATGGTATTCCGGTGATCGGCCTGAGTTTTACGATCCGGGGGATTTTGACTGCATAGGCTGGGAAAAATCATACAGCGGATCGGATCCAAACGGGTCGGTGGAGTATATATGTGTGATCTCAAAATAAAGGTAAAGATTTTTCGTCAGTTGTGACAGACAGGGATATCATAAGGAGGCAGGTATGAAAAAGGGCTGTATAACAAAGATGGTAAGCGCTGTTCTTAGTGTAGTGCTGACAGTGACACTTCTGCCGGGTGTTGGGGGCGATGTGCCGGCACAGGTTTACGCCGCCACCGTCACGAAGACAGTGCTCACGCCGACTGAAGGGAAGTACGCCTACAGTCTCACCGGCGCGGATAACGGCATAAGGTACGCCGTGTACGTGGTGGACGGAATAAAGAAGGACACCGCAGGGATCGCATTCAGTACGCTTAACCCCATGCTCGAGTACGTGGATCAGAAGACAGCCGCAGATTCTAAGGTCAGCTTTTCAATTCCGGCTGAAGACGGGATACAGACCGTTTTCATAAGCGGACAGGGAACCGCGCTTTCTGTGGCTGCATACCTTTTCCCCGAATCGATCACGGGAAAAGGCTATTATTCCGACGCTGCCGCGAATACAGCGTTAATAAAGGAAACAAAGGGCGATGTGGGAGTCTCGTGGGATACTCTCGCCGCAAACCTTCCGAAGAACGGTTATGTAAAATACACCGGCACAAAGCTCACACAGATATATCCCGTGAACATCACCTGGAGCGCTCCCGAGGGCTTTGACGCCTCAAAGGACGCGACCTTCAAGGCGACCGCAAAGGTAGAACCCGGGGAGGCACATCTCGCTGCGATATTCGCGAAGTTCGCGCCGCCTGAACTTACGGCGGACGTCATCATAGGCACCGGAAAAGCCGCCGCGACTACCGATGGCGAAGAAGGTGAGAACAAAGAAGGCGATGGCCAGAAAGACGGTGAAGAAGGCGACAAACCCACAGACAAACCCACGGATAAACCTGAGCCTGAGAAGCCGAAGCAGCAAGAGATATCTGTACCCGAACAGAAGATCAAGCTGGGCGATGCGGAGATACCCGTCTCCTTCAAACTGGCGTATGATGCGAAGATAACCTTCACCGGAGCGGCAGTAAAGCCGTCAGAGCTCAACGTCAAGCCTGACATGAGTTCTCTGGAGAACGCAGTCGCGGATAAGATCGCGGGGAACAAAAAAGGCATAACGCCCGACAAACTGTTCAAGGTGAACTTCACGAGCAAGAACAACAAGAACGCTTCAGAGAAGACGGCGTATTTCTACGCGAAGATCGCCTTTGACAAAAAGAAGGCCAAGAAGGCTGGGATAAAGAACAAAAAGGAACTGAAGTCCATACAGAACGCCGTGAACGCGCTCAACAAGGATCTTAAGAGCGCTGAGAAGAGATGCTATTTCACTATCGAACAGCTGGATCTGTCTGACCCGGCTAATATTGTCACGGTAAAGGCGAAGCTCAAGAAGAATGCTCTTGTCGTAAAGAAAGGCAAGCTCAAAAATATCAAATCCGTCAAGGTCAAGCCTGCCGGTGCGCAAAAGGCGATCACAATACCGGCAAAGCAGTATGAAATCACGATCCTTGACCAGACAACAAACCCTCTGGGAATACATGTGGAGGGAAAGACCAATTTCAAGAATGGCAGGGATGTGATCGTCAACGCAAAATAAGCGCAGTGATACGAAGCAGAGACCCGGATCAGATTCAGGAGGCCTGATATGAAAAGATTGAACATAAAGAGGATCATAAGCGCTGTACTGCTTTCGGCCATGGTTTTTTCGGTCGCTTCTCCGGCGGGGATACATGGGAGTGATACGGTTCACGCAACCGGAGAGGTGTCGCTTGCTCTCTCCGATAACTGGTACAACGTGGCCAGCAGGCTGCAGACCGTGAGTGTGACCGTGCCCGACGGACAGGAGATCGGCCTGATATCGTCAACCTACGACTCTTCAGGAAAGCTCCGTGAGAGCGTGTTTCAGACCGTAGATGCCACCGGCGACGTACAGGTGCAGTTTACGAAAAATGCCTTTGATTTCAATGTCATGGCGGTGGACAAGAGCACTTTGGCGCCGGTTTGCGATAACATCAGAAGAACGAGAGAGATCACGGATGATGATTTCGAGGTGCGTAACGAGGAGATCGAGCTGCCTCTGCTCGAGGATGGCGTGGCAAGAGCTACCGGTGCAGCTTTGCACGATTATCTCGAGTACAATTCCTGTCTCGAGCTCATGAAGAATATGCTGAAACTCGATGAAAACGGCGATCCCGTCAGGGATGCGAACGGCAATCCGCAGCTGGCTGAGGATTTCGACTTCGACAAACTCTCAAAGCTTGTAAGCGATACAAGGGCTGCCTGCGATCAGGCCACACAGTCCATAGCTGTCTTGGACTACGCGGCGGGAAAACAGGCCGAGAAGGAACAGGCGAGATTCGACATAATGACTCAGACTGACACCTTTGACCTGACTGACGAGGAAAAGCTCTCGTGGGCCGAACAGTTCACCAAACAGTTCGATGCGATACAGGGCAATATGAAGATTCAGACTCTTGCTAAGCAGATGGGAATGGATGCCCACGAAGTCAAAGATATGCTTGATGCATCCCAGGCGATACTGCAGTCCAAGTACACCTCTGATGCAGAGAAAGCACTCCTTATGGAAAAGATATGCATAGGCATAAAGGCCACCAGTAAGGTTGCTCTGTTCGTCGGCGGTACCGTGCTGACAGGAGGTGCGACAGGTATGGTGACTGTTGCCGAGGCAACGGGCATCCTTGTAGGTGGCGTTGATACCGTACTGGAAGTGGCGGAATCAAGTTCGAAGATCGTTTTCGGTCCCGATAACGCCAATGTAGAAAAAGTATTTAACAATAACGGAATGAAAGTATTGAAGGGCACCCTCTTTGTCTATAATCTCGTGAGCGGAGGCATAGGCTACAGCGGAAATAAAGACTTTGAAAAGATCGCATATTTAGGAGACCTCCGGGAGAAGGCCATGGAGACTCTGAATTCATTTGGAATAGAAGATCATGAGGGTAAACTTGTCGCAAAACTCATTGAACTGGGATATGACGGCACGGGGCAATCTCTTGATCTTGATCCCTCAAAGGTTCCAGGCAACCTGATGGAACTGCTTCGCAATAATTCCATAGGGAAACTGATCATAGATGATCAGGGCAGACCTGTCACAGAGGACTGGCAGAAGATAAAGGAGGAGCTGGAGAAGGACGGTAATGATCCGGATGACGATAAGCTCAAGAGTATAATCGACGAAGAAAAGGACGACAACTCGGATGATAATCTCGAGGACATAACCGAGGATTTCGAGGAAAAGCTAAAAAAGGAGGAAGAACCCGGAGGTGGAGAACCCGGCGGCGGTGGCGGAGAACCCGGTGGTGGCGATCCTCCGCCCAAACCAAGAACAGTCATCGATCCCGCGACAATATGGGATCAGTTCGGTCGTGGCGGATACAGTAAGTATACACTGAACAGCGAAGGCGAAAAGACAGGCCTGGAGGAAGATTATCTCCTTGTAAAAAAGATCGACGACGAACACGGTATATGGAGAAAGGAGAGAGAACGCTACCATTCCGATGACAAAACACAGGGCAAGGAAGGCGTGCTGTGGGAGAAGTATTACGGTTACGATGCAGAAACCGGGG
>JAILGA010000116.1 GCA_024697225.1 Lachnospiraceae bacterium
GGATACAACAATAACCGGAGTATCCGAAAACTCTCTGATCTTCTTTAATACCATATCTCCGCTTTGAAACGGGAGCATCAGATCAAGTATTAGCAATGAAATATCGCTTTGTTCACGAGTAATACGAACTGCATCATATCCGTTATATGCAGATTGTGTTTCACAACCCTGTGAAGAAAGATAGTCAGAGATCATACGACTGATCTCTATGTCATCCTCAACGATCAATATCTTTTTCATAATATGCCTCATAAACCTGTGCTTTCCCGAACTTAAACCTGATCATGAATTCTACGCTTAAATCATCTGAAAATGTCTCATGGCATCTTCTATCGCCTTAACCTTCTCTTCGGGACATCCGGGTTGCTTGCTATTCTCAGATTTAGGCTTATTATATTTTTCCCGCTCGATGACCCCATGCTTCTGCTTTACCTGCGCAATATTCAGATTCGTCACATGAAATCCGTACATCTCCTGCACCCAGTCCTGTATTTCCTTATAAGTTGCCTTAGCCTCAGCACTGGTCAGATCCAGCTCGTCCATATCCACCTTAACTTCGATATGATGCTTCGCTTCTGATAGTTTGGACAAAAGTGCGACCGTCTCGACATGACAGGTTTTCGGGAACATGTCGAATGGTCTCGCGGCGGTCAGGCTGTAGTTATCTGATAGAAGCTTCAGGTCGCGGGCGAGAGTGGAGGGGTTGCAGGAGACATAGATTATCTTTGAGGGCGAAAGCGAAAGGATCGCATCGATGCATGATGCGGCAAGACCGGCGCGGGGCGGATCGACGATGAGAACATCCGCTGCAGGAGTCTTATCTGCAAGGGCGGGGAGGATTTCCTCGGCGCTTCCGGCGATGAAATCGACGTTATCGATACCGTTTTCACAGGCGTTTTTCCTTGCGCATTCTATCGCATCCGGCACGATCTCAACACCGGTCACATGCGCAGCGCGCTTTGCGGCTGCGAGAGTGAGTGTCCCTATCCCGCAGTAGAGATCGATCACGCGCTCGTTACCGGTGAGCGCGGCATATTCCAGAGCCTGGTCATAGAGCCGCTCGGCCTGAGGAGTATTCACCTGATAGAAGGCGAGCGGTGATATGAAAAATTTCAGACCGCACATGGTGTCGGTGATGAAGGGCTCGCCTCTGACCGGGATCAGCCTGTCGCCGAGTATCACATTGGTACGGCTGGTGTTGGGACTGTAAGAGAGTGAAGTCATACCGGGAATGCGCCCGAAAAGAGTATCCGCAAGTTCATCAGAGTGGGGCAGTGGCTTCTGGCTGTTTATTATCAGGCATACACATACCTGGCCGCTGTGGTAGCCTCTTCTCACAAGGATGTGCCGCACCAGGCCCGAGCCTGAGCGCTCATCATATGCGGATATGCGGCGGCGCTCCATGAAGTCAAGTACGATCCCTGTCACGGATGCTGCAGTCTCGTGGCACAGAGGGCAGTCATCCACGGCGATGATGCTGTGGGTTCTTGCGGCAAAAAAGCCCGCCTTAAGTTTCCCGTCACGGTCAACTCCCACAGGCATCTGGACCTTGTTCCTGTAGCGGGGAGCAGGTGAAGGATCACCTGCGCGGATCGGAGCCAGTACGCTGCCTGTCAGGCTGTCATCGAAACCGCCTATGCGGATCAGCGCATCGCGTACGCGCTTGTGTTTCCACCTGAGTTCGGCAGAATAAGATAGATTTTGCAGCTGACAGCCGCCGCAGGAGGCTGCAGCGGGGCAGGAGGGAACTTCTCTGTCAGGCGACGGCGTTATGATCCTGTTAAGCCTTGCGTAGCCGCAGTTGGAAGTGATTTTGGTGACCAGCACTTCTGCCACATCTCCGGGGACCGCACCTTTGACAAAGAAGATCAGACCGCGATCCGCTGGATAAGCTTCTTCCCCGGTTGATCCCCTGTCACGGTATGCAAAGCCTATGCCGCTGCCGGTGTCCGAAAGATCCGTGATGCTCAATGTTATGACATCGCCCTTTTTGAGCCCGGAGAGCGTTTTCTTTTTTTTCACTCTGTCTCCTCCATGGTCTCGGATTTGCGGAGGGAGAATATGAATTCGGTGCCTGCGCCCACGGTACTTATGACGTTGATGTTCTCCTCATGGGCTCTGATTATCTCACGGACAATGGAAAGCCCCAGACCCGTGCCCTTTTTGTCCTTGCCGCGTGAGGAATCGGATTTATAGAACCTGTCAAATATCAGTTTCTGGTCCTCCTTAGGGATGCCGATACCGAAATCTTTTACGGATACAAAGACCTTTGAGCGCTTCTCGGTGGTCTCGATCCTTATCGAGGAGTCCCTGTTGGAAAACTTGATGGCGTTGTCTATCAGGTTGTAAAGCACCTGCTGTATCCTTGTCTCATCGGCGTTTACGAGCATCTCGCCGTCTGTGAGGATCAGGTCTATGTTCAGGTTCTTGTCATGGCAGGTTCCCTCAAAACTGAGTGCCGTTGCTCTTATGGTGCGGTTGATGTCGAAGTCGCTCTTCTCCAGCATCATGCCGTGGGAACTGAGGCTGTTGAGGGCAAGAAGGTCGTTTGTGAGCTTGGTGAGACGCTCGGCCTCGTTGAGAACTATGTGAAGATACTTTTCATGCGCTTCCTCCGGAATGGTACCGTCGAGCATGGCTCTAAGATACCCGCGTATTGAGGTAAGCGGCGACCTGAAGTCGTGGGAGACATTTGCAACGAATTTTTTCTGATCCTCTTCGCTGCGCTCTATCTCGCCCGCCATGAAGTTCAGGGTTGCAGCCAGATATCCCATCTCGTCATCGGAATCCACGGAAAAGCGGTAATCCATCTTCCCTGAGGCATAGTGTTCGGTGGCGGTGGTGATGCGCCTTAAGGGTATATATACCAGTTCGGTGAAGAAGAAAAGTATTATAAGAGACAGCAAAAGCAGCGCGATCAGAAGCAGATATGAGATATTCAGAAGCTGCTCGGAGGTCTTTTCCACATTTTTCATGGGATAGTGGATGACCACGTAGGCCCGGACCTGATAGTCTGCGGTGATGGGGGCAAGAACCGAGAGCATCCTCTCGCTGAAAGTGCCCCAGCCGTTGCCGATGGTGTAATAATTGCCGTCGGCAAAGGGAGCAAAGCCGTTTATGATTATCTCGCTGTCGGGCTTTAAGTTCTGCGAAGAGTCGAGAACCAGTCTGCCGGAAGGGTTGATTATCCATATGGTCGCATCCAGATAGGGCGCTATTACGGAGAGCTGACGGTTTACGGCTTCGAGCGAGGTTTCGCTGTTATAGAGATCTGCCGCGTAGGAATTGGCTATCTGGGTCGATTCCGCATAAAGACTCGAGGCTTTATCGCGCTCGCAGTACCTTACGGTCATGTTGTAGACGAGGGTTGCCACGATGATAAAGCCGAATACCGCAAACAGCAGGTATGCGATCAGGAACTTCAGATAAAGAGTCCGCCGCATCAGCGCTCAGCTCTCATGGGGTTACTCAGGAAGTCCTCATAGGCGAGTTTTATGCCATCCCTGAGCTCGGTCTTGTATTTCCAGCCGAGAGCAGCGGCCTTGGACACGTCAAGGAGTTTCCTGGGAGTGCCGTTCGGCTTGGAGGGATCCCACTTTATCTCTCCCTTGTAGCCTATGATCTCCGCGACAAGAGAGGTGAGCTCCTTTATCGTGAGTTCCTTTCCGGTCCCCGCGTTCACAGTCTCGTTTCCGGAGTAATTGTTCATGAGGAATACGCACAGATCGGCCAGGTCATCGACATAAAGGAACTCTCTGAGAGGCGAACCGTCACCCCAACATGTGACCTCGGGAAGATCCTGAACCTTGGCCTCGTGGAACCGGCGGATCAGCGCCGGCAGCACGTGTGAGTGAGTGGGATGATAATTGTCGTTTGGCCCGTACAGATTGGTGGGCATAACTGAGATATAATCGGTGCCGTACTGGCGGTTTAAGTACTCGCAGTATTTCAGGCCGGAGATCTTGGCCAGCGCGTAAGCTTCATTGGTGGGCTCCAGCGAACCTGTGAGCAGGCAGCTTTCCTTCATGGGCTGGGGTGCGAGCTTCGGATAGATACATGACGAACCAAGAAACTCAAGTTTTTTTACGCCGTTCTTCCATGCGGCATGTACTACGTTCATCTCGAGGATCATATTCTCGTACATGAAATCCGCAAGGGCGCTCTCGTTGGCCCTGATACCGCCCACCTTTGCGGCAGCAAGGAAGACATAATCCGGCTTCTCGGAGGCGAAGAATTCATTTACCGCATTCTGGTCCGTGAGATCAAGCTCCGAATGAGTCCTTGTCACGATGTTGCCGTAGCCCCCCTTTTCAAGCCTCCGCACTATGGCTGAACCGACCATTCCGCGGTGCCCCGCCACGTAGATTTTATCTGTTTTGTTCATTACTTCCATGATCTTTCTCCCGTATCATATTGTATAAACTTTTAGGTCCGTATACATTATATATCTTTTTTGTTCCAAATGTGGTAAAATTTTAAAGACTATAGTTATATACAGGGAGCGGTATGAAGAAGAGATTTTTGGCCTATTATCCATATCTGTTCGCAATGCTTTTATGCGGGGTTGCCATCAACCGGATCGGCGCAGGCCTCGCGGGTCTTGTTTCGCTCCCGCTCTATATCGACAGCATCGGCACGATATTGGTGGCTGCCCTGGGCGGATATATACCCGGTATCGTGGTGGGCTACATATCCAATCTCATAGGCGGGATCTCGGATCCCACGAATATGTATTTTGCGTTCATCAGCGTGCTGATGGCATTCCTGGCCGCATGGTTCGCGGAGAAGGGATGGTTTGAAAACATACGCGGGGCGGTAAAGGCAATCCTGATCTTCGGCCTTCTGGGCGGGATCGTCGGCTCGGTGATAAGTTTTCTGCTCTTTGGCCCTTCGACCGGCGACAGAATATGGACACCGCTTGCCAATCTGCTGGCCGGATTTACAGGCATGCCGCCTGTCGCTGCCAGATTAGCCGCTGAGATCATTACGGATCTTGCGGATAAGGCAGTCGCCGTCACAATTGTGGCGCTGGTTCTGCATTTCCTGCCCGGGGGATTAAAGAAAAAATTCAGAATGCAGGGCTGGAAACAGAGACCTCTGTCGGATGAAGAGAGAGTCGACGCGGAAAATGTTGAGACGAGAGGGATTTCTCTGAAGTCAAGGATCATCATACTGATGGCTGTGGCGGCGGTCTTTATGGCGACTGCGACCACGGGTATAAGCGTCCTTCTTTATCACAGGGGAGTTGTGGACGATCATGTGCGTATAGGCCGTGGTGTTTCAAGGATGGCCGCGAGCGCCATCGATGCCGAAAAAGTCGATGATTATCTGAAGTACGGTGAAGCCGCGGAAGGCTATAAGGAGACGGAAGAAAAACTGGAAAGACTCAGGGAAACAACTCCCGATATTGAATACATATATGTTTATCAGATAAAGAATGACGGCTGCCATGTTGTCTTTGATCTGGATTCCGAGGATCTGGAAGGACAGAACCCCGGGGATATAGTTCCGTTTGATGTATCATTTGCATCCTATATACCCGATCTGCTCGCGGGCAAACTCATAGAACCCGTTATAACTGACGACACCTTCGGCTGGCTCCTGACGGTATATACGCCTGTCTATGACAAGAACGGCAGGTGTGTCTGCTATGCGGCGACCGATATTTCCATGGATCACATAAGAAGCGAAGAGATAAGCTTTATCACCAAGGTCACAACTCTCTTTTTCGGATTCTTCATAGTGGTGATCGCCATAGCACTGTGGGTGGCGGAATATTCGCTGTTATTGCCGATAAACACCATGACATATGCGGCCGGAGAGTTCGCCTACAACTCTGAAAAGGAGAGGGGTGAAAGTGTTGGAAAATTCAATGCGCTGGAGATCAGCACGGGGGATGAGATAGAGAAACTCTATGACTCCTTTGCCCGTACGATGGCGACGGCGGTTGAGTATTTTGACGATGCCCAGAAAAAGAGCG
>JAILGA010000132.1 GCA_024697225.1 Lachnospiraceae bacterium
GAAACTTCATATTACCGCATATCTGCTCATTTCGATTGGAATTTTTGCTGTACATTTGCATGACTTTCATCTTCGGTCAAGTCCGCAAACCCTTGTATTTACTAGGGTTACGTCAGCTGAGGCTCTTCAAAGTCGGGAACAACAGCACATCCCTGATGCTCGGAGCGTCCGTAAGGAGCATTACCAGGCGGTCGATGCCGTAGCCGATGCCTCCGGTGGGGGGCATGCCGACCGAGAGGGCGTTGAGGAAATCCTCGTCGGTGTGCTCGGCTTCATCATCGCCGGCCGCGGCAGCGGCCTCCTGCGCAGCAAAGCGCTCGCGCTGGTCGATGGGATCGTTGAGCTCGGAATAGGCGTTGCACATCTCCCACGTATTGATAAAGAGTTCGAAGCGCTCGACCTTCGTCGGATCGTCGGGCTTCTTCTTCGTGAGCGGCGAGATCTCGATCGGATGATCCATGATAAAGGTGGGCTGGATCAGATTCTTCTCGCAGAACTCCTCAAAGAACAGGTTGATGATGTCTCCCCTCTTGTGGCGCTCCTCGAATTCAACATGGCGCTCCTTCGCGAGTGCTTTTGCCTCGTCATCAGTAGCTACCGTATCGAAATCGATACCGGTATACTTCTTTACACATTCGTTCATGGTGACGCGCTCAAAGGGCTTTCCGAAATCGATCTCTATGCCCTGATAGGAGAACTTCGTGGTTCCGAGCACCTTTTCCGCGAGATATCTGAACATTGACTCGGTGAGTTCCATCATTCCCCTGTAATCGGTATAGGCCTGATAGAGTTCCATCAGCGTGAACTCGGGATTGTGTCTGGTATCGACTCCCTCGTTGCGGAAGACTCTTCCTATCTCATACACGCGCTCCATTCCGCCCACGATCAGCCGCTTCAGATATAGTTCAAGCGAGATGCGAAGCTTCACGTCCTCATCGAGAGCGTTATAGTGCGTTGCAAAAGGCCTTGCGGCAGCACCGCCGGGATTGGCCACAAGTATAGGCGTCTCGACCTCCATGAAATCACGGCCCGCAAGGAAATTCCTGATCTCGCTTAATATCTTTGATCTCTTGTAGAAAACTTCGCGGGATTCGGTGTTCATGATCAGATCCACATATCTCTGACGATAGCGAAGCTCGGTATCAGTAAGGCCGTGGAACTTCTCAGGCAGAGGCTGCAGCGATTTTGTGAGCAGCGTCATGGATGAGACATGCACCGATATCTCACCGGCCTTGGTCCTGAAGGCAAATCCCTTCATACCCGCGATGTCGCCTATGTCCATCTTTTTGAAATCGGCATATGCCTCTTCGCCGAGTGAATCTCTGGTCACGTAGCACTGTATATTGCCGTATCTGTCGGCCACATTGCAGAAGGATGCCTTGCCCATGACGCGCTTGCTCATGATACGGCCCGCTATTGACAGACGCTTATTCTCAGGGATCTCATCCCATGCAGGCACGATAGTCTTTCCGTTTTCATCGACGGACAGAACTATCTCATATCTGTCAAAACCGTCCTTTATATCAATGCTGTGATGCGTCTGGTCATACTTTACTGTTTGAAAGGGATCCTTCCCTTCCTCCTGCAGAGTCTTTAGCTTGTCCATCCTCACCTGGACAAGATGGCCCACATCCTGCTGCTCTTTCTTCTGTTCCTCGTTAGGCATGTCCGTTCTCCTGTTTTTTTACATTTTTCCTGAATAAATATGTCCGGCATGACCGGATCCGGATCATCCGTTTGATCTCTCTATGCCGAGCACCTTGTACTTAAACGAACCGGTCTGCGTCTCAACCGTTACGGTCTCGCCCTTCTTTGCACCGATGAGAGCCCTTCCCACGGGAGACTCATTGGATATCTTACCCTCGAGACTGTTAGCTTCAGAGGATCCCACGATCTTATATTCCAGCTCCTCTTTCTCGGCCAGATCCTTTATTCTCACCTTGCATCCGATATTTATCGTGTCGAGATCGACCTCGTCCTCAACCACCACCTCTGCGTTCTTAAGTATCTTTTCGAGCTCCTCGATCCTTGCTTCGATGTCACGCTGCTCATCCTTTGCAGCGTCATACTCGGCATTCTCGGAAAGGTCACCCTGGGCGCGGGCTTCCTTTATCTTTTCCGCCACCTCCTGACGTTTGACAACCTTTAACTCCTCGAGTTCTTCTTCATACCTCTTAAGTCCCTCGTATGTCAGGATATTCTTCTTTTCTTCCATTGCCGGCGTCCTCCCTTTTAATCTTTACTATCCGCATCCGACACGGCGTCCGGACACAGTGCGACAATTATACCCCTATTGTCCCTCACTGTCAAAAGTTTTCACAGATTCTGTCAGTTCTTCCATTGTTTCTATCTTTGACAGCTTATCGCGAAGCTTCACTGCCCCCGTATAGCCTCTCGTGTACCAGGCGGCATGCTTTCTCATCTCACGTATGCCTATGTATTCACCCTTGTCCGCAATGAGCATCCCTGCGTGTCTGAGGAGCATCCCGGTCATCTCATCCCGTCCCGGTCTCTCAGGTGTACGGCCTGTTTCCAGGTATTCCCTGATCTCTCTGAACACCCAGGGGTTGCCCTCAGCCGCGCGGGCTATCATCACCGCGTCGCAGCCTGTCTGTTCCATCATGGACACAAAACTCTCCCCGTCCCTGACGTCACCGCTTCCGGCAACAGGTATCGAAACCGCGTTCTTTACCTCGCGTATGACAGACCAGTCGGCCTTTCCGCTGTAGAACTGCTCTCTGGTCCGTCCGTGTACCGCGATCATTGAGGCTCCGCCGGCCTCCGCAGCCCTGGCGCATTCCGCGGCATTATTATCGGAAGCAGAGAATCCCTTTCTGATCTTTACTGTGATCGGATGTCCCGCGGTTTCCGCCACCGCCCGGACGATACGCTCAATGAGTGCCGGATCCTTCATCAGCGCGCTTCCCTCGCCGTTTGATACTATCTTGTGAACGGGGCAGCCCATATTGATGTCCATTATGTCAAAGGAATATTCGGAATTCATGATGGCTGCTGCCTCCGCCATGACCCCGGGATCCGAGCCGAAAAGCTGAAGGCTCACGGGATGCTCTGAGTCTGAGGTGACGCACAGCGCAGCCGTCCTTTTATTCCTGTAGACCACGGCTTTCGCGCTCACCATCTCGGCGCATACAAGTCCTGCGCCCTGCTCGCGGCAAAGGACTCTGAAAGACATATCGGTGACCCCGGCCATGGGGCCGAGTATCAGATTGTTTTCTGCGGTCACATCCCCTATCGTGAGCGGTCTGAGATAAGAGTGCCCTTGCATCTACAGGTCATCCTCCGCAAGAAGACCGCTCATATCCTCATGAAGTATGAGAGCACGGTAATAGAGCTTTATTGCGTCAAAGACATCCCTGCGCCTGCGCAATATCTCTCCGGACAGAAGTCCCGCACTCACATTGTCCCAGGTGATGTCCTCCTCATCGCATTCGGTCCTTAAAAATATCTCGCCGTCATCCTCAAATTCGACAGTTATGATGCCTCCCGCCTCCTGAGTAAAGAGCACGCAGATAATCCTCAGCTCCTCCTTGATGCTCTCGGGTATCTTGCCGAATACGGGATTAAAATAATACTTCTGTTCATAGGCATTTGCACCGCACAGGACTATCCTCCCGTCCGGGCGCAGACCCAGTCTGTCAGCCTCTTTGAAGAGATTTTCGTCACTCATCTTCCGACTCCTCCGTTCCGGGTTTTGTCCTGCGGTTTTTTTCGTACAGAATCCGCAGGCCCTGAAGGGTCAGAAGCGGATCATAAACATCTATCTCCTCGACCTCATCGGATATCATGCGTCCCAGGCCGCCTGTGGCTATGACCTTGAGATCGGACAGTCCGCTCTCCTTTTTGACCTGTTCAATTATATACTTGGTCTGTCCGATCTGACCGAATACAAGTCCCGCCTGCATGCTGGAGACCGTCTCTCTTGAGAGGATCGATTCCGGCTTTTTGATCTCTATCTCGGGCAGCTTGGCCGTATCCTCCCATAGCGCCTTGGCACAGATCCGAAGCCCCGGCGCCGTGATGCCCACTCCGAAGTTGCCCAGACCATCGATCAGATCGTAGGTTGTGGCAGTACCGAAATCGATCACCAGAGCGGGGCCGCCGTAGATATTGTAAGCCGCCACTATATCGACTATCCTGTCGGGACCGATCTCCCTGGGATTATCGGAAGTGATATGTATCCCGGTCCTTATCCCGGGACGCACTATATAGGGCTGCCTGCCGATATATTTCACGACACTGTTCGTTAGGGAGTGCATGACCTTGGGCACCACGCTCGCTATGATTACTCCCTTTATGTCTTCGATCTTTATGTCGCCGACCGACAGCATGGAGAGTATCGTCACTCCGTACTCATCTGATGTGCGTTCAGTCCGCGTCATCATCCTGAAGGTTCTCATCACCTTCGAGCCTTTAAACACTCCGCAGGTTATGTTGGTATTTCCCACATCGATAACTAAGATCATTGCTTCCTCCTTTTTCTACAGCTCACACACCTTTACGTGTACCCGTATAGTCCGCGCACGCTCACCTCTCCGGCATTTATCCTTCGTATCGTTCCGTCTGCCGGTTTTACAAAGAGCGCGCCGTTTTCCGGATCAATACCCAGCGCCTCCGCCTCATATGCACCGGACGCCTCCATGATCTTCACGGTCTTTCCCGTATTCACGAGTCTGTCCTCATACCGCTTACTGACAGGTGAGAGACTGCCCTCACTCTCAAACTCTTCATAATTAATCTCAAAGCGGTCGCAGATCAAAGCCGCGAGCAACGCTCTTTTAATGTCCCCGCCTGTCTGTGTGTAAATGGAACCGGCTATATCCGAGAGTTCTTCCGGAAATGCTCTCTGATGTACATTTATACCCGTTCCCACAAGGCATGCATAGCTCCCGTCCGGGAGCGTCACTGTCTCCGTAAGTATCCCGCAGACCTTTTTGCCGTCGATGACTATGTCATTGGGCCACTTGATGAGGGCACCTGGAGCATCGGGCGGAAGCATTCCGGATATGGCCTCCGCAACAGACAGTCCCATGATCAGCGTTATCATGGGAGCAAGTTCAAGAGAAACAGCCGGTCTTAGAAGGATCGTCATTGCTATATTGACATCCGGCGGACAGATCCAGCTGCGCCCCATGCGGCCTCTGCCGGTGGTCTGATTGCCCGTGATATAGAGTGCGCCGTGCGGCGCCCCCTCAAAGCATGCCTTTCTCGCCGCATCCTGTGTGGACGGCGTTTTCTCCAGAAAGACAAGGCTGCGGGCAGCCCATTTAGTATGAAGCTGCCCGGTAAGTTCGTTACTGTTCATGATTTCTGCTTCTCACAGCATCGCATACATGACCGCCTTGATGGTATGCATGCGGTTCTCTGCCTCCTGAAAGACAAGCGACTGCGGGGACTCAAACACCTCGTCGGTGACCTCCATCTCCGTGAGTCCGAACTTCTCATGTATAATCCTGCCCGTCTCGGTACCAAGGTCATGGAAGCTCGGCAGACAGTGCATAAATATCGCATCCTCTCCGGCATTATTCATTATCCTGCCGGTTACCCTGTAGGGGGTCAGATCTCTGATCCTCTCCTCCCAGATCTCATCGGGCTCGCCCATTGAGACCCACACATCGGTGGATACAACATCCACGTCATGAGAGCCCTCGTCCACATCCTCGGTGCAGTTGATCTCGGCGCCCGTCTCTTCAGCGATGGTGCGGCACTGCTCCGTCAATTCCTCGTTCGGCCAGTATTTCTTCGGCGCGACGATGTTGATCGCCATACCCATTTTGGCGGCAGCCACCATCAGGGAATTGCCGGTATTGTATCTGGCATCCCCGAAATAGGCCAGTTTTCTGCCCTTTATACTGCCGTAATACTCCTTGATCGTCAGCAGGTCAGCCAGCATCTGTGTGGGGTGAAACTCGTTCGTGAGGCCGTTGAATACCGGAACGCTGCTGTATTCAGCGAGTTCCTCCACTATATCCTGCCCGAAGCCCCTGTACTCTATACCGTCAAACATTCCCGAAAGCACGCGGGCCGTGTCCTTTATCGACTCCTTCTTTCCAAGCTGCGAATCCTTGGGGTTCAGATAGGTCGTTCCCATTCCGAGGTCATGCGCTGCCACCTCAAAAGCGCATCTGGTCCTGGTGCTTGTCTTTTCAAAGATGAGAGCGACATTCATTCCCCTGAACACATAGTGCGGGATCCCGTCCTCCTTCTTGCGCTTGAGTTCGGCCGCGAGATCAACAAGACCCATTATCTCCTCGGGTTCAAAATCAAGCAGCTTCAGAAAATCTCTTCCTTTTAGCGGATGTCCGTCCATGTTGTTATCTCCGTAATATGATCAATCTCTGTTAATCCGGCTTATCAGCCCGACACAATGTCCTTGACCGATGAAGCAAGACCTGCGATCCCCTGGATCTCGGAGGGGATTATTATCTTGGTGGCCTGTCCGTTTGCAGCCTTCTCGAAGGCCTCGAGACTCTTGATCTTAAGCACCGAGTTGTCGGCGCCTGCCTCCTTTATCATCCTGATACCGTCGGCATTGGCCTGCTGTACGCTTCTGATAGCAGCTGCGCGGCCCTCTGCCTCTCTGATCTCCTTCTCCTTCTGAGCTTCCGCAGCCAGGATGGTTGCCTGCTTGTCTGCCTCAGCCTTGAGGATCTGGGCTTCCTTCTTTCCTTCGTATTCAAGGATGGTCGCCTGCTTCACACCCTCTGCCTTGAGGATGGATTCTCTCTTTTCACGCTCGGCCTTCATCTGCTTCTCCATGGCGTCGCGGATAGCGGCGGGAGGCGTTATGTTCTTGAGCTCAACTCTTGTGACCTTGATGCCCCAGGGATCGGTGGCCTCGTCAAGCGTGGCTCTCATCTTGGTATTGATGATCTCGCGGGAGGTGAGGGTCTGGTCCAGTTCCATGTCGCCGATGATATTTCTGAGGGTCGTGGCAGTCAGGTTCTCGATAGCGAGGATGGGGTTTTCCACACCGTAGGCAAAAAGCCTGGGATCCGTGATCATGAAGAATACGATGGAATCGATCTGCATTGTGACATTATCCTTGGTGATAACAGGCTGCGGCGGGAAGTCGCACACCTGTTCCTTGAGGTTGACCCTTCTGGCCACGCGGTCGATGAAGGGCATCTTGAGGTGAAGACCCACATTCCATGTGCCCTGATATGCACCCAGACGCTCGACCACATATGCATGTGCCTGGGGAACGATCACAATGCAGGTGGCAAGGACCACGAGCAGGATAACCAACAGAATGATCAGTACTATAGCCATAGCAGTTCCTCCTTTTCTACTCCCTTTTTACTCAGCCGGTTCCTGTATCTCCGGCTCAACCAACAGTTTAACTCCGTCCACGGCGCGGATGATCACCACACTTCCCACCGGGATCTTCTGTTCCTGTTCGACAGACCTTGCGCTCCAGTCCATACCGCCTACGCTTATCTGACCGCAGCCCTGGATATTGTCAATCTCGGCCGTCACTATGCCCTGTCTGCCGATCATGCTCTCGATATTGGTTCTTGTCCTGTCTCTGTTGAAATACTTCACCGCGATGGGTCTGACCGTGAGGATGACAACTACCGATACCACCGCAAATGCGATGATCTGCACAATAAGATTAGTCGGAAAGAATACCGCCAACAGGGATGCGACAGCTGCTCCGCAGGCAAACCATATCGTCGTCAGCCCCATTGTGAGAAGTTCGACGGCGATGCAGGCTATCAGCACAATCAGCCAGAAAACCAGATAATTCATAACGATCTGCCTCCTTTCCTCTACCAGAACACATGGGATCCTATAACCACACTTCCCTCATGACTGCCGGCCCGTCTGAAATGAAGAGCTCCGCCCACACTGGTCTCACCGTTTATAGCAGCATTGGCGGCAGTATAACAGCTCTGAAAGATAGGTGCTTCTCCCACGTATCTCGCGGCAACACTGCCGTTTGCAGCCGGGCCGAACTGACCTGAAGCATAAATGACACCGTAAATGGTATTGGGATAAGCTCCGCTCCTTACCCGGTTCATTACGACCGCCCCGACGCCGAGCTGTCCCTCGTAGGGCTGATTCCCGGCCTCGCACATGATGAGGGCCGCAAGGAGCTTGACTTCGTCCGTATTGGCGGCCACCGCTCCCTGATTGCGGGTGAGCCGCTCCTTTCTTTCCTTTTCCTCCTGCTCCCTCTTGACTATCGCCTCCCAGGTCTCACCTGTGTCGATCTTCACCCTGGTAGTCACATAGTCGGAGCTGATGTATCCGTCCTTGCCCTTATAGTCTATACAGAAGAATCCGGATCCGTCATCCTCCGAGATGACCTCGAACTCATCTCCGGTCTTGACAAGTCCGTATACTCCGCTGTTCTTGTCTGCTTCCTTGCGGACTCTTAGTGCATCGGCTGTGACTTTGGCGAGCGTGACGCCCACGTCCTTTGCAAGCGCCTCAGCCTCATCCCCGAAGAGCAGATAATCATCATTTGCCCATCCGGTCAGGTCTCCGCTCTGAAGCTTTGTCCATCCGTTCGACCGCTCGAGTATGGTGCCGCCGCAATCCTTATATAACACGCCAACTTTCTCCGAGGATGCATCCGGTAGCGCCCTTACATTCATCACCTCATTGACATCCGCCATCACCAGTGTGGAATTCTCGTTCACCGGCTTTTCTTCCGGTTCTTCAGCCTCCGTGACTTCTTCGCTATCCGGGGCCGCAGCCTCATCCTCCGGCGGCGTGGTCTCGTCGGGAGCTTTCTTCGCGGGTTTTGCAGGAGCCCCACCCGGCAGATCCGCCGCTGTTGCACGGGGGTCAAGCATGGCTCCCGCACCGGCCACAAGAGGCAGTGCTCTCGTTGTTGTCTCAAACTCCACCGCACCGACGCCTGTTCCCGCCAGCATCTCCACCGTCAGGAAAAGAATAAGGGCTGTATTCAGTTTTGCGGACGCTCTCCAGCGCATGGCAAAGAGATCACTCTTCCGGCACTACCTCGTTCATGATAAGCTTATCCCAGCTGTCTTCCGGGACCAGAGAGATATAAGTCTTTCCGCGGTTCATGACGATCTCTTCGCCATTGTCATCGTAGAAGCGTGTGAAATCCTGATCGGAGTGTTTGGACCAGCTTATGCTCTTAGCCACGCCCTTTGTGATGTAGAAACCCAGCTTACCTGCATCGAGGCAGTTATAAATAAGATATCCGTTCTCATCGAGCTGGGAGAAACTGCAATCCTGCAGGATCACATTGTCAAAGGCCAGCGGTTCGCCCGTGTCCTCATCCTCATGCCTCTCTCCGTACTCGTAATATTCGTATTTCTCGGTATCATCATTATATACCAGCACCGAACCGTTATGAGGGAACGGCAGGATGATCTGCTTTACCTTGTAGGTTTTCTCGTACTTATCCTCAAGATGTGTCTCCTTGCCGTACTCCACAAAATTGAAATGCGGCGTATCACCGGAAAATCCGTCCCAGTACTCCTTTGCGACCTTGCCCGAGCCGAAATTGGCCTGGCTGTCCAGATCACCGGACAAAATGTACTCCGTGAACTCACGCTTCTTACCGTTGTTTACTCTTGAGAAGGTGCCGGAGAAGTGGTCGCAGAATCCTCTGCTGAAATAGGGATTGATGTGAACCTGGGGACCGCCGTCGTGGCATAGCACCGCGTTCCACTCGGCCGCCAGCAATATATTGGTGGGTCTCGTGCTCCTGATGCTGCCCAGCTGCTCGATGGCTTCGTAATCCTTCACGACTGCCATAAGTCTTGTAATTCGGTTGTTGAGCGTGCTGTTCATGATCTCATACACAACATCACAGGCCGCTGTTCCGAAATGTGGCAGAGCCTCCGACTCGTTATCCACCATGACAGCGATGGGCCGCTGATTCTTAAGTTCCTCGCTTATTGGAAGACCTGTGAGTTCGGAAGCGTACATACCTTCAGGTATCTCGGCCGGAAGCTCCTCTTTTTCCTCTTCCTGTTTATCATCAGACTCTGCGGTATCCTCGGCCTTTTCGCTTCCGGTATTGCTGTCCTCTTCCTTGATCGGCTCGAACATATTCACATCGGTAGTCGCCACTCCGGTCTCCGCTCCGCTATCTCCGCAGCCGAAAACCGACAATGCCATGACTGACACAAGCATTATCGATGCCGCTCTGGTTATCATGCTCCGTCTCATATGCCTTCCTCTCTGATGCTGAAAATCCATAACTTATTTATCATATCAGCATAAAAGGCTTTTAGTCAAATCTTTCAAACAAATTTAATATTTTCTTCTCCGCAGAGTTCCGTTAGTTTTTTTATGAGTTCACTGTCCGCGGCAAACCCTCCGCCGGGACTTATCGTCTTTCTGATGCGCTCGGAAGAAACATATACTGTGACCGAATCTCTTCCCGATGCCCTGTCATGCGCATCCTGTGCTATCCGTTCGATATCCCCGCTCACCGCATCATAACTCTGTCTGTCCGGAAATCTCATCCATATGGTCCTGGGAATTTCGGAAAAGCGCATCACCTTTTCCGCTATCAGCTTTGCGTTCTTTTCATCCTCAAGGCTCGTTCTTCCGCTTATAAGGACTCTCTCGTCCTCCTTCAGCTTCTCGCCGTATTCAATGAATGCCTTGGGGAAGACGATCACCTCCACCGAACCCGTCAGATCCTCAAGCGTCACAATTGCCATGGGCTGGTTGGCTTTGGTATACCTCACCTGCACCGCCGTCACCATGCCGCCGATCGTTGTCCTTACCCCGTCATCCACCGCGGGAACGCCCACCGACTCATCAAGCAGGAAATCCGTAGCGGTATTGGCCGTGTGCTTCTCCAGAAAAGCGGTATCCTCTGAAAGCGGATGTCCCGTGAGATAAGTACCTAACACCTCCTTCTCGTACGCAAGCAGCACTGTCTTCTCAAACTCTCCGGCATCCCTCCCTGCCGGTTTATCTCCGGCGTCGGCAGGAGTCAGCATTTCGAAGAATGACATCTGTCCCGCTATATTGTCCTTTGCCTCATGCTGGGCCTGGTCCATATCCGCGGCATACTCCCTCAGGTAATGCTTCCTGCTGCCTCCGAACCGGTCAAAAGCTCCGGCTTTTATCAGATTCTCCACAGCCCGTCTGTTAAGTTCGCCGGATACCATGCGGCGTATAAAATCCGACATTGACTTGAAGGGACCCCGTACGCTGCGCTCGCCGGCAATAGCCGCTATAAGGCTCCGGCCCACGCCCTTGACCGCAGCCAGCGAGTACAGAATGCATTTGTCATCTCCGTCCCTTACCGGCACGAAATCGACATCTCCGGTGTTTATATCCGGCGGCATGAGCTTTATCCCCATGGATCTGGCAGATGCCATATACCCGCGGAGCTTGGCCGAGTTGTCTATCACGCTCGTCATAAGGGCAGCCATGAATTCCACAGGGTATCTGGCTTTGAGCCAGGCTGTCTGAATGGCCACCACTGCATAGCAGGCCGCATGCGACTTGTTAAAGGCGTAGCTGGCAAAGTCCATCATGGAATCGTAGATGCTCCCGGCGATCTCCTGAGAGATATTGTTGCCGGCACAGCCCGGTACGCCCTCCTCCGGAATTCCCTCGATGAAGCTCTTCCGCTCCACCTCCATCACGTTTTTCTTTTTCTTGCTCATGGCGCGCCTCAGAAGGTCGGCACGGCCCAGAGAATAGCCCGCGAGCTTCTGCACTATCTGCATCACCTGTTCCTGATATACTATGCAGCCGTAGGTGGGCTTGAGTATGGATTCCAGCTCGGGCGTGACATAGGTTATGCTGCTGCTGTCATTTTTGCCGGCAATATATTTAGGAATGAAGTCCATCGGTCCCGGTCTGTACAATGATATTCCCGCTATGATATCCTCAAAGCTCTTCGGCTTCAGTTCCCTCATGAATGACTGCATGCCGCCGGATTCAAGCTGGAACACTCCGTCGGAGCGGCCCGAGCTTATAAGCTCCAGAGATCTTGCATCATTTAAGTCCACCCTGTCGATATCTATGAATTCCGCGTCTCCCTCCGAAAAACCGTTCAGTCTGTTGGCGCTTCTTACCGCATCCTTTATGACGGTCAGCGTCCTGAGTCCCAGAAAATCCATCTTCAAAAGTCCCAGTTCCTCAACTGTCGTCATCGGAAACTGTGTAGTCACCGGACTGTCCGGTCCTGTCGTGGCAAGAGGGAGCAGATCCATGGCCGGAGCGCTGCAGATGACCACGCCCGCCGCGTGCACGGAGGCGTGTCTCGGCAGGCCTTCAAGCGCACGGCAGTATGAGAAGAGTTCCGCTACTTCGGCGTCCTCTTCAACAGCCTTCTTAAGATCGGGATTGATCGTGACAGCCTTGTCAAGAGTGATGCCGAGTTCATTGGGTATCATTTTGGCTATCTGGTCCCCCCGCGCATACGAGAGGTTCATAGCTCTTGCCACATCACGTATAACGCCGCGGGCCTGCAGTGTACCGAAGGTTATGATCTGCACCACCCTGTCGCTCCCGTACTTTTGTGTCACATAATCTATGACCTCCTGTCTGCGGGCATACTCGAAATCCACGTCTATATCGGGCATGGAAACGCGCTCGGGATTGAGAAAGCGCTCAAACAGCAGCGCATACCGGATCGGATCGATATTGGTGATGCCCAGACTGTAGGCAACTATGCTGCCCGCGGCGCTGCCGCGGCCGGGGCCAACCGCTATATCGTGCTGTCTCGCGAAATTGATGTAATCCCAGACGATCAGGAAGTAATCCACAAATCCCATCTTCTTTATAACAGAGAGTTCGTATTCAAGGCGGTCATGCAGCTCCTTCATGTCTCCGGCTGAGGCATCCGGATACCTGTTCTTAAGACCTCTCTCGCAGAGCTCATTCAGATATGTCCATGAATCCTTTCCGTCCGGGACATCATAATTCGGGAGTTTCGTAACCCCGAATTCGATCGTGACATCGCACATATCAGCGATCTTCTGCGCATTGTCCACGGCCTCGGGAGCATACTTGAAGAGCTCCCGCATTTCCTCCTCGCTCCTGACATAGAACTGTCCCATCTCGTAGCGGAGTCTGTCCTCATCCGAGATATTCTTCGCAGTCTGTATGCAGATCAGCACATCGTGTGCCCTGGCATCATCCTTCCTCGTATAATGGCAGTCGTTCGTTGCAACGAGCGGTATGCCGAGTTCATTTGAAAGCCTCAATATCCCGGAGTTTACCTGTTTCTGCACCGGTATGCCGTGATCCTGAAGCTCCAGATAATAGTTTTCCTCGCCGAAGCAGTCCCTGTGCCAGACGGCCGCGTTTCTCGCACCGTCAAAATCTCCGGCGGCAAGCCTCGTCGCAACCTCTCCGGAGATGCAGGCAGACAGACATATCAGACCCTCGCTGTATTTTTGGAGCAGCTCCCTGTCAACTCTGGGCTTGTAATAATATCCCTCCGTGAAACCAAGGCTCACCAGCTTCGAAAGATTGGCATAGCCCGTGTTGTTCTTTGCAAGAAGTATCAGATGGTAATATCTGCTCTCCCCCGCCTGGATCTCCCTGTCAAATCTCGAACCCGGTGCGACATAAACCTCGCAGCCCAGTATCGGCTTTATCTCCGTGGCTTTGCAGGCCTTGTAAAAATCTATCACCCCGTACATCGCGCCGTGGTCCGTTATGGCAGCCGCATTCATTCCGAGCTCTTTGACCCTGGCCACGTAATCGCTTATTTTGTTCGATCCGTCGAGAAGACTGTACTGGGTATGTGTATGGAGATGTACGAATGCCATAAATGTTATCCTCTCCTTTCGATATCTGTTATAATTATATCATGCAACTAACTTTTCCGTCGTACGAATTTGTTTTCATGTTCCTGCCTCTGACGCTTGCAGCGCTGTTTGCCGCACGGCATTTCTGCAGGGACTGCAGGGGGATGATCCGCAGTCTGCCGGATCTCATCCTCTTAATTTCGTCTCTTCTTTTCTACATGACCTTCGGTCCAAAAAACCTTGCGCTCCTGCTCATTCAGGCCGCAGCGGGGTACGTTTTCTGCCTGCTCGTAAAGAAGCTTTCGGGATCCCTCTCCGCCGTTTTCTGCCTGATTGCGGGTCTCACAGCCGTCACGGGTATTCTGTGCTTTTTTAAATACAGCTCGTTCGTAATGCCCGTCGCCCTTTCATTTACGACCTTTTCCATAATCTCCGTCATGGTGGATACCTACCGCGGAGAATGTGGCGGCCCCGGAGCGGCAGATTATCTTACTTACGTATTCTTCTTCCCGAAGCTCCTTCAGGGACCCATAATGCGATATCCCGACTTCATGGAGGAAAAGGCAAAAGCCGGCACACACACCCCTGACGCGGAGGATTTTTCGGCGGCGCTCTTCTACTTCGTGCTGGGTCTCTCCAAAAAAGTGCTGCTGGCCGACAGACTCGCAAAGGCAGCGGATTACGCATATTCGATACCGGACGGACTTTTGTGGATGGAGGCAGTAATAGCCGTCATCACCTATGCCTTCCAGATATACTTCGACTTCAGCGGATACTGCGACATGGGCCGCGCAGTTGCACGGATGGCAGGCTTCGATCTGCCCAGAAACTTTGACAGACCGTATCTTTCGGCAAATGTGGCGGAATTCTGGAGAAGATGGCACATGACGCTGTCATCGTTCTTTACACGATACGTCTACATTCCGCTCGGAGGGAACAGAAAGGGCCTGCCCAGGAAGCTTTTAAACACCATGGCTGTATTTCTGATCAGCGGCCTCTGGCACGGCAACGGCATCAATTTCATCATCTGGGGAGCGCTCCACGGTGCGGCCGTATGTGCCGCCTCCATTCCGAAGAAGGCGCTAAAGCTGCCTTCCTTCTTTAAGAAGCTCCTCACCTTTGTCTACGTGAGCCTCGCCTGGGTATTCTTCAGGGCGCCATCCCCCACCGATGCCCTGACGGTACTTGGAAAAGTCTTCGACAAGCCTTGGTTCAAGCTTCATGATAAATTCATAGACGCCTTCAGGGATGATCTTTTCTGGTATCCGATAAAGCTGCTGGGAGTCAGGGATGTGAGGACAGGCGGCCTCATCTGTATGTGGCTTACTCTTGCGGTCTCGGCTGCACTCATTTTCTGCGGACGCGATGCCTTTATGATAAGCGGCGCTTTCAGGGAAAAGATATCCGCAGGGAAGATGATATCCGCGGCCCTTATCACTGCTGTCCTGTTCATATGGTGCGTTCTTTCATTCGGGGAGGTCTCTGCATTTGTCTACTTCAGCTTCTGAAAACAAAAGACACGGGAGGGGAAGAACATTTCTCACCGGTTTTGCCCTGACTGCGCTTTGCGGGCTCTTTCTCGTATCGGTCATCGTCATCGCGGTGGATCCGTTTTTTATCTACCACGATCCCCTGCCATCCTTTCCGTATGTGGTCGACAACCAGCTGTCCCAGAACATCGGCATGGCAAGGCATTTTGAATACGATTCCGTGATCACGGGTTCATCCATGACCATGAACTTCAACACCGGTGATCTCACGGAGCTCATGGGGCTTAAGCCACTAAAGCTCACGATGAACGGCGCCTATCCGCGGGATATTAAGAGGATACTCGACGCCTCCTTTGAGGGCGGAAATGATATCAAAGCTGCATTCATAGCGATCGATCCCGCCACCTGGACGGCGGATGACACTGAGACAAAATACCCCTACCCGGAGTATCTCTATGATACAGATCCCTTTAACGACGTGAAATATCTGTGGAACATGGATGTGCTTCTGCACTACTGTATCAGGCCCATGGCCGAGCGCGAGCCCACGGATCTGCGGACCGTATATTCCACTGACTGGGAAGACGATATGTACTATACCCTGGACTGGATACTCGATCACTACGAGGAGCCTGAGCCCGCGGCATCAGAAACCCCCGAGGATGCATATGACAAAGGGACTCTTCATAATCTCGAGGTCAATCTGTTAGAATCCATGCGCGAGCATACCGATACTCAGTTTTTCTTCTTCTTCCCGCCCTATTCCGTCCTCTACTGGCATAATGCTTCAATAGAAGGCCATCTGTCCGCGACACTTGCGCAGGAGCGGCTCATTGCGAAGACCCTGCTTGACGAACCGAACGCAAGAGTATTCATATTTCAGGATCTTGATGACATAGTGACCGACATAGACGGCGGATATATGGACGAGATCCACTTCAGACCCGGGGTCAACAGATTCATGTGCGAATGCTTCGCAGACGGCAGCTGCGAGGTCAAAAATAAGAGCGAAACGGACGAACATCTCGCACATACCCGCGAGATCATAGAAAGCTTTGACTTTGATGCGATATTGCATTAAGATGATGTCATGAAAGGAGACTTAAAATGTCCAAACAGGTAAAAACTATAGCCGTCCTCACAAGCGGAGGCGATGCCCCCG
>JAILGA010000159.1 GCA_024697225.1 Lachnospiraceae bacterium
CCTTCATTTTGGCAGCCACATTGGCATTGTAAAGGCCGAAGGCGGTCCCCGCAAGCGCCAGAACAGCCGCAGCCGAAGAGACCATGGCTATGGTCCTCTTTATGATCCTCTCCCTATGACGATCTGAAGCAGCGTCACAGGGAGAGGATCATAAAGAGGACCATAGCCATGGTCTCTTCGGCTGCGGCTGTTCTGGCGCTTGCGGGGACCGCCTTCGGCCTTTACAATGCCAATGTGGCTGCCAAAATGAAGGCGCTTGCTGACGAAAAGGCGGCACTCGCTGATGAAAAAGCGGCACTTGCGGATGAAAAGACGAAGCTTGCCGAAGAGATAACCGTCCGGTACGAAGGAAAACAGGAAAACCAGTCGAGGTTCTATGCGCAGGAGGCGATGTCATTACTCGAAGCCGGGAACAGGGAGGACGCGATCCTTGTGGCAATGGAGGGCCTGCCTTCTTTGGGCAACGAGAGACCTTATGTTCCGGATGCGGAATATGCGCTGAGCCGTGCCGTTTATGCCTATGATTGTGCAAGAAGAATGACTTATGACAGGATCCTCAGACATAAACTCTCTGTCAATAAAATGTTCACTACCGAAGACCGGAAAAAAGTCATCACAATTGACATCGGCAGCAGGGTCTATGTGTGGGATGCAGAAGAATGGACGCTCCTTGCGAGCATAGCGCCGGCGCTTAACGAGTCCAACTATTACGTAACCGCGCGGAGTGCGGATGCGGATGATTCGGGTGTATATATCACTACCGATCATGAGCTGATCAAATATGATCATCAGGGCGGAGTTATCTATAAAAAAGAGTTCGAAGACATGATCAGAAGATGCGATCTGTGCGCGGACACAGGGAAGCTTGCAGTAGTATTAAAGGACTCTTTTCTTATCCTTGATGCCACCGATGCAGCGATACTGGATACCCATGAGGATCAGACCGGAATTGCCTTTAAGGATGACGGCGGATACAGCAGGGAGCATGGGCTGTATGTCACGCCCCATTTTGACAGTGAAATGGATGGGGGCTATATCTCTGTTTATGATATTAACAAAGGCACGCTTCAGGATATTCGGCTCTCTGAATACTATTATCTGAACTCCTGTTTTACGATCGACGGAAAACTTGCGGTCGTAAGCTGCAATTCTATTGAACTGGGCGGAGATTTTAAACACGCGGTGATTGACGTGTTTACACCCGATGGAAAGCTTTTGTGGTCAAGAGATATTCCGGCACATGTGAGGGATTCCACGTCGTTTGTCGCCATGATCAAGGATCATAAGTATATAAAGGACGATGTGGAACACAGAGATATCGTGATCACATTGGAGGCGGAGGCATTTACCTTTGATGAAAAGGACGGGAGTATGGTTTCGTCACTCAATCTTCCGGGTGACGCTACGGCGCTCGCGGTCACGATAGACAGCCCCTACGGCAGAGTTGGTTACCGGCAGGGAGATTTTGATCTCGTGGACTTTTCAGAGGGGAGGATATATTCCGAGTATGCTTTCCGTACTGAAGAATCAATAAAATCCTGGGTGGTGCTTGATAAGCAGATCGCTTATGTCCCCGCGCAGTCTGCCGAGATACATGTGGTGTCCTGGCATGAGGCGCCGGATATAGAGGATTATGCGACTTTTGAGAACAGAGTGATGCCGGCAGGTGTTTCCGCTGACGGCACTTTGTTCGCCGTCAGACCGGACGGAGATTTTCAGACTTATTATATAATGAACGAAGATGGAACTGAAGCCTGCAGATATGAGGGGGAAAAGTTTATTCAGGGAATGGCACTGGGTAACAAAAACGCTTATTTCTGGGACGGGGACGGTCTGACGGCAGTTGATGTGCAGACCGGAAAAAAAGAGACGATCGTACCCGCGGATCACGGCTTTGAGGAATATATGGTCGAATATACGCTTAACCGGAACGCGGACAAATGCTTGTTTCGGACTTCAGAATCCCTGATGGTATTTGATCTTCAGACGAAAGAGGTCGTGGGAGAGTACCAGAGCGTGGACTGGATCGAAAGTGCTCTTCTTTCGGACGACGGTAACCGGGTATATATTGTAAACGGCGAAGGCCGTTTCAGTGCGGTCGATATCAAAGGCGGAGAACTGCATGGGTTTGCGGATGAAAAAATGCGTACCGTAGCGGAGAGTGATTACAAAAGCTTTATGGCACTCAGTCCGGACGGGACGCGGCTTGCTGTATGCTGCGCGGACGGAATGCTGCGCGTGGCTGACACAGCTTCTTTTGAGACCATCCTGGAAGCTCCGCTTGAATCCTATCTGCGATCCTTTGTATCATTCACGGATGACGGAAGCCATATCGTGGTGCAGGGGGATGACTACAGGATACGCATTCTGGATACGGGAACAGGAGCTTATGTCACAACTCTAGACAGCGACGGGAGTATTGAATACATTGTCTGTGATGATGACAGCAAGCTTTTGGCGGCATGTACAGGTACAAGTCTGTATCTCTTTGAAACCGAAGGCTACGGACGCGTGGCATATGCGGAGGACGGGCTGGTTTACCTGAAGAATGACGATGCGATACTTGTGAGCATCGACCGTACGAAGATAAGCAGAACCCGCTATAAGGATTATGCTAAGCTGATTGAAGAAGCGAAAAAACAGTTTCCGGATGCTGCTTTGTCCGATGAGAACAGAGCCAGGTATAATATCGGATGAAGTTTGCAGGCATAAGCGCGTGGGATTATTCATCTGTGCGCATATATCATTAGTGATGATACGGATCGTATACACTTATATGAAAGGAAAAGATCATGGCTAATTCAGTGAATTCTGTGAATCCAATTGATCAGAATGAATGGGAAGAGGCAAAACAGGGGCTGCCGGATAAGATCCAGGGAGTTTTTACCAAGGACGCATTCTTTAAAAAAGCACAGGAGATCGGTTTTGATGATCCGAAGCTTGTTCGGGCGATGTATGTAATAGGAGGTACCGAGCAGGGCAGCATCTATCTCGAAATGCCGGTCATCGGTATGATGCTGGATAAGGAGGGCGAGTTTGACACGCCCGAAAAAGTACTGGATTCCTTTTGCCGGCGCATGGATGATCACAACAGGGTTCATCCTTTGAATAACATAGGTAAGCTCTATCCCGAGGAAGCAGGGTTGATCATCGACGAGTGGAATTATCTGTTCATGGATAAGGACGATTATGTAAAGAGATACCGCCCCGATGAGTTCGATCCGTGGAAAAATGCCATGGAAAATCTTCCTTCCTACTGCGGCGGTTACAAGGTGGACGAATTTTTCTACAATATGCGGAAGCTGGGCTTCGATGAGGAGGAAGATATTCCCGTTATCAGCGCGCTATTCGAGCTTTCCGCGGTATCGAAGGATCTGAGCATCCTGGATCAGATAAAGGACAAGTCGCCGGATGACTTTATCGACCAGTCGGATTTTGTCGAATTAATCCTTGATAATGCCGAAGAGTCGAAATACAGGGAACTGCTCCGCACACATCCTGACCAGATGAAGACGCTGTATGATTACTACAACGCGAAGAATCCTGAAAACACGAGACAGCCTGCCTACGAGATCGATCCAAAGAGCAATATGAT
Source organism: Lachnospiraceae bacterium (assembly GCA_024697225.1). Lineage (GTDB taxonomy): Bacteria > Bacillota > Clostridia > Lachnospirales > Lachnospiraceae > Butyrivibrio. The sequence continues at coordinate 3,596 of JAILGA010000159.1, forward strand.
CCGCAAAGCCGAGGACATGAACCAGATGAGACGTCTGGATGAGAAGCTCGGTAAGACAAAAGCGGACAAGCCGTGGATGGATGATATCAGCAGGAGAAGTCAGTATCTGCTTTACGGGGATCACGACATGCGCACGCTGGCCGAGATGTTCAACACGAAGAAAACCCTGCGGCTTTTCCAGGGCGGCGATTCGACAGAGTACAAGAATGCGCGTGACACGCTGAATGGGTATATAAACCTCCTCGATGATACAAAGGAATTCCTTAGGAAAAACAGGGAAGATCTTGACAATAACCGCATTACTAAGGAGGTGTACGAGAATAATATCAGAGAAAGAATGGATGATCTGAAGTACAGCGAGATGGAAGTCCGCCGTACAATGGGGATATATGCCATCAAGGTGACAAACGGCAACGCGGCGGAGGGTGTACTTGGTGATAAGAGCATCAAGGACATGACGGCTACCGGCGCCGCGAGACTTGCGGGCGCAATGTGCGTTCTGGAGTGCCTTGACAAGGCGAATATGTACAGGGGAGACAGAACGGTGGAATTCGCGGACATCTACGGAGATGTCCGTGATGAGGAGCATGTAAAAGAGATCAGCTATGCAAAGCTTTACGCCGAGAAATTCGGCGAGATAAAGGATGAGAAAAACCGCCACCGCAGAGCCGCTGCGTATGCACAGCAACAGATCAAAGAGGATGAGAAGCAGCCGGCGAAGGATGTGGGCCTCGGCGTTTAAGCACGGGGCGGATCGTCTTCTGAGTCCAGCCGCTGTCTGGATACCAGATCCGCAAAGAAACCTTTTTTTGCGATGAGCTCTTCATAATTCCCGTCTTCGATGATATGTCCCTGATCGAGCACGATTATGCGGTCACACTGTTTTATTGTGCTCAGTCTGTGAGCGATAACAATACGGGTACAGTTCATTTTTTCCAGTGCATCGCTGACCTGTTTCTGGGTCAGATTATCAAGAGCGCTTGTCGCCTCATCGAACATGAGGATCTTTGGCTTTGGTGCAATGGCTCTGGCAATCAGAAGGCGCTGTCTCTGGCCGCCTGATATGCCGCCCTGGCCCTCTGAGATAAGAGTGTGCATTCCCATGGGCATCGAGCGTATATCATCGCCCATTCCCGCGATCTCCGCAGCCTCCCATGCATCATCAAGCGTGAGCCAGGGCGCTGATATGGTGATGTTTGAGAGGATATCACCGGTGAACATCCTGCCGTTCTGCATCACAACACCGATCTTGTGCCGCAGAGATTTCAGATCGATCCGTTTGAGATCCCGGCCGTCGTAGTATACCGCACCTTTCTGCGGCGTTTCAAAGCCCAAAAGGACACGCATCAGGGTGGACTTTCCGCAGCCTGTCCTGCCGACGATGGCGACATACTGTCCCGGATGTATCTTTAGTGACAGGTTGTCCAGGATGGGAGGCATATCATCGGTATAGCGGAAGGTCACATTGTTCAGCTCGATCCCGCCCGAGAGCGAGGTGATTACCAGTTTGTCGGCGGATACCTCCGGCTCGGCCTCAATGATCGGTCTTACCGTTTCAAGAATAGAGCGGATCATCGCGATGGTGGAAGCGACCCCCGCAAAAGCCATGAACGCACCGTTTACCATACCGTATGCCGTGTTGAAGGCATAATACCCGGCGATACTCACCTTGGCCGCTATCGCCGCATAATACATGATCATGGTACCTATCAGAGATATTGCCAGAGTTATGACGGGGGCGGTCTTTATGAACATCGGAGGGTCATATAAAAGCGCGGCACTCTTGCTGTATGTCTTTCCCCATCTTGCAAATGCGCGCTTCTCTGCTCCTGCCAGCCGTATCTTCTGTATGCCCGATATGAACTGGTAGCTAAGACCGTTTTCCTTGCTCTCGTGTTTCATCTGTTCTCTGGAGACGCGCATTTGGAGGATGGCCTCCGCCAGAGTGACAGCGAGGGTGAGCAGGGTTATTACAAGTGCCGGAGCCGCAAGTGCGGGGGCGTAGAAGAATATCTGCGTGATGTAGAGCAGGGAGAAAACAGCGGTCAGACCCATTGATATCAGTACATCAACCAGCTGTGTGGCAAGTGCATTCAGGTATTCCGCGCGCCTGCTCAGTTCGCCGGCGCTGTAGTCCTTGAAAAAATCAGCGGGAAGTGAGAGAATCCGCATCATGGTAGCCGCTTCCGTTGAGAGGTCGAGTTTCATGCTTATCCTTGCAGTGACAAGCCCGTGAACTATCCGGAACATAGACCGGCTCACTATGGTGCACACCATAAATATTCCCATACCGGCAAGAACCAAAGTGCTTCCGGATGCGAGCACATCTGAGAAAAGCCTTCCGCTCAGATAGGGCATCAACATACCGACAAGTGTCACAGTCAGTGCGGATGCAAGAAGCATTGCGACATCTGCCGGAGCGATCTGATCCAGGATATACCGAAACAGGGAGCTTATGCGCATTTTTTCCAGGGGGAAGGGCTTGTAGAAGGCAATGGCTTCCCTCTCTATCAGTATCTGCGATTTTTTTCCTGCGAGAATTGTCTTTCCGGTTTTTCTGTCATAGAAGCGGTAACCGTTCAGACCGCACGGTATCAGCGCAACAAGCGTCCCGTCATCGCAGCGCCTGCCGAGCATGGGGCCTGACGCATCCCGGTACCATCCGTCATCGAGGTTGACGATGCGGCGCATTATGCCGCTGGGCCGGAGGAGATACTCGAGCACCTCGTTCATATCCTCCATGGATTCGGGGATCTCCTGCGATTTGATCCTGTAATACTTCAGTATCTCGCCGATGGCATCCGCCGCGATCAGGCGGTCGCTGTTTAGCGCATCGGATATCCTCCGGCCCATAACGGCGCCGGCCATTGTAAGGAATGATTCCTCAAATGCCTCGTTATCAGCATTTACTCTCTGTGTTATCTGTTCATCGTAAAAACCCATGAGTGTTCCTCATTCGCTTGAAACGAGCTGTTTATAAAGTCCGTCCTTCGCGATCAGCTCATCATGCGTCCCGCGTTCCACCACGCTGCCGTGATCCAGGACGATGATCTCATCGCAGTCGCGTATGGTGGACAGCCGGTGCGCTATGACGACACAGGTGATGCCGCGATCTCTGATGGAATTTACCACTTCGTATTCCGTCTTGGCATCAAGCGCACTCGTCGCCTCATCCATGATGATCATATTAGGCTCCTGAGCCAGCACACGTGCGATTTCGAGGCGTTGTCTCTGGCCTCCCGAGAAGTTTTTGCCGCCCTCTGTGAGCCGGTACTGATATCCGCCCTCACGCTGCATGATGTCCTCATGCAGATGAGCATCCCTTGCAGCGAGGATCATCTCAAAATCCTCGATGGAGTTGTCCCACATCTTAATATTGTTGGCGATGGTGTCTTCAAAGAGCGTTATATCCTGATCGACCATAGCCACGCTGCTTGTGAAAATGTTGCGATCGATCTCATTTATTGGACTTCCATCGATCAGGATCTCGCCCTCCCAGGGTTTGTAAAGGCCCGTGATCAGCTTTGCAAGTGTGCTCTTGCCGCAGCCTGATGTACCGACAAAAGCGACCCGTTTACCGGGTTCCAGTTCCAGATCAAAATCTTTTATAAGGGGCTCGGCGAGTCTCGAGTATCCAAAGGTAACCCCGCGCATTGAGAGTCTTCCGCGCAGCTTGTCGTAGCTTCCGGCCTTGGCAAATTCCGCTGAGAGTATCTCCTCGTCGGGATATTCCATCACATCTTCAACGCGTTCCATGTTGGTGCGCATTTCCTGGATCTGCTGGCCGGAGGAGATAAGCTCTTTTGCAGGGAGCAGAAAAGCGGACATGTATCCCTGAAATGCAAGGATCATACCTGTTGTGAATTCGCCCCGCATGGCCAGCCATATACCGAGTACGAGAACAAGAACATCGCTCACTTCGGCAAGGGCCTCAGGTATCATGCCCAGATACTGATTGATCCTGGCATAGCGTACATTCTGTGTGTTGACGGATGCCTGATATCCTGACCATTTTTCAAAATAACCGTTCTCTGAACCGCTTGATTTTATCGTCTCTATCATCTCTATCCCGGAGACGGTTGCGGAAGCGAGCTTTCCTTGATCACGCATCATAACACGGGTGATGTTCACACGTTTGGCGGATATCACACGGGAGAGAAACACATTGATAATAACCGTTCCAAGTCCCACACAGGTCAGGATCCATGAATAACGGATCATGACAGCCAGGTAGAAGAGGGCCATCACTGAATTGAGAAACAGCGGTGCAATTGTGTTCACCAGATTCTCCGCTATCGCAGCATTGGTGGATTTTCGCTGCTGGATGTCGCCGGCCATGCGCTGGGAAAAGAATTCCATGGGGAGTTTCAGGACCTTCCACATATATGTGGCATTGCTCATAACCGCCATCTTGCCGCTAAGGCGAAGGGAATAGATGGCCTGAATCCATGCGGCGACCAGTTGTATAGCTGTGAGAACCCCCAATCCCCCAAAGAAAAAACCAACCCACATAAGATCTCTGCCTGTGAGCAGCTGGTCCAGGAACACGCGTGAAAAACCGGCTTCGATTATTTCGGCAAGGGATGTGATGATCGTTGTGAGAGCGACGAATATCACAGCGGCCTGCGCACCGCGGAGACGTTTTGCGGCAAAGGACAGCACGCTCTTTGGTTTTCCGTCCCTGACAAAGCTTTCTCCGGGTTCTATCTGCAGACAGATACCGGTAAAGCTTTTGTCAAAGGTGTCATAGGAAACGGAATAATTGCCTTTTGCGGGGTCGTTCAGATAGACCCTGTCTCCGCGAAATCCGTTACAGACAACGAAATGATTAAAATCCCAGTGAACAATACATGGAAACGTGCCGTGATCGCGAAGCTCTGCGGGTTCGAATCTGATCCCCCTGGCCTTCATGCCATAGCTTCGGGCGGCTTTTAAGATATTGCTGGCCTTACTGCCGTCGCGGCTGACGCCGCAGTCCCGGCGAACCTGTTCAAGCGGCACCCATTTACCATAATAGGCCATAAGCATGCAAAGAGAAGCAGCACCGCACTCCAGTGCTTCAAGCTGCATGATCACCGGCACCTTTGCAACACCTTTGGTAAGCGGCTGTCTGACTCTTTTTCCGGTCATCGGGTTATTCCTGCTGTCAATTTGTCACGTAGGTGATGGGATGGAGATCTACGACACTGCCGTCTGCGGTGTGAGCTTCGACTGTACCCAGTATGCTCCAGGCCAGAATTCCGGCAAGCAGCACTATCAGGGCTGCCAGAACTATCCACACTGATGGTGTGGTGACGCGGATATAATCATCAAGGCTCTCCGGTCCGGAAACCCGCTCGATGCTCTTTTGCCGGAAAATCCCGCTGTCCTTAGATCTATTCAAGGGATACTCCTTCGCGGTCTCTGATCCTGCGGCACTTGTCAAGCAGCCTCTCGACTCTTCTTGCGATCGCCTTCTCGTTGGAGGAGAGCTGTTCCGCTATTTCTTTGTAGCTGAGTTCAAGAGCGAAGCGCATTGTCAGGAGCTCTCTTTCTTTGTCGCTCAGCTTTTTAAGTATCCCGTACAGCTCTTTTGTGTCGCTGTCAGTTAGTCTTGTGAGTTCGGGATCCTCGGCGCCCTGTTCGATACCCTGTTCCAGGTATTCATCGAATGAGATGATCTTATTACGATTGTCTCTGCGCATTCGGTCTATCATGGCATTGACCGCGATCCTGCTCAGCCAGGTGGAAACAGAGGCAATCGAAGGATCGTAACGGTCATACGCATTCATGGCCTTTATAAAGGTCTCCTGAACTATATCTTCAGTATTCTCCCTGTTGAGTACGCGCATATAAACCGCGTTGTAGATCTTGCGGTAGTTCTCTTCGTATACCTGTTCAAAGGGCATTTTCTGATTTTTATCTGTTATCGTGCTCATAACTTAATACTTTATCATGAACTGTCAAAGCGCGCAACAGAATAATGGAAGAAGGGAGCGGTCAGACCATCCCTTTGTATCCGCATACGGTGCAGATTCCTCTTGATGCGGAAAAGAGTTTGAAGGTAGTCTTCTTTTGGCATTCCGGGCAGTATGCGACAGCCTGCTTCGCCATGTTATCGCCGGTACCGGCAGCTGCCAGATCAAGCTCGTCATCACTCAGAAACTGACCGTAGACCACATTGCCGTCCTTGTTTCCGGCTGTTTCAAATAACAGCCTGTGAAGCTTTTTCTTATGATTACAGCCGGTCGTAAAATCGGCATTAGAGATCAATTCCTCAATATCCTTCATCGGTATATACCTCCATTCAGGTTTTGCAGCTTGGAAAACTCTCCCGAAATGATTCCCTTTCTTTTTTCTATACGCACGGCATTTTCAAAAGCGACAAATTCGTGAGGAAAAATACTATGAATTACAAAAAATGCACGCTCTTTTCACATATGATATAATACCTGATATGTCAACGAATCCTGTGAAGTAATGTAAACAAATGAGGCTTTTGGAATGATCCAGTATACATTTGATCTGAGGAGTACTGATGAGATTGAGGCAGTTGCCGGTCAGATCCGTGAAAAGCCGGTGGCTGTGTCTGCTTCGGGGAAGGTTCTGCTTGCATGGGCAAGGCTTTTTGATGAGGATGACTTTTCCGGATTCAAACAGAAGGTGCTTAAGTGCTTCCACGATTTTACGATCATCGGTGCCAACTGTCACAGTAAAGATGAAATACTAAATATCAGTCTGGACGGATCCGGCAAGGAGAGGGGCTGTCTTCTCACTTTTCTGTTCTTTGAGAAGGCAGGTGCGTCTCTGTACGGCATTGAATCGGGCTACCGTGAAGAAGCAAGGGAGGGCCGGGAACTAAGAGACCTTATA
>JAILGA010000005.1 GCA_024697225.1 Lachnospiraceae bacterium
TATTTCCTTTTCACGGCTCATCAGATCATCAAAAGCCCCGATAAGCGTGCTCTCATCCAGTGATGACGACGGCAGCACCATGCCATTTGAATCTCCGACAATAACCGCCGCTATACCTCTTGATTTCACACAGTAACCCGCGACAAGCGTCGGCACTCCCGATGAATACGCCGCTATCGTCGAGTGCGTCCTCGCGCCCACAAAAAACCTGCACCTTGCTATATAACCCTTGAGTACGGGCGCCGGGGCATCCTCTACAAGGATCGTCCTCCCTGTGTCCGCGTATCTCTCCTGAAGCTTCATGAGGGGCTTCCTGTCATCGCTCGTGGGCCAGACCACATGCGGTATAAAGGCTATCTGCATATCCGTTGTATCTATCAGGTGCTTTACCAGACCCGAAAAGGCGTCCAGCACGCTCCCATCCCCGCTTCTGTACTTCTCGATCAGAGGGCTCACATTGATCCCCACGGTACCGCCCTCGGAAAAACCCTCCGGAAGATCCACCCTCACCGTTTCCATCGCAAAGGCGGGATCCGGCAGAAGCTTTAAACGCCCGGGATCCACACCCGCTTCAAGGAGCGCGCCCTTTGTTATGCTCTCCCTTGCGGTTATGAGCCGGTGTTCCTTAAGGTCGCGCACCATCCCCTCGTCACGGGCGAGATCATCCGGTTCAATGGAACAGCCCATGAGCACGGTCGCGGCACCCCTGTTTCTCAGCATATCGTCAGCGAGTATCAGATCGGGCACCATCTCCGGATAGCAGTAATTGTCCCCTCCTATGGATACCGCAAGTCTGGGTGTCTTACTGCCTGTGATCATGGGAAAGCGGTACCTCAGATAACACTCCGCATCCCCCGTGATCTTCCTGTATCCATAATACAGCATATGGGCCAGTCTGTTCCTGTCCATATGCCTCTCTTCCTCAAGAATGAGCCCTTCCCTTTCACCGATATACCGCTTATCCTGTGTGCGGTCATTTGTTATGAGCCTGATATCCCAGCTGTCATTCCAGCCGGCGAGAAACCCCCGGACTATGGCCTCACACCCGTGGTTTCCGCTCCCCGCGTGGTTGAAGAGAACAAGCCTCTCATCCATCACTCGGCTCCCCTTCCCGTAAACACGACGCCTATGGTCTTAAAGAGGATCTGCATATCGAGCTGGAGCGACCAGTGATCTATGTACTCCAGATCATATTTGACCACCTCGTCAAAATCCTCTATGCCGCTCCTGCCGCTCACCTGCCACATTCCCGTGAGCCCCGGCGTCATGGAGATGCGCCTCCTGTAGATCGCATTGTACTTTTCAAATTCCTCCTCAGTCGGAGGCCTTGTGCCCACCAGGCTCATCTCGCCCCTTAGCACGTTTAAGAACTGCGGGAACTCGTCCAGGCTTGTCTTTCTCAGAAACGCCCCCACCTTTGTCACTCTGGGGTCATCCTTCATCTTGAACATGAGACCCTTCATCTCATTGTCCTTTTCGAGCTCCTTCTTCTTTTCCTCGGCGTCCCTGACCATTGTCCTGAACTTGTAGATCTTAAAGCGCCTGCCGTTCCGGCCGATCCTCACCTGTGAGAAGAACACCGGCCCCCTGGAATCCAGCTTTATCGCGACAGCTATAAATGGCGTGATCAGAGCAGTGATGACAAGACCGACAGCGCCGCCCAATATGTCCGTTATCCTCTTTATCAGAAGCCCTCTGTTCCTGCCTGTACCCCTGGTGTATGAGATCACGCTGTAATTGCCGAACATCCCCACCCTGGAATCCGCGAACCGCACTCCGCCCGGCTCCAGGCAAAAATGAACGGCGACGCCCATGTCGGAAAAGCCCGTGATCAGGTCCTCCAGCTGGCTCTGGGAGGAGTGGGGCGTGTCTATAAACACCTCGTCCAGCTGCATGGTCGTGGCTATGCCCGCAGCCTTCTCTCTTGACGCAATGACCGGGACGCCGGATATCTTTTCCCCGGTTCCGTCCTCGTCCGTAAATACCGCCGCAACTATCCTGTATGAGATATCCAGGGTCCTTCTCAGTCTCTCGATGCAGTCGTCAGCGCCCGCTCTCTCGGTGATGACAAGCACCTTGGTCGCGGCATCGGTGCGGACAAAATACCGCCTTATGGCGGCCCTTACGCCCACATGTACGAACAGCATCGCAAAATAAGAGATGACCACGTAGTAGCCCATGACCAGACGCGAGAAAGCCCCCGCGGTCTTTATCATATACAAAAGTACAAGCGCCGCCGCAGTGACCGCGGCATCGAGCCTTATGAGCTCATACGCCTCCCGGACCGCGCCCCTCCTTAAGAAATCCCTGTTCTGATCAAACACCATTGTATAGAGCATACACATGACAAGCAACATGGCCATGGTACCGAAGTGCGAGATTTTGTCGTCCATATCCCTGAAATTGCGGTATCTGATCCAGGTGGAGAGCGCAAAGGAACAGGCGATGGTCAGAAGATCAAGCGCCAGTATAAGATATGAGATTGTCACCCTTATCTTGCTGTTCATATCCCTAAAGCAGATCCCTCTTCAAAACCGTCTGCCGTCTCTCGATCTGCAGAGTACCGCCAAACAGGCATTACCTGTGCTGTTTATCTTTCTCTGAATGCCTGTCCCGTCCCTCTGCCAGATACCTCGAGAACAGCACCCCCATCACCGGCAGGAGATAATTCCTGCCTATGAACACCGACACCAGATGCGCCTCAAAAACCGTATACAGCGCCATGGCAGCGATCATCACAAGAAAGCCCTTCTCATTGTAGCGCCTGCATAACGCTATCGTCAGAAGCACTATAAACACCGCCATTGTCGCGGGAATGATACCGTACCAATAATACAGTCTCGCTATTCCCATGTCAAAATAGCGGCCGGCCCCTCTTCTCGAAAACAGTGACCAGTATGCCAGCGATGCCTTCTCCAGTGCGCCGAACTCCAGCTCCCCCATACGCCCGTTTAAAAAGCGGTCCACGCTTTCATATACATACCACCACACTCTTGAATGTGTGCTCCATTTGGCGGCCCAGACAGTGAATACGCATCCGGCCATAACTATGGCCGCGGTTTCCGTATAACACAGATCGACAAGTCCTTCGGCAAAGCACTTTGCCGGGGCGCTCCCCGACTCCTTTATCCTGTCGCGGAACGCCGTGATGAGCTTTACCGCAGCGGCGAAGGCCACCGCAAAAAAGCTCGCCACAGCCCCCGTCCTCGAGTCGGTTATGAGAAACATTACTATACAGGCTGCGCTCACTATGGCAAAATGCTTAAGCCTCATGGATTCGTACCATATGGCCATTCCCAGTATCAAAAGCATGAGAAACATGCAGTGCAGGGCGTTTGGATGTCCGAAGCCAAAGGTGTTCCTTGTGGTCTCATCCTGCCCCATCCTGTAATGTGTGGTCTGATCGATGGCGCCGAACAGACCGGTCAGAGACAGAAGCACGATCAGGAGAGAGCCCGCAAGTCCCATGAAAAACTCAGTCTTTAAGAGCTTTTTCACATCCTCTCCGCCGCAGGCCGCCGCAAAGACGAAAAATCTGAGTATCTCGTTCCGCCCGGTGTGATACCAGCAAAATACGCCGAAGAGCATCATCACTGCGAGTCCTGCCCATACCTTTTTCTCATGGTGCTTCAGACAAAGCGCCAGAAAGGATATCGCAAAGGTTCCGCGGAAAATAAGGCTCATGCTGCTGTAGGGGATCTCGCTCATATCGATCAGCATGATGATCGTCTCCGCTATCAGCGCGGCGTAGATTAGGAGCGAGCCAAGCTTCTCCCTGCCCTGTGCGGTTTTTGGATTCATTGCAGCCAGATCAAAGCCCCCGTGCAATTTGCCCAAAACAGCCGCCATGATATTGTCAACCAGGGCACCTCTCACCGAAGCCCTCCCCTGAACATCCTGATATTCTCTGTCACCTTATACCTTCCGGGCTTTATCACTGCCTTCCTCCCCGGAGCATCCTTCCTATCTTCCTCACTGCTTTCCTCGCAAAGCGCCCAGCAGTCAGATCAAGCCTCGCTCCGAGCTTCTTTGCCGCAGTGATCTCAGGCATGAAAAGATGTGCGTACTCATCCCTGTGATCCATCAGCCATTCGGGGTATTCATAACCGCCGTCAGGCAGAATCTGCGTGAACCTCGCGTCCCTTCCGAAGATGTCCTCGCCGAGGATCAGGTGATCCATGGTCTCCCTCAGTATCTCGGCATCATTGTACTCCTGATGAGCCGCTGCCCTTACCTTGTCGCCGATG
>JAILGA010000032.1 GCA_024697225.1 Lachnospiraceae bacterium
TTATCATCAAGAAAGGCTGACAGATCCCTGTCCCATGCGCGCTCCGGTTCTTTGTCCAGGGTGAAGGTACTCATCGATACAGCACTCGCGATCATTACGCTTCCGTCGACAAAACGTATACGGCAGACGCGGTCGCATCCGGGATCAGTATGTTCCGCGTAAAGTGCCGCGGGCGGCTGCAGGATGAACATAAAGGACAGAGGTGTTCGCTTCCCGCGGATCACGGACAGCGCGAACGGACGGAGCTGTTCCCAGCGGGAATACGTTCCGGCAGGCACGTCTGTTTCATCACCGCCGGCGAAGTATTCTTTGTTTATGGTGCCGTCGATGTCCCAGGTATTCGCCCCTGCGATCTGCGCTTTTACGAGCAGCCAGTCATCCCACATATCTTCTGTGAGAAATGCGCGCATGAACTCTTTTGTTGATTTTACTTTTCGCTCTTCCATCAGGGATAGATTTTACCATCCGGGCGCCGAAGAATTCAATGATTTATCGCATAAAGTCATGTGTTTACACAGAGGGCTTTTGGTGCTATGATACATAGTAATGAAAACCACATGCCGGAAGCGGCGTGGCTTTGCCACGCGCTGTTGCGGGATCGGAGGAGATGTGAGCTACAAGATCGCTTATGACAGCTGCTGTGAATTGCCCGAGGAATATAAGGGGGACCCGAGGTTTGAGAGAGTGCCGCTCGCCATAGAGGTGGGTTCCTGGAAGATAATGGATGATGAGGATTTTGATCAAAAGGTCTTCCTTCAGAAGGTGAGGGAAACCGAGGAGTGCCCCAAGTCGGCCTGTCCTTCTCCTGACAGATATTGCCGTGCTTTTGAAACGGATGCCGATGATATTATAGTGGTCACTCTCTCCTCGAAACTCTCCGGGAGCTACAACAGTGCCCTGCTTGGAAAGAAGCTGTACGAGGAGGAGCACGGGAAAAAGAATATCTATATCTGTGACTCCGAGTCGGCGTGCGGCGGGGAGACGCAGTACCTGCTAAAGGCAATGGAACTTGAGGAGGCAGGACTTTCCTTTGAGGAAGTGGTTAAGGGACTGGAGGAGTTCCGGGAGGGGATGAGAACATGGTTTGTACTGGATTCCCTGGAACACTTAAGAAAGAACGGACGACTCTCCAACTGGAAGGCATTTGTTGCGACAACACTGAACATAAAGCCGATCTGCTACGGAGATCACGGTGCCATCATTCAGAAGGCGCAGGGCGTTGGGATGAAGAAGACGCTCATGAAGATGAGTGAGATGATACGCAGGGATGTAAAGGATCCGGAAAAGAGGACCCTGATCGTCAGCCACTGCAACTGCCCGGAGAGGGCAAGAGTGGTGAAGGAGCAGATGCTTGCAGGAATAGAATTCGGGAAGAGTATGATCCTTGATACGACCGGCATCGGCAGCCTGTATGCACAGGATGGAGGGATAGTGGTCACGTATTAGAATAAAGAAGAGTGAATAAGTAAAGGGCTGTCGGTTGCGACAGCCCTTTTTCTTATTGGAATATGAACACCAGATCCGACCGCACCAGCCATACCGCCGCCGCGATCTGCAGGATGAGGATCAGAGGTATGCCGATGAAGAACTTGGGCTTTCTGGTCTTATGATGAAACAGATACATCCCGGCGAGGCAGCCTATGCTGCCGCCTATTAACGACAGAGTAAAGAAGACCGCCTCGGGGATTCTGAAGCCGTTCTTTCTCGCCTGAGACTTGTCCGCCATCATGAAAAACAGGTTGATCACATTGGGTATGACAAGTGACAGCGTCAGGGCGAGTCTTGGATCCATGCCGGTGTATTACTTCGCTCTGCGGCGGGGCTTTTTGGCCTCGACTTCCTGCATCTTAAGGGCTCTCACCTTTGACGAGAGACCGAAGAGATTTATGAAGCCCTCAGCGTCGTGGTGGTCGTAGAGATCACCGGTGGTGAAGGACGCGATGGATTCGTTGTACAGTGAGTAGGGTGAGGTGGTTCCCGCTTTGATGATGTTGCCCTTGTAGAGCTTGAAGCGGACCTCGCCGGTCACGTATTTCTGGGTGGATTCGATGAACGCCTGCTCCGCCTCTCTTAAGGGGGTGAACCATTTTCCTTCGTATACCAGATCCGCGAACTTGTTGCCCATATCCTTCTTCATCGTGTAGGTCTCGCGGTCAAGGATCAGTTCCTCGAGCTGCTGGTGTGCGGCGTAGAGGATGGTTCCGCCGGGGGTTTCGTATACGCCGCGGCTCTTCATGCCGACAACGCGGTTCTCCACGATGTCGACGATGCCGATGCCGTTCTCGCCGCCGAGCTTGTTGAGTGTGCGGATGATGTCGGAAACCTTCATCTTCTTGCCGTTTACGGACTTGGGAATTCCGCCTTCAAAGGTCATCGTGACCTCGGTCACCTTGTTGGGAGCATCCTTGGGAGTCACGCCAAGGACGAGCAGGTGCTTGTAGTTAGGCTCTTCGCCCGGATCCTCGAGTTCAAGACCCTCGTGGGAGATGTGCCAGAGATTGCGGTCTCTGCTGTAGCTCTGATCGGCGGAGAAGGGCAGATGGATGCCGTGCTTCTTGCAGTATGCGATCTCGGATTCACGGGAATCCATTGTCCACTTTTCGTTTCTCCAGGCGGCTATGATCTTAAGATCGGGTGCGAGAGCCTTGATGCCAAGCTCAAAGCGGATCTGATCGTTGCCCTTTCCGGTCGCGCCGTGGCAGATTGCAGTTGCGCCTTCTTTTCTGGCTATCTCGACGAGCTTCTTTGCAATGAGGGGCCTCGCCATCGAGGTGCCGAGGAGATAAGCGTTCTCATAGACCGCATGTGCCATAACGCAGGGGACGATGTACTCATCGCAGAATTCATCCACCACATCCAGGATGTAGAGCTTTGAGGCGCCGCAGCTTTTGGCTCTCTCCTCGAGTCCGTCAAGCTCGCTCTCCTGACCGACATCTATGCAGACGCATACGACCTCATAATCAAAGTTCTCCTTCAGCCACGGGATGATCGCGGTGGTGTCGAGACCGCCGGAATATGCCAGAATGACCTTTTCTTTCTTGCTCTTTGTGCTCCTTGCCATGATAAAACCTCCGAAAGATATAACACACGTAAATGAAACAATGGCATTATACTACAAAAAGACTTTATTTGCAGTGGAAAATACATTATAATCTAATGATTATTATTTTGGGACGGGAAAGGAGAACTCCATGGACGGTTCGGACAGCTTTGAGATCAGACCGATGACCCTGGATGATTATGCCAAAGTTCATGCGCTGTGGATGACTATCCACGGCTTCAGCATACGCAGTATCGACGATTCCGAGGAGGGAGTCAGGCAGTTCCTGATAAGAAATCCCGGTCTGTCCGTGGTCGCGGTGAACGGTGAAGACGAGGTGGTGGGCGCCATCCTCTGCGGACATGACGGCAGGAGAGGCTGCCTGTATCATGTGTGCGTCAGGGAGGATCACAGACGGCGCGGCGTCGGTAAGGCGATGGTCGTTCACTGCATGAACGCACTGAAGGCGGAAAAGATAAACAAGGTAAGTCTGATAGCGTTCACGAGAAATGATATCGGAAATGCATTCTGGAAGTGCATAGGCTGGACGAAGCGCGAGGATCTCAACTATTACGACTTTACGCTTAATGAGGCAAATATAACGGCTTTTAACAAATGAGACAGCCGCGGCAGGAACAGGAGAGACAGTTATGGAATATAAGCATATAGAAGGCGGAGTCACTGCACCTGTCGGCTTTAAGGCGGCAGCGGCGGCAGCAGGGATCAAATACAGCGGAAGAGACGACATGGCGATGATCTTCTGCGATAAAGACTGCACAGCTGCAGGGGTGTTCACATCCAATATCGTGAAGGCCGCACCAGTAAAGTGGGACAGGGATATCGTGCGAGATCCCGCAAAGAATGGTTTACTGAGGGCAGTTGTCGTAAATGCCGGAATCGCCAACGCCTGTACCGGACAGGACGGCCTTGACGCCTGTGCGGAGACCGCAAGGGCGGCAGGAGAGGCGCTTGGTGTGAACCCGGATCAGGTACTCCTTGGATCCACGGGTGTCATCGGATCCCCGCTTCCGGTTGACAGGGTAAGCGCGGGAGTAAAGCTGCTCGCCGGAGCTCTTTCGGCGGATGCTTCCGCAGGAGAAATGGCGTCAAAGGCCATCATGACCACTGATACGGTAAACAAGGAGATCGCTTTTGAGTTTACCCTCGGCGGGAAGACCTGCAGAATCGGGATGATGAGCAAGGGCGTCGGCATGATCGAACCCAATATGTGCACAATGCTCGCTTTTGTTACGACCGATGCGGACATCGCGCCTGCAATGCTGGACAAGGCATTACGAGAGGCGGTAAGCGATTCCTTCAATATGATCTCGGTGGACGGCGACATGTCCACCAATGACACACTTGTGATCATGGCGGACGGCCTGTGCGGCAACGAGCGGATAGAGGCCGAAGGCGAAGAATATGCGGCTTTTGCCGGCGCGCTTAGGAAAATGCTGAAGGAGCAGGCAAAAAAGCACGCGGCTGACGGCGAGGGTGCAACAGCCCTTTTTGAGGTAAAGGTAGTAAATGCCGATACGGCTTCAAATGCGAGGGTTCTTGCAAAATCCGTGGTGAATTCCATGCTCACAAAGGCGGCGATCTTCGGTCATGACGCCAACGGCGGCAGGATACTCTGTGCGCTGGGATACGCCGGCGTGGATTTTGATCCGGATGCCGTGGATCTCACAGTGGAGAGCGCGGCCGGAAGCGTGCCGCTCTACAGGATGGGTGCGAAGCTCCCATATGATGAGGATTTTGCGACGAAGGTGCTATCGGAAAAGACTGTGACCGCGGTATGTGATATGCACATGGGAACAGAAGACGCCACTGCATGGGGCTGCGACTTATCGTATGATTATGTGAAGATCAACGCCGATTACAGGTCATGATGATCCGGCGAGACATGAAAGGATAACAAGTGTTATGGAAAAGGACATGCAGGAAGTAATGAAGAAGGCAGAGGTGCTTATCGAGGCACTTCCGTACATTCAGCAGTTTAATCGCAAGATAATCGTGATCAAGTACGGCGGCAGCGCCATGAGCGATGAGTTGCTGCAGAAAAACGTAATAAAGGATGTGACGCTTTTAAAGCTCGTGGGCTTTAAGCCCATCATTGTTCACGGCGGAGGCAAGGAGATAAGCAAATGGGTCTCCAGACTCGGCATGGAGCCGAGATTTGTGAACGGACTGCGCGTCACGGATGAGCCCACAATGGAACTTGCAGAGATGGTTCTCTCCAAGGTGAACAAGCAGCTTGTGACTATGGTTGAGGAGCTTGGCGTCAGGGCAGTCGGTATCTCGGGCAAGGATTCCGGACTGCTGAGGGTTAAAAAGAGGTACTCGGACGGCGAGGATATCGGTTTTGTCGGCGAGATAACCGGAGTGGATCCAAAGGTGCTATACGATCTCCTTGAAAATGATTATCTTCCCATCGTCGCGCCAATAGGGCTGGACGATGCCTGTCTGACCTATAACATCAATGCCGATGACGCCGCGTGTGCCATAGCGCAGGCTGTCGGCGCCGATAAGCTCGCGTTTCTCACCGATATCGAGGGACTTTACAGGGATATCAACGATAAGAGTTCCTTTATTTCGAGGCTTACCTGCTCAGAGGCGGATAAACTCATTGAGGAGGGACATATAGGCGGCGGGATGCTTCCCAAGCTTGCCGGCTGCACAAGCGCCATAAGAAACGGGGTGAACAGGGTACATATTCTGGACGGGCGCATACCCCACTGCCTGCTCCTTGAGATATTCACAAACACAGGTGTCGGGACCATGTTCATGGCTGACGGGGACGAGCACGCAGCTGGTTGAGAGATCACTGTCCTGTATGTATGTTTGAGGAGGGATTATGAGTGCACAGATGGAAAAACTTATAGACAATGCGGAAGGGATGCTGCTCCATACCTATAACCGTTTTCCGGTGGTTTTCGACAGGGGAGAGGGGATGCACCTTTTCGATGTGGACGGAAAGAGATATCTTGATTTCTTTTCGGGAATAGGCGTCTTCGCTCTCGGACACGGCAACAGGGAGTTTAACGATGCCGTAAAGGATCAGGTGGATAAGCTTCTGCACACCTCCAATTATTTCTACAATGAGCCTGCTATCGAAGCAGCAAAACGTCTGCTTGACGCCTCGGGGATGGACCGCGTTTTCTTTACGAACAGCGGCGCGGAGGCTGTCGAGGGCGCATTAAAGGCAGCGAGAAAATATGCATATCTGAAGGACGGCAGGACCGATCACGAGATCATAGCAATGGATCACTCATTCCACGGGCGCACCTTTGGAGCGCTGTCAGTCACAGGGAAGAAGGCATACAGGGATCCGTTCGAGCCCCTGATAGGAGGGGTGAAGTTTGCCGCGTTCAATGATCTTGACAGCGTAAAAGCACTTGTTAATGACAGGACCTGCGCAGTGATAATGGAAACTGTTCAGGGTGAGGGAGGCATTCATCCCGCAACAGAGGAATTCATCCGCGGTGTCCGCGATCTGTGCGACGAACACGGCATGCTCCTTATACTCGATGAGATACAGTGCGGTATGGGGCGCACGGGCAGTATGTTCGCATACCAGGAATACGGGGTGACCCCCGATATCATGACCAGTGCCAAGGCTCTCGGCTGCGGCCTGCCGGTGGGAGCGTTTCTTTTGAAGGGCGATGCCGCCATGCATTCGCTGGAAGCCGGCGATCATGGCACCACTTACGGCGGAAATCCTCTTGTGTGCAGAGCTGCGGCAACAGTGCTGAAGATCTATGAGGAGACGGATCTGACTGCCCATGTGAGAACAGCATCCGCATATCTTCGCAAACGACTCGATGCCCTGGCAGCTTCCAGATCAGATGTAGTCGAGCTTCGCGGACGGGGTTACATGCTGGGCATGCAGTTTGACCATCCCGTGGGCGATATCATAAAACGTGCGCTTGATAAAGGCGTGGTTCTTATAAACGCAGGCGCTGATGTTGTCCGGTTCCTGCCGCCGCTGATCGCGGATAAGGGCGACATCGACGAGATGATGTCTGCGTTTGAGGCATCGCTTGACTGAGACGGACGCAAATAGACGGTCATGATCTCAATAAAAAAACGTCTGTTATCTTTTGCGCTCATTGCTCTGTGTTTTGCGGGTATATTCAGGACGGCACAGGATACTTATACGTCTGAAGCTGATGACGGGGCGGTGCCCGTTGCCGACACCGCGGATCCCAAGACGACTCTTATCATATGGTACGCCGACGAGATGCTCGGGGATTATCTGGAGCGCGAGGCGGTGGCCTTCGGGCAGGCATCGGATGATGTGAGAGTGCTTCCGGTACAGGTCTCCGGGCTGAACTTTTTTGAGACGCTGGGAGAGGCGTCGGTAAAGAATATCGATTTTCCGGATCTCTATATCACTACCCACGATAACCTCGAAAAAGCCGCATTGTCGGGACTTGCCGGTACTGTCGATCATCCGGAGGATTTCCTGAGGGGGGACAATTATCCGCAGTCGGCGCTGTCGGCGGTGACCTGGCACGGTGATGCCGTGGCTTATCCCTTTTACGGTGAGACCACGGCTTTATTATATAACAGAACCTATCTCGAGAACGAGGCGAAGCAGAGAGCTGAAGAAGCGGGCGAACCGGTGCCGGACGGTGATGAACTGGACGAACTGGTCGCGGATATGCTCCCCGATACACTCACAGAACTGCTGGACTTTGCGGGACATTACAATGCACCTGAGGAAGTCGAGTCGGTTTTTTCTTTTGACGTGGGCGATCTGTTCACGGATTTCTTCTTTGCGGGCGATGCGATAAATGTCGGAGGCGAAAACGGCGACGATAAGTCGGTGGTGGATGTATACAACGTAAACAGCCTTACCTGCCTTGATATCTATCAGCAGTTGGGGCAGTTTTTTTCAACAAGCGCTGATGAAACAGACGGTGAAAAGATACTTGCCGACTTCATCGCAGGTAAAACAGTGTTTACGATCTCTACAACAGATGCGGTCCGGAAACTCGCGGAGGCGATGGAGAGCGATGAGTGCAGCTATGAGTTCGGCGCTGTGCCGCTTTTTGATCTGACGGACGATATTAAGACCAGGGCGCTTTCGGTCACGAGCTGCGTGGTTGTCAACGGCTTCTCCGAGCACCAGGAGCAGGCCAACAGGTTTGCGCGCTTTCTCACTGAAGAAGGTGCGCAGGATATGTATGAGAGAACGGGCAAAATGCCTGCCAGAAGACGTGCCTCCTACGGTGAGAACGAAATCATTTCGGATATGATGACGGCCTATTTTCGTGATTACGAAACTTCTGTTCCCATGCCCAAAATGATAGAAACCAGCAATTACTGGATAAGACTTGAGATAGCTTTCGCGGATATATGGGGAGGCGCCGGCGTGAACGACACGATGAGAGGCGTGGCAGGACAGCTCATGAGTCAGATAACCGGCTCGGCAACCATGCCCGACAGGATAGACGATCCTCCCAGGATCCTTCTGTCCCAGGATATACCCGAGGACTCCGCCGAGTAAAATAAATCCGCGCGTCCCACGGCCTGTCTCAAAACAGATCTCAGGGAATAAAAAACGAAAAAACCATGAGTGCCCCTTGAAAACGATCGGGGGGACGTAATAATATAGTTGTATGCCGATGGGTTTCTCCCGCCGATGCTCGGACGGGAGGATAAGGTGAAAAAAATATCGTTCATATTTGCGGCAGCTCTTGCCGTGCTGGTTCTGGGCTCCTGCGGGAGCACCGCCGGAGACGGATCCCGGATTCTACTTGATGGTGACGAAGCCGCGCAGACTGAAGATGTGCGCAGTGAAAACGCGGATCCGGATGTGCCCGCGGAGACAGCGCAGGATAACGCTGCGGATGACGCGGCTGCGGGTGAAGAAGTTCCCGCAACGCCAGAACCTATTGTGGTACACGTATGCGGCGCCGTTGCTGATGCCGGTGTTTATGTGCTTGACGAGGGCAGCCGGGTGTATGAGGCGGTGCGCGCGGCGGGAGGCTTCTCGGAAGAAGCGGATGAGGCCTATGTGAATCAGGCGCAGGTGCTGTCGGACGGGATGAGGCTAAGGATACCCACCAGAGAAGAGACTGATGGTTTGGGGGATGCGCAGGCGGTCGATACAGGTTTTGCAGGAGCGGATGACGGGCATGTCGTACCCGATGTGATCACCGCACCGGACGCTGCCGGCGGCGGAGGCAATGTGCCCGAACAGCCCTCCGGTAAAGTGAACATCAATACAGCGGATGCATCGGCACTTTGCGGACTGACAGGGATCGGACCCGCCACTGCGGCCAAGATCATCGCATACAGGGAGAGCAACGGAAAGTTCGCGCACATAGAGGACATCATGCAGGTGAGCGGCATCAAGGAGAAGCTTTTCACAAAGATAAAGGACAGCATCACCGTGTGAACAGCTTCGGGGCGTGTGATAAGACAGAGGATGACAGGGTTATATGGCAAAGAGAGCGCTGGTCGTAGATGATGAAAAGGCGATAGTCAAAGGGATAAAGTTCAGTCTTGAAAAGGACGGACTTGAGGTTGACTGTGCTTATGACGGCGAGGAGGGACTCCGGCTCGCGACAGAGGGCAAATATGACATCATACTGCTTGATGTGATGCTCCCTGGTCTTGACGGCTTTGAGGTCTGCCAGAGGATAAGGGAGTTTTCCGATGTCCCGGTGATCATGCTCACAGCCAAAGGCGACGATATGGATAAGATCCTCGGTCTCGAATACGGTGCCGATGATTATATCACCAAGCCCTTCAACATACTGGAGGTAAAGGCAAGGATCAAGGCGATCATGAGGCGCGCCGTAATCAAGGAAGAAGATGAGCATCAGCCGGGAACGGACGGTCTTTCGATCGATGTAAAGAACCGCCGCGTCCTTTCAAACGGCAGGGAGATAAACCTCACAGGCAAGGAGATGGATCTTCTGCTTGTCCTTGCCGAGACGCCGGGAAAGATATTTGCGAGAGAGGAACTCCTTAAGGCGGTATGGGGCGCTGATTATGCCGGAGACGCAAGAACCGTGGATGTGCATATGAGAAGACTAAGGGAAAAGCTTGAAGACAATCCCGGCGATCCGAGACATGTGCTCACGAGATGGGGCTCCGGGTATTATTTCAGGGAATGACCGCTGATGAAGGAGAGGTTTCAGAGACTTTTTTCCGGTTTCAGAGCGGGAGATATATTTCGCTATCTGTTTAAGAGTCTGAGGATCAGGATATTTTCCGTCATATTTCTGACGGGTATACTCTCGAGTGTGATAATCCTTTTTGCGACACTGTCCAATTACGAAGAGCGGGCGGTGAGCGTCAACACGCTGGAAGCGCGGACACAGATGCGTATTCTTGCAAATCATCTCATAGCAAATAACTATCTGCAGGATCCCTCTTCGCAGATAATATCCGGTGAGCTTGACATGCTGTCAAACCTCTATGACGGGCGAGTACTTATAATCGACGATTCACTGAATGTGGTGCGCGACACTTACGGCATAGCCGAGGGCAAGACCATTATCTCAAAAGAGGTCGTCTCCTGTCTCAAGAAGGGCGACGCAGGCGCCATCGCAAGCCATGACAGGCAGAACGGCTACATAGAGATGACTACCCCGATAATAGAGACTACATCTCTCGAGGGTGGTGATACCCTGAGAGGACAGAACTCCGAAAAGACCGAGCAGGTGGTGAGGGGCGTCATGCTCATAAGTATTTCTACGGAACCGATCACCACGACGCTGGAGATACTGAGGCGCAAAGCGATGATCATAGAGATCATCATTCTTGCGGTGCTGTTTGTGTTTGCACTGGCTGTGGCCGATATAATGTCAAGGCCTTTTGACAGGATCACAACGGCGATAGCGGATGTAAAGGCGGGATATACCAACGATCCGATAAATGAAAATGCGTACATAGAGACTGAGCATATTTCAAATGCATTTAATCAGCTGCTCCTCAGGGAGAAGGCGCTGGACGATTCCAGACAGGCTTTCGTCGCCAATGTCTCTCACGAGCTGAAGACGCCCATGACATCGATCAAAGTGCTTGCCGATTCGCTGACAGCGCAGCCGGACGCGTCTGTGGAACTCTACATGGATTTCATGTCTGACATCACAAAGGAGATCGACAGAGAGAATCAGATAATCAATGATCTTCTGGAACTGGTGAGAATGGATAAGCAGGTCTCTGCACTGAATATATCGCAGGTTGATATCAATATACTCACGGAGAATATCATGAAACGCCTGAGGCCCCTTGCCAGACGGAGTGACGTGGAACTGACCTTTGAGTCATCGAGGCAGATCACGGCAGAGGTGGATGAAGTCAAGATGTCAATGGTGATAACCAATCTCGTTGAGAATGCAATAAAGTATAACGTGGAGCACGGATGGGTCCGCGTCACGCTCGATGCCGACCATCAGTATTTCACGCTGGTGGTTGAGGATTCAGGCGTTGGTATACCCGAAGAGGCCAGGGAACACATATATGAGCGCTTCTACCGCGTGGATAAATCAAGATCCAGAGAGATAGGGGGAACCGGCCTGGGACTTGCAATAACGAGAACGGCTGTGCTGATGCACAGGGGATCGATAGACCTCTCCGGAAAGGAAGGCGAGGGCACCGTATTCACGGTCAGGATCCCGCTGATACACCTGACCGGCAAGGAGGTGCGCACATGATAAGAAGTGTTGTCCGCGCATATGCCGGGAAATGTATGACACTCATGCTTGCTGCGCTGTGCCTTCTGCTTTCTGTTTCCGGCTGCGGAAAAAGAAATGCGGGGATAAGCGATGAAGGTGCCGTCCAGGTATTCTATCTCGACACGGACGAAACCGAGATAATAGCTTCGGATATCAGTGTGATCTCCGATCCTGCAAATACAGAGGCGATGGTCTCCGAGCTTTCGGTAAAGCTTTCCGATATCTCGGGAAAACCGGGTTATGAAGCACCGATCTCGGGGCCGGTAAAACTGATCGATCACACGATAAACGAGGGACTGCTCACCCTGTATTTTGACGCATCCTATTATGAACTGCCTGCCACCACCGAGATCCTGATAAGGGCGGCCATCGTGAGAACCTTTACACAGATAGAGGGCATAGATACGGTGGCGTTTCTGGTGGACGGGAATCCTTTGAACGACGCCCACGGGGACGTGGTCGGCAATATGAGCGCGGACAGGTTTATTTACAACGCAGGCAGGGAGATCAACACCTACGAAAAAGTTCAGATGACGCTGTATTTTGCCGATGAGGCAGGGAGTTCGCTCCGTCCCGTATACCGCACTGTCGTCTATAACAGCAACATTCTCATGGAGAGACTGGTGGTCGAGCAGCTTATAGCAGGCCCCAAAACTTCTGCGGGCGGCCCGGTGATCGCACCGGTGATCAATCCGGCCACGGGTATCGTCAACATCTCTGTGCGCGACGGCATATGTTACGTCAATCTTGACGCGTCGTTCCTCACACAGCCCTATCAGGTAACACCTGAGGTGGCGATATACTCAATAGTCAATTCTCTGGCGGAGCTGCCGGAGGTCTCAAGGGTTCAGATCCTTGTCAACGGGGATTCCTCTGCGGAATACATGGACAGCATGTCGCTCCAGACCATGTACGCCAGAAATCTCGATATCGTAGTCCAGTAAAGTTCTGAATGAGTTCACGTGCGTCTTTGCACGGATGAACGGTTATTCCCTAAAAAGGAGAAATATGAAACAGAAGATATCCGCACGGGCTGCGGGGACACGCCGCGCTTTCCGGCCGGGGAGACCGCTTGCCCTTGTCTGTCTTGCATTTACAGTTATGATCTCTGTCTTCCTGACGATATTTGGGACAGGGGAGGATGATCTTCCCTGCGCAGACGGAGAAAGAGTGAGAACGGCTGGGAGGGTTGTGAGAAAAGAGATGAGGCGCGACTCACGTACAGGTGAGAGCGCGCCCGTCCTGTATATTGACACGGCAGGAGACAGAAGCTTCAGGGTGCAGTGCTACATGGATCCCTCTGAGGATATGGACAGTGCGCGCATAGGGGAAGAAGTGTTGATAGCCGGTACGGCGCGTCATTTCAGGGGTGCGACGAATCCCGGAGAATTTGATTCCGCGGCCTATTACAGGGTTATGGGGATTGCATACAGGATAAGCGGAGCAGTGACGCAGAAAAGATACGGCAGAGCGGATCTTCTGCGGGAGGGCATATGCGGCCTGAGACTGCGGTTTGCCGAGACCATAGACAAATGCCTTGATACGGAAGATGCGGGGATAATGCGGGCAATGCTTCTGGGAGACAAATCCGCAATGGACAGTGATATCAGATCACTGTACAAAAGGAGCGGGATCATACACATACTTGCTATAAGCGGACTTCACATCACGCTGATCGGCATGGGCATATACGATCTGTTGTCAAAGCTGTCCTGCCCAAGGTGGATCGCATCATCGGCAAGTGTGCCGGTGATGCTCGCATATGGTGAACTGTGCGGCATGTCCTCCTCCTGCGTTCGCGCGATGATCATGTTTTTTTTGAAACTCACAGCCTCGGTGTTCGGATTCAGCTATGACATGCTTACGGCTCTTGCGGTGGCGGGAGTGACACTTGCGGTAGAACAGCCCCTTTATCTGACCTACAGCGGATTCTGGCTTTCATTCCTCGCGGTACTTGCGATAACGGCGCTATCGCCGGTACTGATATGCACCGGTACATCTGTTTTGCACGGCAGCAAATCCGCCCGCATCCTGCAGCCGTTCATTGCGTCATTGTCCGTCGTGATCATGACGCTTCCCGTGTATATGCTTGTATTTCATGTGTTTCCTGTGTATTCGGTGATCCTGAATCTTCTGGTGATACCGCTCATGTCTGCGGTACTTGTCTCAGGGATTGCATGTATGACCGTCGGGACGTTTCTGGTTCCCGCGGGAACACTTATTGGGAGCGTTGATCATGTGATCCTCCGCATCTTCAAGGCTGCCTGTCTTGCCCAGAACTCCCTTCCGGGTGCTGTCTGGGTGACGGGGCACGCTGAAGTCTGGCAGGTGTGCGTGTACTACGGGATGATACTCTGCATGATGATATATGTGTATGTGTACAGAGAACATGAGAGGCGGTGTAAAAAGAGAGGAACCGGCGGTATACTACGTGCATCGGCCGTCAAAACAGTTTATATTGCTGCAGCTGTATTGATACTTTCTCTGAGATTTAAGCCGGAACTGAGGATCACTGTTCTTGATGTGGGGCAGGGGGATGGAATAGTTATAGAAGGCGATGGCCTGAATATCCTGCTGGACGGGGGCAGCAGTTCGAGAAGCGGTGTCGGCTCCGCTGTGATAGAACCCTATCTGGAGTACGAGGGCATATCAAAGCTTGACGCCATGATCGTGACTCACGGCGATGACGATCATGTGAACGGCGTACAGGAGATCCTGGATGATCCGATGCGCACGGTGAAGGTTGATATGCTGGTTGTTCCTGATGTGTCTGAGAGCACCGGTGGAGAAAACCTTGCAAAACTGATAGCCACAGCAGAAAGCGAGGGAATAAAAGTCAGCCGCATCTCCAGGGGACAGAGACTTACAGGGGGGGATATGACGATCGACTGCCTGGGACCGTCTGAAAATCTGCGGTATGGGGATCCCAATGAGGCCTCTGTGATCCTGTCATTGAACTATGGCGGATTCTCGGCTCTTCTCACTGGGGATGTCGAGGGCGCCGGGCAGGAAGAGCTTAAACAATACATTTTATCCGCGGAGCCTGATAGCAAAAAGAGTTATACACTGCTGAAGGTTGCGCATCACGGCTCCGGATATACTACCGACGCGGACTTCCTTGATCTTGTGAAGCCCGTGTTTGCCGCTATTTCATGCGGCCGCAACAACCGTTACGGGCACCCGCATCAGGACCTTTTGGACAGACTTGAGGATGCCGGTGCAAGGATACACAGCACGGCAGTTGAGGGCGCACTGTTCATGGAAGTGAACAGGGGTACAGCTTCGATGAGCGGCTTTCTTGAGAAAAAAGCAATAGATTAAAAGCCTCCGTCGGCACATATAACAACAGAAAAATAAATATCACGCAGACAAAACAGTGATTATGATATGTTTTTTTGGTATAATAAACAGATAATCAGCATCAGAGGGGATGACGTGCCGGTTGTTCAAGAGCTATAAACATGGGGGGGAAGGGTATGTTTGGACGAAAAAAGGAGGTGATCGACAGTAAGGATGCAAGAATTGCCGAGCTTGAGGATCAGATTACCGGTTTGAATGAGGAACTTGACAACAGCAGGCTCGAGCTTGAGTCTGTCAATAACAGTACTCATCTGGGCATCTGGCGGAGCTTTTATTACGCGGACGGAAATCAGACGGTCGAATATTCCGATGAGTTCAGACGGATGCTTGGGTATTCAAAGACCGAGCTTCCGGATGACATGAGCGCATTGGGCAAAATAATGCATCCCGATGATGCGGAAGCGGTATTTGCTGCGTTTGGTGCCGCGGCAGGTGACAAGTCGGGCAGGACCAGATTCGATATCGATTACAGACTGCTCACCAAGACTAAGGGATATAGATGGTATCATGCGGCTGGGGATTGTATCCGGAATGCAGACGGTACGCCTAAGGAGTTTATCGGTACATTCTCCGATATAGATGAACAGAAGAAAACAGCTGAGATATTTGAGCACGATTCAAGGCGACAGATGGCTGTTGATAAGATGATGCTTGAAGGCAGCTGGAGCATGGATCTGACCAAATATGATATAAATGATATCAATTCTCCGATGGTATATTCCGATCAGTTTAAGAAGATCCTCGGATACAAACCGGGTTCATCGGAGTTCCCGGATGTGATGGGGACTTGGATCACGAAGATCCATCCTGACGATGTACCGATGGCATCTGAAGCCATGGCAAAACAGCTCGCGGACCCCTCGGGCCAGACCGTGTTTGATATGGAATACCGCATCAAGCATAAAGACGGCCACTGGGTATGGGTCAGAGCGTCAAGCTACGTGGTATGGTCCATGCAGAATCAGCCTCTGATGGCTGCGGGAACAATACTCGATATAAGCGCTGAGAAAGCCAACAGAACGCGCTTTGAAGAGGAAATGGAACCCAATATTGAATCGCTCAGAACCGGCATGGCCGAGATTTCCGCCAATGTCGAGAAGGCGACAAATCAGATGCGGGAGGTATCATTAAAGCAGGAGCAGGTTACTGAAGCAGCAAATACCATAGAGATCGCCGTTGCCGATTCAATGGAGATCATCAGCAGTATTCAGAGTATCGCCGATCAGACCAATCTTCTGTCGCTCAATGCTTCGATCGAGGCGGCCAGAGCCGGTGATGCAGGTCGCGGATTCGCTGTCGTCGCCACGGAAGTTCAGACACTGTCTAACTCGACGAAGGAAACAACGGGACATATCTCCGAAAAGCTCAATAATGTCAATGAATCAGTTAAGGACATCCTGACCAGGATCCGTCAGATCAGTGACAGTATAGCTGTTGAGAATGAGGAGATGGGTACGATCAATGCCACGATAGAGGAACTCCACGCGGCGGCGGATGAAATCGCCTATATGGCAGAGACATTATACAAATAATATCCCTGTATATTTTTGTCGGGAAACATTCCGGTATCACCCCGGTACGGGCGGTGGTACCGGATTTTGTTTTACACCTCAGGATATTAGCGTAAACATACTTTCGGAAAAATAAAGAATGGGCAGTACCTCAAATGTTATGATTAGATCTGCGAAGAAAAAACATAACGAAGGAGGTAAAGCCCATGTATGAAAGTATAGCACGTTTTATTCGAAACGATGTACACGAGATAGAGAAAGATATCCAGAAACTATTGGATGGAGCAATAGACTGCGCAGAACTGTCCATTGACATACAGAAGAGGTTGGAAACGCTTGGTGCCAGCATGATCTCGGAGATATATGAACTGATTGACGAAGAAATCTTCAACAGCCTCGTACGGAAAAAGAACTGGTATGTTGAGCACAAGGACGAGCCGCGAGAGTTGGTAGATGTGATGGGATTGATCAGATTCAAAAGAAGGGGATATGTTCCCAAGAACGGCGGGAAAAACATATATCTGCTGGATGAGCTGTTGGGGCTTGATGGGCATCAGAGGATCACACTGGCAGCCGCATCGAGGGTGCTGGAAGAAACGATCCTAACCAGCTATGCAAAGGGAGGCAAAGCTGCCAGCCGCACTGAAAGCATAAGCAAAGAGGCTGTCAAGGAACTGGTGCATGGAACCGTCGTGGAAATGCCGGAAAAAGAATACGCGCAGAAAAAAACGCTCAGGTTTCTGCATATCGTCGCGGATGAAGACCATGTGGCCGCGCAATTCTGGGAGAATAAAGGAGATCTGGAGAAAGACAGCAACGGAAACAAGATAAATACAATCATGCCGAAGCTCGTAGTGGTTTATGAAGATATCATAGATGAATCGCCAGAGGGGTCGAAGAAGCACCGATATAAGCTCGTCGGGAAAAAGGTATTCAGTGGCGTATATGAAGGGGCAACCGAAAATCGGAAGCTATGGGAGGAAGTAGAAAAGTATATCTACAACACGTATGATCCGAATGTACTGGAACGCATATATATAGCCGGAGATGGCGCCGGATGGATCAAAACCGGTGTGGATGTGATCGACAAGAGCAGGTTTGTGCTGGATAAGTTCCACATAATGAAATACATAAACACCTCTACCGCTCATCTGGAGAACGCGGACGAGATCAAGGAAGTCCTATGGGAGTGTATAAACGGAGCATATCTGGAGGGGCTTAAAACACAGTACAAAGCGATTCTGAAGGTGACAGACAATCCCAGAAAGCGAGAAGATGTCGAAGCAGCCTGGAAATACTTCAAAAACAACTGGGCAGGCATAGAGATACGAAAAGCAGAAAGTGGTGGTGTATGGGGATGCTGCGCAGAAGGACAGGTGAGTCATGTATTAAGCAGCAGACTCAGCAGCCGCCCGATGGGCTGGAGTGTGCTCGGATGCGATCAAATGGCGCAGATGAGAGCCTTTAAGCAGAATGGCGGAAAGATAATAGATCTACTGCGTTACCAGAAGAAAGAACAGAAGAAACAAAGGCGTCGTCAGGAACAAGAAGAATTGATCCGCGATCTGAGAAAGAGACAGAGTGGATGGGATTATTCAGAGGCATTGGATGCCGAGATTCCAGGCTTGGAAAAACAAAGTCTGAAGTGGCTTAAGGACATGATCAATCAACAGCTCGGAGCATGAGACGCAGAAGCCAGGGGCTGGCGCCCTGGCCCTGAAAAAAGGCGCTGAAGCGCCTGATAATCCTTGATCTGCTTAATGACCAATCATCTGCCACCATCCAGCTGTCAACCCTGCGCGAAGCGCACCGCGCAGCGGCTGCGGGGTTTACAGATGGATGGCGGCAGATACAATACCCCAAGCAGATCAAGGATTATGGCAAAACCCGAATAAAAGGCCGACCGTAGCGAAGCGGAGGTCGGGCTACCTTTTGCGGAGGCAGAGATATACAACCATAAAGAAACGTGGTATAATGGCGGAAGCAAATCTGATCATATAGTACATCGGAGTATCTCTGCTCATTTGTTTCCGAAAATTGGTTTACGCTATCCAGTTTTTTCAACTGTTTGGCATATGTTGGAAGTATCATTATCATAAGATCATGTGTTATAGCCCGTTCAACGGGTAAGGAGCTGATCATGAAAACATCAAGGAAAATGATAACAAAAGGCGTTGTAACCACCATGCTGACCCTCGGCATGATGTTCACAT
>JAILGA010000042.1 GCA_024697225.1 Lachnospiraceae bacterium
AGGAGGGCAAACATGTTCTTCTTGTAGCTCTCGACGCCGGGCTGGTTGAAGGGATTGACTCCCAGGAGATAGCCGCTGACGCCGCAGGCGAACTCAAAGAAATAGAAGAGCTCACCGAGGTAATACTCGGTCATCTCCGGAATGTTTATCATGAGGTTCGGAACGTTGCCGTCGGTGTGGGCGAGAACCGTGCCGTTCATCGCTGCGTCATTGGCAAATTCAACTGTCCTGCCGGCGAGATATCCCAGGCCGTCGAGATTGGATTCCTCGGCGGGGATGGTCAGGCTGAAGCGGCTCTTTTCCACGTGGATCACGGTCTCGTACATGATCCTTGCGCCGTCCTGGATGAACTGACCCATGGAGTGGAGGTCTGTTGTGAGATCGACGCTTGCCGGGAAGATACCCTTCTGATCCTTGCCCTCGGACTCGCCGTAGAGCTGCTTCCACCACTCGGATACATAGTGTATCGAGGGCTCGTAGTTGGCGAGAACCTCGACGGACTTGCCCTTGCGGTAGAGGATATTCCTTACGGCCGCATACTTCAGGGCATCGTTTTCGGCATAAGGAGTCTCGAGCGCAAGCTTTCTGCCTGCTGCCGCGCCCTCCATCAGCTTGTCTATGTCAGCGCCGGACACCGCTATGGGCAAAAGTCCCACGGCCGTGAGCACTGAAAATCTTCCGCCCACATCATCCGGTACCACGAACTCCTCATAGCCCGCGGCATCAGCTTCCTGCTTGAGCGCCCCTCTTGCCTTGTCCGTGGTGGCATAGATGCGCTTTGCGGCACCTTCTTTGCCGTATTTGTCGATGAGCTTCTGCTTGAAGATGCGGAAAGCGATGCCGGGCTCGGTGGTGGTGCCGGATTTGGAGATCATGTTGACCGAGAAATTCCTGTCGCCCACTGCCTCGAGCAGATCATGCAGATAGGTTGCGCTTATGGAATTGCCGCAGAAATAGATCTCGGGTGTCTTTCTGACGGACTTGTCGACCACGTTGTAGAAGCTGTGGCGCAGGAACTCAATGGCTGCACGGGCGCCCAGATAGGAGCCGCCGATGCCTATGACCACAAGCACCTCCGAATCCGCCTGTATCCTGGCGGCAGCCTTCTTTATCCTCGCAAATTCGTCCTTGTCATAATCCACAGGCAGATCTATCCAGCCCAGAAAGTCGTTTCCGGCGCCGCTTTTGTCCTTTAAGATCTTCGCCGCCGCCGCGGTCTGGGCCTCCATCATGGATACTTCGTCCGCGGAGATAAAGCCTGCTGCTCTTGAATGGTCAAATGTCACTTTGTTGCTCATAATGCCTTTTTCCTCCCTTTTATTATCAGTCTTCCCTGTTCATCCAGCTCCCCAAGGTCCCCGGTCCTGAATACCGGTTCCATGAGGGGCGGTTCGCCCAGATATCCTTCCATGATCGATGGCGATTCTATACATATCTCGCCGTCATCATCTATCTTTATGTGTACCCCGGGGAACGGCGTAAGTTTCTGCGGTTCATCTCTGTCCATGGACATGGCTATCTGACAGGCGGTCTCCGTCATGCCGTAGCCCACATGGAAGCTGCCGTTCCAGGAGCGAAGCTCTTCTATCAGTTTTTCCCCGGGGAAGTATCCTCCTATTATAAGAGTCCTCAGTTCTTTGTTGAACTCCTGTCTTTCGGCGACCCCTTCCACCATCCGCGGTGTTGCCGGCAGGATCGTGGGCTTAAATAGCTCCATATCCTCCTTCAGATGCCCGGGACCGCGACCTATGGCAACCGTAGCCTGATAGGCAAGTCCCCACAAAAGCGAAGCGACCAGTCCGTACACATGATATACGGGAAGCTCCGACAGGATGATATCCCCCGGTCCGCATGCGAGCACC
Source organism: Lachnospiraceae bacterium (assembly GCA_024697225.1). Lineage (GTDB taxonomy): Bacteria > Bacillota > Clostridia > Lachnospirales > Lachnospiraceae > Butyrivibrio. The sequence goes on from JAILGA010000042.1 coordinate 1,863, forward strand.
TTCTGACCGGACCAGAGGCTGAACGCAATGCTTCTCTGTGTGAGTATCACGCCCTTGGGCTTGCCCGTAGTACCTGAGGTGAAAAGAGCTACCGCGCTATGGTTCTTAAGGAAACCTGTCTGCCTCTGCTCCAGCGAGCTTGCCGCCCCGTCGACAGACTCCCGCTCCATATGCTCACCGGCAAGAAGCACATTGCGGCCTGCCATGAAATCCGCCAGTATTCGCTCGATCGTTGCGGCTTTGCCGTCCCAGACCACCGCATCCGCATATCCCGGGAGGTCATAGGCCTTATCGATCGCGGCGGATGCCAGCTCACGCCAGCTCTTTTCTTTTACTCCGCCGTTCTCCTCCCACAGAAGAGCAGTGCCGTCCCGGTACTGCATTTCTGCGATCATCTCGCGGATATTATTAAACTTGTGAAAGGTTTCTTCTGTCATATCGGAAATTGCAGCTCTTTAAAATATGAAATCATCCTTTATGCAACTCGAAAAACAGCGGACCGCCGTCTGTTTCGTCTGCAGTATGTGCTCACCCCTGCAGAAACGCCTTTATGAGTGCCGCGCAGTCGGCCGCGGCCTTTTTCTCAAATACGGGATAGTCTACCACATCGCTGCCGTCGGCCTTGTCGGAGATCGCCCTCACTATGCAGAACGGTATATCGTTGAGATATGCCGCCTGCGCGATGGCTGCACCCTCCATCTCCGTGCAGAGAGCGTTCCAGGTCTCCTTAATCCTTCTCTTTCTGTCAGGATCGGCAATAAACTGGTCACCGCTTACGATGCGCCCCTCGAACACACCGATGTCCGGTGCCGCTTTTTCTATGGCCTGCTTCAGTGCAACCCTTAAATCCGCGTCCGCCGGAAATTCCATGCGCCCCATCTGCGGTACTTCTCCGGGCTTATATCCGAAGATTGTCGCGTCCACATCGTGATAGCAGGCATCAGTCGAAAGAACTATGTCTCCTATATTGATGGCTGCGTCGAGAGAGCCCGCCACACCGGTGTTGATTATGTG
>JAILGA010000120.1 GCA_024697225.1 Lachnospiraceae bacterium
CTGATCAGACATCTTCTTCCCGTAATCTGCGATCCAGCCGGTGAGCCCATCCGGAAGCCTCGGATCCATAGGTGTCCCGTCATCAAACATGAGGTTTGCCTGAATGGCATTCATAAGGCAGTGCTGCCCCATTTCCACGCCGCCGATGATCGAAGCGATCCCTTTATCTCCGTTCCTTGTCCACTCAGGAAGAAACAGGAATGCATTTTTCATGCGTTCCAGCCTGTCCATTCTGCTTTTCAGCTTTTCCTCAAAGGGGTGGAACTCATCTCTTTTGCAGATGGCCAGAAACAGGCACTTCCCCTTTTCGTCATACAGATCCAGACCCGCATCATCCGGCAGCGCATCGCTGCCGACCGGGATAACAACGTCAAAATCATCCATGTAGTTATCCATCAGTCTGAGTACGAAGGTGGCCCCCGAAGAATTGCCGAGCAATACGCGAAGCCCGACGCCGTCTGTCTTTTCCTTTATGAAATCAAGAAAGAGGCTGTGCACTGTGTCAAAATAGTCAGGCGACCACTGTCCCTTGACGCTGCCTTCTTCGTCGCGGTATTCATTTGCGACGGGGATCAAAATAAATGCGCCCCCGAGCTTTTCCTGATAGGCGTCGGAAGCATAGAGTTCGGCACCGGTGTAGTTGATGCACACATCTCCGACAAGGGCATTGCTCGTTCCGTGCAGAAAAGTAAGCAGCGTGAGCTTCCCGTTATCGGCGACGCCGTACTCGCGGGGATCATACCAGTAGTACTTCATCGAAACGTCATCATATACATATTCGGCCCTGTGAAAACGCCCGAACAGCTCGCCGACACGGTATGTTGGCGCTTTCGAAATAAAATCCCCTTCGGGAACTTCATCGTACCAGGCTGCATATACATCCGGCATGCCAATCCTCCTTTTCTGATACTAACTGATGCTCACACGATTTCAAACGGATAAAACATGAGAAACTGCTCGTTTTATCTGTATTGTCTCCCTTGCTTCACTGCCTGTGTACAGATAAAACATGCAATTTTGTCTGTTTTATCTGTATTTCCCAGGCTTGCACCATCTGCATACGGTATATCATAACCTTGCGTTACGTTTGAGATTTCCTGTTGAACTGATATCCCACCACAGCGCCTATCAGGCCACCGATTATATGGGACAGGTTTGAAACATTATCGTTAAGAAATACACCTTCAAAGACCTGCTGCCCGATGTAGATCACAAAGACCAGGATAAAGGTCAGCGGCAGTTCACCTTCCTTGAAGTTCGTAAATGAAGTCAAAAGGATAAAGGCAAAGACTATACCGCTGGCGCCGCAGAGACCTACATGCCAGAAGAAAATGTAATTGACAAGTCCGGTTACAACAGCCGTGATCAGCATAACACTGATGAGTTTTTTTGATCCGTATTTTTCTTCGAGCATCGGTCCGAGAAGCAGGATATATGCCATGTTTCCGATATAATGATCCCAGCCGCTGTGTCCCAGCACATGGGTGAAGAGTCTAAGATAAGTAAGCGGAGAAATCAGCGACGAGTGCCAGGTCATAAAAAGCAGCGATGTCGAAGCACCGCGGGTGATAAACCCAAGCACCATTACAGCAAAGCTGATAAAGACGAAGCCCAGAGTGACAGGAGAATTAAATGTTATTCGAATCTTCTTCATGAAACTTTCCTTCCCGAAATCATCAGATTCCTTATGTTTCTCGCCTTTGTATGGATTCTCAGGTAATCACTTAAGGCTGTTTTCTATTTTGTGGTTGGCAAAAGAACAAACATTCGCTATAGCTGCATTGTTGAGCATTTGTTCTGTTGGAGCCATAAATATGTCGGAATTAAAAGATGTCATAACCTATTTGAATTACTGCGGATAGTGGGACTCGAACCCACACGTCTTTAGGCACAGGAGACCGCATCTTCCTGAGGCTTCCTATTTGAATCACTGCGGATAGTGGGACTCGAACCCACACGTCTTTCAACACAGGAACCTAAATCCTGCATGTCTGCCAATTCCATCATATCCGCAAAACACCACGTAGAGAATATCACAATGTGCTGCAAAAAACAATCTACACCGTCACAAAGGGCGGTATATCCGCTGCCTCAATAATATCGAGCCCGGGCATCTGCCGTCTGAAAAAATCGCGCATGTATGGTATAAAGAGTTTTTCTATGCCATAGTGTCCGGCGTCTATGATATTCAGACCTCTCGCCACGGCATCAATGCCCTCATGGTGATCGATATCCCCTGTGATCAGAACATCGGCACCGGCTTCGATCGCAAGGTCTATGGTACTGCCGCCCGATCCCGGACATACCGCCGCAAGGGACACACCGGCATCCATATCTCCAAATATTCTCACCGCATCAGTGTGGAACACGCCTTTGACCAGTTCTGCGCACTGCGGAAGAGTCATCCGATCATGCAGGTAACCCACACGGCCTATTCCCTCCTTGGACAGCTCATCCTCGCTGGTCACCTCCAGAACCTCTCTGTCCATCAGCCCCAACGCATCTGCTGCCGCATCAGCCATACCGCACACATCAAAATTAGTATGCATGGCGTAGTAGCTCACATCATTCTCAATCAGCTTCACGAGCCGTCTGCCGATGAAATCATCATCGCTGACCTTCTTTATTCCGCGAAAGATAAGCGGGTGATGTGTGATGAGCAGCTCGGCTTCCTGTCTTATCGTGTCATCTACCACCTGATCCGTGGCGTCGAGGGCAATGAACACTCTGCTCACCTCACGCTCGGCACGGCCGCAGAGGAGACCCACATTGTCATATGAAAGAGCAAATTTGTCCGGAGCAAGTTCTTCAAGCTGGTTTATGATCGCCGAAAGCTTCATGACACCCTCCTTCTGTAATGATCCTTCTGGCAGTCTCTGTATAGTCAAGCTCGCTTTTAAGTTCAGCGAGTCTGTCACGATCATGTCCGGGAACAGCCCCTATTATCTCCTTAAGCTTGTCTATTCTCAATTCAACATACTTAAGCAGAGCTACATCGCCTCTTAAAATCCCACATTGACCAAACCGGTCATAAATGGTCTGGATACTTGTATTTTCGGGGTTTTTAAGTGTTCCCCGGCAATGATTAACAAGTTCCGACCCGCGGTTAAGATCTTCCTTATCTTCACGATCCCCGACCTTTACCAGCATCGCCTGATAAAACTTGCCGGTGTCCCAGACCGAGCGCTCATCGACGATCTGAAACCCATTCTCGCGAAGGAATACCCTGAATTCATAGATCTCGGACTGCGGCTGCAGGACCATAGCCCGTATCCCAAGACGTCCGGGATCTCCGTCTTCGATGATGTGCATCATGAGCCGGCCGCCCATTCCCGCCATCACGGCTATATCCGCTTCACCCGGCTTCAGCCCGGTCATGCCGTCGCACAGCCTCACCTCTGCGTTTTCATACCCGGCCAATGTCTCCCTTGCTCTGCTCAGAGGTCCTTCATTCACATCGCAGGCAATAGTCCCGTTTGCGATACCTCTCTCAAGAAGAGCAGCCGCAAGATAACCATGATCCGTGCCTATATCAGCAACGACCTTATTGGTCAACCAAGATGGATCCCGCCCATCATTCGACGGCAATGGACTCCTCAGTGATCCCGCCGCTTCCCCTACAAGCTCCGCCACAGCTTCCAGTCTGTCGGAAAGCGAAAGACTCATCCCTTCACATCCCCGCTATGTCATAAACAGACACGACGCTAAGTTCCCCTTCCGGCTCCTTCTCAAGCTCAAGCTCCCGGACACCGGCCTCTATGTGGAAGAAATTGTCTGAAAGCACCGCGGGATGTCCGCCGTCCATAATACAGACTCCGGAAGCGAAGCTGTCGCTCTCTACCACGACCCTGCTGCCATCCCTTTTCACGGATATTGCAGGCTTGGCGAACCTGTAATGCTTGGGTGCGCAGAACAGCACCATTCCTCTCGATACCTCAGCTCCGGAATCGTCTGTCAGGGAGAATTCAAGGTGATGACTCAACTGGTCAAAACCCGCCATGGCATCGGCATCGACCTCATATACATACTTTCCGTCATAAGGCAGTATGGTAACGCTCTCCTCGCCGGATGTCAGCACCTGGGATTTCGGATCCCTGAGCGCCCAACCCATCTTCCCTGTAAACACCTTCTCCGTCTCATTCGCCACATGGATCCTTCCGTCAAAGTTCACAGGCGCAGGCTGTGCATTCACATCAGGCCTCTGATCCAGTTCTCCGTGCTCCTCGCATGAGATCATCACAGGTGCAAAGGCGCGTCTCTCAGCGTAGTAAAGCGCCTTTCTGTTGCCGGGGCTGTCAATACAGGACCAGGAAGCCACCGGCGAAATGTCATTAAGCTGCCATACGACAGCGCCCATGGTCGTTCCCCTGTTTCTCCTGAAGTGTTCAAGTCCGTACCTCACGGCATCAGCCTGAAGCATCTGTGAAGCGTATATGAGCATCTCGAAATTTTTCGGATACAGATACTGCTTTGCAAGATACATCATGATCTTTCCATTGGCAGCGCTGTTCCTCTGGTGAAGCTCCATCGTGCGGGAGAAGATATTAAGTTCATCATCCGAAGCGAACCTCTTTATGGTATCAAGGCACGGGAATGACTGGAAGCCGAATTCCGACACAAAGCGGAAACTGTGATCCCTGTAGGCCGTAAATGGCTCACAGGCATGCCAGACTCCCCAGTAGTGGGCATCGCCGATATTTTCAGCCCAGGGATTGTCGAAGTTCCCGCCTGATGACGGAGAACTCGGCCAATAGCAGGTATCAGGATCAAGCTTCTTAAGAATCCCAGGGATGATATATTCAAAGATCTTCAGATAATCCGCTCTCTGCTTCATTGACGGCTTCCACGCTCCGTCGATCACCTGAGTCTCCACCTCGTTATTTCCGCACCACAGGCCAAGGCATGCGTGATGGCGTATTCTCTTTACATTGTCGGCTATTTCCGCCCTGATACTACTCTCAAAATCCTCATCCAGCTCGTAATCGGCACAGGCAAACATGAAATCCTGCCATACGATCAGCCCCTTCTCATCGCACAGATCAAAGAACCAGTCGTCGGGATAATAACCGCCGCCCCACACTCTTATCATGTTGTAATTGGCTTTGACCGCCTCATCCAGGAGCTTTTCGGAGCGCTCGCGGTTAACTCTGGGCAGGATATTATCCTCGGGAATATAATCAGCTCCCATGGAAAAGATCTGCAGCCCGTTCACCTTAAATGCGAAATTCTTTCCACCGTCAGATACCGGGTCCTGATTGACTGTAAGTATCCTGAGTCCGATCTTTAACCTGTTCTCATCCAGCACTTCCCCGCTGTTTCTGTCAGTGAGCTTCACGCACACCTCGTAGAGCGGCTGCTCGCCGTAACCGTTCGGCCACCATAGCTTCGGATCGGGGATCTTAACAATATTGGTGACGCCCTTCTCGCCCTCTTCGTCCAGTATCCTTCCGCGCTTTCTCTCCTCCATCTTGTAGACCGCGCAATCCGGAGAGACCACCTCGGTTATTATCTTAAGACCCATGGCATGCAGTGTCTCAATATCACCCACAGTGACGGGCTCGCCCTCCTCGCAGACGTTTATCTCCGTCGTGACGTGAAGCCTCACCTCGGGAATGATATAGCCGTGTATCCCGCGGCCCGTCTTTACGTGTTCCTGATAAACGCGCACCTCGCTGATATCCGCCCTGTTGTGCGCGATAAGCTCGACACCCCTGAACAGACCGGCATCAGGCAGTCTCTGCCCCCAGTCCCAGCCGAACATGCAGTGTGCCTTTCTGAGGTGCGGGAAGCCCTCCATCGCATCGGGCGTGCCCCCGGCAAAAACCTTTTTGTTCTTTTCCGCGATATAAGCGGTCGGCGAATGGATAGCCACAGTCAGCCTGTTTGAGGACGAGACGACAGACGACACATCAAATCGCCACGTTCTGTGCATATTGTCGGTGTGTCCAAGCTCTATCCCGTTCAATACCACATCCGCCAGAGTATCGATCCCGTAGAACACCAGAGACAGCGCATCTGACGAGAGTGTCTCGATATCAAGATCAAATGTGGTCTCAAAGATAAACTCCCCCTTCATGAGCTCCAGCGCCTCAAATTCGCGTTCTCCCACCGTAGGCTCGCCCATCAGGTCATTTTCGATGAGAGTATTGTAGACACTCGCCGGCAGCGAGGTTCTTAAGGTCTCCCCGGGCTTCATGTTAAGCAGAGTATTTCTCACCTCCAGGGTCCAGTTGTCATTAAGCTCGATTTTCTTTTTCAGTTCCATGTGATCTCCTTGATACCTGCTCTCGGCATGATCTTTAACTTTTGCTCAAATTTCTTGCTCTCTCTGTACTGCATTGTGATCCCGACGGACACCGTAAACTTACCCTTCGGAACGTAAGTCCTGTTTCCGAGATTTTTCATGTCGTTTATACTCTGCGACAGGGAATATTCTACATCTTCAACCTTGTTGCTCACGAGATACTCCGGATTCTTAAGCCGCCCTATCTCGCTCTGTGCCCTCAGTGAATTGAAAAGCACGGACTTTGTTACCGGTGCCTCAAAGGCTGTGTCCATGTAGAATTTTTTCTCGTATCTGTCAAAATAGAATATCTGACCTTCAAATGAAACGCTTGCGCCGCTGTTGTCAAAGCGCCCCAAAAGCAGAAAATTCTCCGAGCCGTTGTCAAAGTAATAAAGTTCCTCGGTGCTCATAATGGCGCGGTCAAGCTGGGAGGAAATGAGCTGTGCGTCCTTCTGGAGATTCGACATCTCGGTGCTGGTTCGATGAAGCCTCACCGCCATCGAAAAAAACTGCGCCGCCATAATCGAAACCACAGAGGATATGGCAAGTCCCACTATGAGTTCCACAAGGCTCATCCCGGCAGCATTTTTAAGCTTTTTCGCAATTTTCTCCACTCTCATCCGCATCAAATACCCGATCACCTGCCGCTGTATACCGTCCTGACCTCCACCCGGCCTGTGGCCTCATATACAGTGAGTCTGAAGGTTTTCCCCGAACCGGTGAACATTATGCTCCCGGCACCCTGTACACATGCGCCGCTCTCCCTGTCAAAGCGCCAGCTTTTATAGCTTCCGTCCGCATCCTCCGAAAGCGTCCTTCCGGAATCATCGGTGATCCTTAAGGAATTGGCGCTGCCCAGTCTCTTTCTCTCAAATTCGGACGGCAGTTCCTCTCCGTCCATCAGCCTCGTGATCACAAGATTCCAGTAGTGCTGATCATCCTGCACAAGAGATGCCGTAAAATCACCGGGTTTGGTCTGCTGTGCGGTTTGCGCGACCACAAGCTCGTTCGCCACATCTCTCGTCTGTCTCTCGGTGACCTTTCCGCGGTATGAGCCCATACCTATCACCGTAATTCCGGTCATTGTCATGATTATCGAAATGACCACCAGAAGCTCAACCAGCGAAAAACCCTGATCCTGTCTTTTTTTATCCGATCCTTCGCCAGTTCTCAAGCTTTACCACCTCATCAATACCTGACCTTCCGATCGGGTAATAGATCCTCATATCACAGTTTATGGCTGTCTGCGCGTCCCTCTCATAATTGGTGAGGGTCACCGTCACATCCTTCAGCACCATAGAATCATCACTGTTAAGCCTTATATCGCCGACGGTCACATTTACCTCCTCCGTTTTATCCGTAACCGCCCTGCTCTTTGATGCAGAGGGTATCGTCAGCGAGAAGGACTCCACCCATTGAGCCGCGTTTTCCCCCACAAAAGATCTCCTGCTGCTCATTCTCTGATAAGACACGTCATCAAGAACCGAGATGTCCATGATGGACAGCCTCGATGAAAGCACATTTTCCGCCCAGGCATGCGGATCAGAGATGTCGGCATTGACCGTCACATCACCCGCAATGCCTGCACACATCTCGTTCAAAGCGAGCTCAAGCCTGTAAAAGTTTTTGTCGGAAAGTCTCTTCATCCCGCGCATTCTAAGGCTAAGCAGCGCACCGCCCATGGCCATCACCCCGAGTACGGTGGCAAGCGCCGTCACGGTCGTGACCAGGATAAAGGTCTGACCGCTTTCCGATCTCATTTTTCTGACACAGCCGGCAAAAAACTTTCTCATCACACACCGCCGTCTATGAATCGTGCACTCTCATATCTCATCTGCTCGGGGCCGTCCTTTGACAGGTGTTCCTCCATTTTGAACACAACCACGCTCAGTTTCACGAACTTGCGCTCCCTCGGGAAATACCCGGACTGATCCATTTTGTTGATGGATTTTACAACGTCGCCTCCGAAGGAGCCTATCCTTCGTTCCTTTTCACTGTAGGGAGCAGGATCCACCATGCACCACACCCCGTACTGGCTTCCGAAACTCACCACGGGACCCCGGCCGTTGCCCACGTCATTGTATAGCAGCCTGTAGGCGTCATTGACTTTCTCTATCTTGTACTTTATGCCGTCGATCGTGATGTTTCCGTTCTCTGAAACCGCGGTTCTCAGCGCTTTTTCCGAGAGGTCCGCCGCCTCCATGCTCTCCATGGTCGTCTTTGCCAGAACCTGAAGCTTCTGTTCTGTCGATGTGCGCGCGTTTATGCGCCTGGCTACGATAAAAGACTGGAGGAGCACCGCCGTCATGACGCTCATGAGCGCTATGGAAACGAGGAGCTCCACCATTGAGAAACCGGCATTGTTCCGGCTTTTAGTATTACTGTCTGATATTTGACCTGATTCCCGACGAGGACTGATCCTCCGGGCTTTCTGTGACAGAATCTCCGACATTGTCGCTGTTCTCCGAATAATCGTCGGTGCTGTAATCAGTAAAACCGCCGTCGCCATAACTCACGTTTATATACTCCTGCCCGGAAACCTCTTCCGTTTCGGCTTCAATGCCCATATCCATGCTTATACCCTGGGCATAAAAGATATTATCGGTGCCGGCGCTCACTTCAGCTGTAAGCTCTTCCACCTCTCTGTCATCACCTATGATGGCATACTGACAAATAGTGACATCCGCACTCACCCTGGAACCGCTGTCATCGTAATCTGCGATCATGGTCTGTATCACGTCGCAGCCGTCGGTCTCCTCAATGTAACGGATGAAGCGTTTCCACTCGTCGTATGAGAGTTCCACCGGGAACTGCATCGTACTGCGCACCAGACTGTAGGGTTCGCTGTTGCCCGGTGCCGTATATCTGAACCTGTAGAGTATCTCCGCATCGGTATAACTGGCCGACGTGATCCTCAGACCGAATTCGTCCTCAATCTCCCTAAGAAACATCAGCTGATTGTTCTGCGTTATACCATTGGGGTACTTGGCCGTGATCAGCTCATATGCCCTGTCAAAGGCATCAGTCTGGGCTTTGTACTCCTTTCTTGTGTTATCTATCTTTTTTCTTCTGTCGTACTCGGCAGAGAGCTCTTCCCTTTCCTTCTCCAGATCCGCTGCCGCGGTCTTTACGCGGCTTGCTATACCGAACCCCGCTACCGCAAGGATCGCTACTGCAGTCGCCACCGCCAGGAAGAGTCTTTGTTTGGATAAATACTTCAATTGTTTCCTGCCTCCTCGGTCTTCGTATCCTCAAAATCCTTCTTTTCCCTGTTGGTAAGCACACAGGATACGGTGCACATGGCTGTCTCGGCCGATCCGTTATAATAACTGGTTATAGCGCTGGCTTCAACATCCGAGATATTTTCCACGTCTTCAAGGTTGCGGATAAGCGCAGCCACAACATCCTTGCCCGACGCATAAACCGTCATGGTGATATCGCCTTCATCTATGGATATATTGGCAATTCTCAGCCTCTCAGGCCTGATCTCCTCCAATTTCCCTATAAAACCGGAGAGATCGTCGTTGTTGGACGCGGTCGTTCCCTCCACATTTCTCACATCGTCATTCCGAAGCTTCGCCCGCTCGTATGAGTTCAGTACCGAATCAGCGTCCGAGATCGCGATCACCTTTTTCTTGAGCTCGTCAACATCCTTTTTGACCCTGAAATACCTGACCGCAGGAACCGCGACCATCACGATACCCGCTGCAGCAGCTCCTAAAATGATCATCCTGTAGATCCTGTTACTGTCGTTCTTCTTCTTCTCCTCTGACAGTTCCTGAGAGAGGAAGCCCACGGGCTTTATAATGGCACCGTAATTGTCCAGATACCTCATGGCCTGATCGTGCATCATAGCGGTCCTGGGTATCCACACGCCCCTAAGCTGCTCCACGGAGGTGACCGGTACCGAAAGCTGGGCCTCGAGCAGGTCCCTGATGCCCTTGTAGTATACGGCATCGCCCATCATGAGTACCTTTTCTATAGGCCTCATACCGCGGTTTCTCGTGTAGTACATCATGGTCCGGCGGATCATGTCGATCGCAAAGTAAAGCGGTTCGCCGACAGGCGAGTTCTGCGGAAGCTCATCCGTGATAAGCGTAGTAGTCCGGAGGAGTTCATCCGCCCTCTCGGGGCTCACCCACTTCTCGCGGGCGATAATATCGACTATCTGATCAACACCGAAATCGATGTTACGCTGCATTATCATGTCGCCGCTGTCAAAGAAGGTCAGAGCGGTGTGATCTCCGGAGATATCTACCGTGAGCGTAGGCTCATTACCTATCTGCAGCCTGGCAAGCTGATAGACACTGTTGCCGATGAAATCTATGGATTCAACGTGAACCTTGAGGTAGCTCGCCGTCTCATAGATCGCACTGATCATGTCGTTCGGCGCAGCCACTGCCATTACCCTTATCTCGCCGCGCTTTCTCTTAACGGACTTTTCCGCCCCGTCACTTCCCGTCTGGTCGCCCTTTTTACGGGATTTTGCGGGCTTTTTCTTCTTGTGTGCGAGACCTTTTCCGGTGAACAGCCCCCGCTTTTTAGGCGCGGCGGAATCCTGAAGGTTTGTGAGTTCTATATCCTCATCGTCGGCCAGATCGGAAATACTGTCTGCTGTTCCATCCGCGGCATCCGATGCGGAAGAAGCATCATCAGACGTCTTCCTGACAGATGCCACACGGTAAAAGCTTATGACATAATCCTCGAGCTTGATCGGGAAATATTCTCCGGCGTTGGTATTTATGATCTGCCTGATGCGCGCGTCAGACATCTCGGGGAGGGTTACCTCACGCGTCATGACCTTATCCGCGGGTATCGTAAATACCACGTCCCTGACGCGCACATTGGCGTTGTTCATCTGCAGCCTGATAAAACCGGCGAACGCATCGGGCTTCTTGATAATATTGCCGTCAACCATCCCCTCCGGGCACTCGCGCTCAATGAGCCTGCGGATTCGTATGCCGCCGCGTACACGCTTCAGATGCGCCATTCTTATTATATTGTTGTTGATGACCACTGACAGTACTTCTGACATTTCCTCTTTTAACCCTCTGCGGCTTCGGTTTTAAGCCAATCCGGCACATCTCCCGATATCAGATCCGCGCCGGCAGCCCTTTCGGCATTTCCGGCCCAGACACAGGGCCTGATGCTGCGTATCCCGGTATCCGCATCTATCTTCTCTGATACGCTTACCATTATCTGATAGCGCCCGTCCTTGCCCCTTGCTTTTTTGGACATAAGAACCGGCGCGGTGGGCATATAATCCCTGACAGCTTCGGAAAAACCGTCATCCATCAAAAACAGCTTCTCCGCATCTATCGGAGAAGAATAAACACCGTCCGCACCCATGCCTGCCTTAAGGGAATCGTATGCGATCTCATCTACAAGGGCGCTGCTGACAGCGTTGTAAAGCATTTCTATACTCTGGGTATCCCTTCTTACCCTGCCTTTTTCAACATATTGCATGAGAGCCGGCGAGATCGCGCCTGTCAGCATAACAAGAATGAAAACTGCAAACACCAACTCCACAAGGGAAAAGCCCCCGGAAGCGTGCGGATCACTTACCTTCATCCGCTGCTTCGAGATCCGCATCGCGGCTCGTCTCCGGCATTTCAAACTTCTTGCCCTTGCTGTCCGCCACAACGCGCTGCTCGTTCTTGCTGCCGGTTCTTGCGACCCACACCTTCAGCTGACCGTCAAGATAAGAGAAACGAATGATCTTGTTCTTTGCTCTGTTAGAAGTGAGCGTGGGCATCTGCGTGCCCATAACCGACTGATATTCTATGGTGAAGGCATCCTGAGGCGCCTCCTGATAGAGGTTGTCCGTCGATACCACACCGCCGTCGCCGCTCTCGATATCCACGGCACCATAGCGCCAGGTCACCTTGCCGCCTGTCTCTGCGATCTGCTCCATGAACGAATCATAGGCATCCTCATCGGTCAGTGCAGCATTTATGCCCTCATAGATGGAATCTATGGTCTGCATATCCCGGACTTCCCTCGCCCTGTCCACATTGCGTATAACATAGGGTGCTATCAGTCCTACAAGCACCACCATGACGGTTATGGCGATCAGAAGTTCGATCAGTGAGAAACCGTTGCTCTGCCCTCTTATTCTCATTTGTCTCTCCTCAATGATGAATGGGTTATGTTAGACATTATATCACAAAAATTTAATATTTCTATAATGCATCGATATTTGTGTAAAGAGATATCATCGGCGAGAAAACCGCGGCTATTATGCCTATGACCACAAGCGCCATGAAAATAATGATCACGGGCTCAAGTGCAGCCGCAGCGCTCTCTGTCGACTCGCTGACCTCTTCCTCGTAATAATCCGCCGCCTTCTCCAACATCGTATCGATCGATCCGGTCTCTTCTCCGACTCTGATCATGTTGCAGATCATAGGCGGGAAAAGGCCGCTGTCGGTAAGGGGATCCGCCAGGCGTGAGCCCCTGGTGACCACGCCCTCGGTATCCTCGAGCATCTTTCTGTAAACCTCGTTGCCCACAGTCCCCGCCGTGACAGAAAGCGCACGGATAATAGGCATACCCGCGCCCAGCAGTGTGCTGAGGTTCCTGCAGAACTGGGCACAGGCGGTCTTTCTGTTCAGTTTACCAAGTATCGGAAGCTTCAGCTTTATCCTGTCGATCCGCATCCGTCCCGCGGGAGATGATGCATAGAGCCTGTAGCCTACGACCACGGCCGCGGCCAGTATCAATACTATCCACCAGAATGAAGTGAACCATCCGCTCACCGCGACGAGACCTCTTGTGCTTGCGGGCATCTCAGTGCCCATCTGCTCGAACATGGCCGCGTACATGGGAACTATCCTCGTCAGCATTATCACAACGACCGACACCGAAACCAGCGCCAGAATGGCCGGGTAGATCATGGCCTTTTTGACGATATTCTTGAGCTTTTCGGACTTTTCGTAATGCGTGGCCATTCTCTCAAAGGATACCTCCAGACGGCCCGCCTCCTCGCCGGCTCCCACAAGTGCGGCAAACATCGGGGAGAAGACCTTGCTCTGTCTGTGCATACTCTCGGACAGGGTCGCGCCCTTTTCAACCGACAGCCTCACTTCCTTAAGAGCATCACGCATCACCTCGTTTTCAGCCTGTTCCTCGAGCATAGCCAGCGCGCGCACGATGCTCACACCGGAGCTTGAGAGCGTCACAAACTGTCTGCAGAACACGCTCATCTCTCTTGAACTCACACCCGGTTTCAGAAACTTGAGATCTATGCTCTTTTCCAGGATACTTGCCTCACTCACGGATACCACGGTATTTCCGCCGTTCTTTAACAGTTCGATCGCCCCGTTCCTGTCGGGAGCAATCACTGTGCCGCTCTTATTTTTGCCCTCGGGTGTGATAACCTTGTATTTAAAATTGGCCATATCGTCTCAGACCCCTTTACTCTTCGTATGCGATTTTTCTCATTTCGTCCATAGACGTGATGCCGCTCATGACAAGTCTCGCCGCCTGCTCCTTCAGGGTGGTCATACCCTGGGATATCGCGATCTCCTTGATCTCTGTGCTGGGTCTCATCCTTGCTATCGCCGTGTGGACCTCCGGGGATGAAGGGAGCATCTCATATACCGCGATGCGCCCGAAATAGCCGGTGTGGCTGCATCTCTGGCATCCCACGTGCTCGCAGATCCTGAGCGGCTTGTTCAAAGGTACGGAAAGCTCTTCCTTCTCATCGTCCGTGGCTTCTCTCTCCAGTTTACAGGTGCAGAGCCTTCTGACAAGTCTCTGTGCCACCACGCCCACGAGGGCATCCGCGATGAGATAGGATTCGATCCCCATGTTCATGAGTCTTGCCACCGAAGCCTCGGTACTGTTCGTATGCAGGGTCGAGACCACCAGATGTCCCGTGATGGAAGCCTGAATGGCTATTTCCGCGGTCTCCTGGTCTCGTATCTCACCGATCATGATGATATCCGGATCCTGTCTCAGGATGGATCTGAGCGCGCTCGCAAAGGTCATGTTTATCTTGGGGTTGACCTGCACCTGGTTTACCCCGTCAATATTGGCTTCAACGGGATCCTCGACAGTCACTATATTGACATTCTCCCTGTTGAGTTGTGAGAGCGCGGTATACAGCGTGGTCGACTTACCGCTTCCGGTGGGGCCTGTGACAAGTATCAGCCCGTGGCGGTGTGCAAGCATGTCATCAAACTTGACCAGATCGTCGCCCTCGAGCCCCAGTCCTCTCTTGTCCCTGGTCAGGCTCTCCTTGTTATTGAAGCGCATTACCAGCTTTTCGCCGTAGACTGTCGGTATGGAGGACACTCGGACATCGTACTCCACGTGGTCCACCACCAGGGTCGTGCGGCCGTCCTGCGGCTTTCTCTTTTCGGAAATATCCATGCCGGAGATGATCTTGACCCTGGCCGTGATGGCCGCCTGAATGGTGGAGTCCTGCTTCATCGCCTCTATCAGATCTCCGTCGACGCGGAACCTGATCCTTATGCCGTCCCTTGTGGGCTCAAAATGAATATCACTCGCCCTCTGGTGGACAGCCTGCTCCATGATAGAGCGGACCATGACGACTATAGGCGAATTGTCCGTTTCCGCCTGATCGTCCTTTCGGTCATTTTTTTCCTCTTCCTTTTTATCGTCCTCGCCAAACTCCTTCTTGTAGCGCTCGGCGACCTCCATCACGGCCTGGCGGCCGAAGTAGCGGTCGATCTCATAAGCGATCTGGGAGCTGGTTGAAAGAACCGGCTGTATCCTTCTGTTTGTTATGATGGAGACATCGTCCATTGCGATGAAATCCATTGGATCGCTCATGGCGACCAGAAGGACATTGGGGTTTGCTGGGTCAAAGCCTATCGGTATCAGATTGTACTGCTTGGCGATAGTCTCGTTGATCAGATAGACGGCATCCTTGTCAAGCTTGATATTCCTTAGCTCCACATAATCTATATGCAGCTGCTCCGTCAGGATATCGACCATCTTCTGCTCGGAGACGTATCCCATGCTGATGAGGGTCTCGCCGAGCTTGGTGCCCCTGCTCTTCTGCTCCTTGAGTGCTTTTTCAAGCTGTTCCGGTGTGATGACCTGATTCTGGACAAGTACATCTCCGATTCGTATCCTCTGTCTGGATATCATTTTCTGTCACTCCTTGGTTTTTCCGATACTACGGTCTGCTATCCGCCATCTGCCTGTTTTTTATGCTCAATCCAGGTAATCCTTAAGCTTCTTGGACCTGCTGGGATGTCTGAGCTTTCTTAACGCCTTGGCCTCTATCTGCCTGATGCGCTCTCTGGTCACGTTGAATTCTTTTCCGACCTCCTCAAGCGTGCGCGCCCTGCCGTCGTCCAGACCGAATCTCAGTCTCAGCACCTTCTGTTCGCGGTCGGTCAGTGTTCCCAGCACCTCTATGAGCTGTTCCTTCAAAAGTGTGAACGCTGCTGCGTCAGCAGGCACGGGCACATGGTCGTCCTGAATGAAATCTCCGAGGTGGGAATCCTCCTCCTCGCCGATGGGTGTCTCCAGTGATACCGGTTCCTGAGATATCTTTAAGATCTCTCTCACCCTGTCCACAGGCATGTTCATCTTCTCGGCGATCTCCTCCGGAACGGGCTCCCTTCCCAGTTCCTGAAGAAGCTGTCTGCTTACGCGGATCAGTTTGTTTATCGTCTCGACCATATGCACGGGGATCCTGATAGTTCTCGCCTGGTCTGCTATGGCTCTGGTTATGGCCTGTCTTATCCACCAGGTCGCATATGTAGAAAACTTGAAGCCCTTCCTGAAGTCAAATTTTTCTACAGCTTTGATCAGGCCGAGGTTCCCCTCCTGGATCAGATCCAGGAAAAGCATTCCCCTTCCCACATATCTCTTCGCGATACTGACCACAAGTCTCAGATTGGCCTCTGCGAGCTTATTCTTGGCTTCCTCGCCGTCAGCGATGGGATCCTTGAGTTTTGCCTTCTCTGCGGGGCTGAGCTTCTTTTTCAGTTTGTCCTGCTCGAGCATCTTTTTGGCATTATCGATGAGCTCCTGCTTTCTTACGCGCTCAAGCTCGGTCTCTTCGTCGTCCCCCTTAAGCTCCTTCAGCTCCTTTTCATAGGCCTTTATCCTGTCCATGACATTCTTCCTGCCGTCCGGAGTCATCTTTGTCCTGTCATCGCGAAGCTTTTTCTCGGCCTCAAGGCCTTTTTCCATGCGCTTTGCGAGGACTATCTCCTCCTCGGCGGTAAGAAGCGGTACTTTACCTATCTCCTTTAAATACATACGTACAGGATCTTCAATTGCCACGCTGTCAGGAACAGTAAGATCAAGATTTTCTACATCGTCCTCTTCCTCGTTCAGTATCTCGTCGTCAGCGGGAAGCTCGTCGATGTCCTCGTCCGTCTTCAAAACGTCGATGCCCTCTGATTCCAGGATCTCAAGCACTCTCTCAAGATGCTCATCATCCAGTCCCATATCGGCCATATAGTCCTTGATATCATTGAATTCGAGGACATTTTTCTTCTTCTTCGCCAGAACGAGCAGGTCGCTTATCTTCTTGCGGAAGCGCTGGTGCAATACCTCATCAATCTCATGACCGGCGGTGGGATCTTCGGAATCTCCCGCCAGCAGGAGTTCTTCCTCCTCCCAGGTCAGGGCTCTCTTGTTCTTGGCATCCTTGGCATCAATTTCCTCAATGCTCGAGGCAATCTCAGCCTGTGCGGCCTTTTCGCTCTTCTTTTTCTTCTTATCCTTTGCGGCAGGCTGACGGCTCTCTGCTTCAGTGCCCTCCTGAAGTCTCTTTGCGCGCTCCTCGGCACTCTTCTTGGCAGCCCCGTAGAGGATTCCCTCGTGTGCCGCCTTGGCTGCCCCGTAGAGCTTTTTCTCCTGTTTGCCGGCCTTTTCCTTCTTTTCGGTCCCTGCTCCCGCGGAGGACTGCTCCTTCTTTTCGGCTTTATTCTTTACGGACGAGCTTTTTGAGGTCTTCCCGGATTTTTGTTCAGCGGCAAGTCTCGCAGCGCGCTCCTCGGCGCTTTTCTTGGCGGCTCCGAACAATACGCCCTCATGCGCTGCCTTTGCGGCGCCGTAAAGCTTCTTCTCGGGCTGGGCTGTTTTCTTTTCACCTGAGGAAGCCTCAGCCTTTCTGCTGCCTGTTTTCTTCTCGGGAGCGGCTTTCCCGTCAGCGCTCTTCGATGCTTTTCCGGATTTCTTTTCAGCGGCAAGCCTCGCAGCACGCTCCTCGGCGCTCTTCTTGGCAGCTCCGAACAATACACCTTCGTGTGCGGCTTTGGCTGCTCCGTACAGCTTTTTCTCAGGCTCTGCTTTTTTGGCGTTCTCCTGCTTCTTAGCTGCAGATGCCTTCACGGCGCTTTCCGCCTTCTTTGCCGTTGCCGTTGTCCTTCCGGCGGGCTCCGCCTTCTTTGCCGATGCGGTTGTCTTTGCTGCGGCTGCCTTTCCTGCGGGCTCCGCCTTCTTCTTTGCGGGCTCTTCCTTCACGGCTTTCTGTGTCTTTCCCGCGGACTTTGACTTTGAACCCGAAGCCTCCTTCCTCTCGGATTTCAGCCTCGCCGCCTTCTGCTCGGCACTCTTTTTGGCAGCGCCGTACAAAACTCCCTCATGCGCCGCCTTGGCTGCTCCGTAGAGCTTCTTTTCACCCTGATCACCGGTTTTTTTCCTGCTGCTTGATGCCACTGTTTTTCTCTCCTTTTTGATTATTCTGAAATCGTTTATAACTCGATCTTCATAGTCCCCAGTTCTTCTATCTTCTTTCTGATCTCCACCACCTGTTTGAAATAATCCGGTGATGCCCTGTCCAGCATCCGGCTCTCCTTCTCGTAGGCATGTTTCTTTATGTCCTTGATCAGAACTTCAAGTGCTCTTCTGCGCTCCGATTCCGAGAGCTCCGAGTTGTCCTTTCCGGCGTTCACCGGCGTGTCAAAGATAGCCGCGATCCTTTTCTGGTCCTCCTCATCCTGGTACGCGGATATGATCCTCGCCGGCACCAGATCGCCCTTTTTTATATCCTCAAACATCCTCACAGCCACAGATCTGTACAGCTCGTCGGTCAGATCATCCGGACTGATATACTTCTCTATCCCCGGCAAAAGTCCGGGCTCATCGGAGATCCAGGTCAGGATCATCCTCTGCGGTTTTAACAGCTTCTCCTCGCTTTCCTCCTGCTTCTTCTCCGGAGACTTCCATGTACTCCTGCGCCGGGCCGGTGCCGCTATTCCCTCTCTTGCCGCGATATCGGCGACCATGTGTCTGAGATCCTCGAGCGGCACTCCGTACCTGTCCGCCGTGGCAGCGATATAATTATCCCTTTCTATGGGCTCCTCAAAATCACTTAACTTCCTCGCAGCCTCTCTTATAAATGCCGTCCTGCCCTCGGGATCGTTTAAGTCGTAATCCTTTTCCGCAACTCTCAGTTCGAAGAAATATATGCTCTCGGCGTTCTTTACCCGCTCCGCAAAGGCATCCCTGCCCTCATTCTTTATGAACTCGTCGGGATCCTTGTACGGTGCAAGGTTCAGCACACGTCCGCGGAGCCCCGCCTCCCTTATGAGACCTATGGCTCTTTTTGCGGCCTTTACCCCGGCCTCGTCGCTGTCATAGGAAAGCACGATATCCTGAGCGCAGCGCTTTAACAGGTTTACCTGCATCTGAGTGAGCGCGGTGCCGAGTGATGCCACGGCCTGCGTGAACCCGGCGCTGTGCATGGCTATGACGTCCATGTAGCCCTCGCAGATGATCACATTCCCGGCTCTCGCATTTTTGGCATAATTGAGTCCGTACAGATTCCTTCCTTTGTCAAAGACCGGCGTCTCGGGAGAATTCAGATACTTGGGTTTCCCGTCGCCCAGCACTCTTCCCCCGAAGCCTATCACGCGGTTTCCCGTGTCGATGATCGGAAACATCACCCGGTTCCAGAACTTGTCATATATCCCGCGTTTTTCATCGTTGGTGGCAAGTCCCGCCTCAATTATCTGCGCATCGCTGTAGCCCTTGCTCCTTAAATACTTTGTCAGAGGGGCTCCGCCCGTATCCGCAAATCCCAGGCCGAAATGCCTTATAACAGCATCATTCAGGCCTCTGTTTCTGAAATACTCCAGTCCGCGGGCGCCGCTCTCCTCATGAAGCTTATTGTAGTAATAGCGGGCGGCCTCCCTGTTTATCGCAAGCAGTGTCTGCTTCTTATCCCTGAGCTCCTGCGAACGTCCCGGATCCGCACCGTCGTCCGAGGGCACCTCCATTCCCGCTCTGTGCGCCAGCTCTTTTACAGCCTCCGGAAAGGTCATATTCTCATATTTCATGAGAAAGGTGAACACATTTCCGCCCTCTCCGCAGCCGAAGCAATGGAAGATCTGTTTTGACTGCTGCACCGAAAAGGACGGCGATTTCTCATTGTGAAAGGGACACAGTCCGAAATGATTGGAGCCCTTGCGCTCCAGATGCACCCTTTCTCCTACCACGTCGACTATATCGTTCCGGGAGCGCACCTCCTCAATAAAATCATCACTGAAAAACATCTGCCCCCTCAATATATTGCCCAGGACTTGGGCACATTGATCTCTTCATATCTTGCTATGGCATACCGATCGGTCATTGAACTTATGTGATCCAATACACAGCGCTCGATCTGCACACCCTCATCCATCATCTTAAGCTGCAGCCTTGACATCCTGTCCGGATGCTCCATAAACCAGTGATACAACGACTTGACCAGTTCGGTCGCTTTCCCCTCTTCACCTTTGGCCACGGGATTCTTGTATACTTTTTCAAACATGAATTCCCTAAGCATCTGCATCGCGTGCCACACCTCATCCGACATCCTGATCACGGATGAGTCCTGGCTGTTCACGATAATGTCATGAATAAAGGTATCCAGCCATTCGCCGTTGGTCTTTCCCACGACCCTGGCAATATCGCCCGGGAGGTCACTTTCCTTAAGTATCCCGCCCCGCAGTGCATCATCCATGTCGTGATGGATATAGGCTATCTTGTCCGAGAGTCTCACTATCTGTCCCTCAGGTGTCGAAGGGGAGCCCGACAGATTGTGATTTAATATGCCGTCTCTCACCTCCCAGGTGAGATTGAGGCCCTCGCCGTCTTTTTCAAGACACTCGACGATCCTGAGGCTTTGCTCGTTATGCTTGAAGCCCAGCGGACAGACAGCTGCCAGAGCCCGCTCACCGGCATGTCCAAAGGGCGTATGCCCCAGATCATGGCCAAAGGCAATAGCCTCAGCCAGATCCTCGTTGAGCCTGAGCGCCCTGGCAATGGTCCGCGCATTCTGTGCCACCTCAAGCGTATGAGTCATGCGCGTCCTGTAATGATCGCCGTCAGGCGTCAGAAAAACCTGCGTTTTGTCTTTTAATCTGCGGAATGATTTGGAATAGAGGATCCTGTCTCTGTCCCTTTGAAAGCTGGTTCTTATA
>JAILGA010000123.1 GCA_024697225.1 Lachnospiraceae bacterium
GCATTTCATGCACCTGGTGCCGCCCACGGATCACAAGTTTGCCGCGCTCCACGGCGCCGTGTGGTCCGGCGGATCCTTTGTCTATGTGCCCAAGGGTGTCAAGGTCGACATACCGCTGCAGTCATATTTCAGACTGAACGCAAAGGGCGCAGGTCAGTTTGAGCATACATTGATAATCGTCGATGAGGGTGCCGACCTTCATTTCATCGAGGGCTGTTCCGCCCCCAAGTACAATGTGGCCAATCTCCACGCGGGCTGCGTCGAGCTCTATGTGAAGAGAGGCGCGAAGCTGCGCTATTCCACCATAGAGAACTGGTCCAAAAATATGTACAACCTGAACACCAAGCGCGCTCTGGTCGAAGAGGACGGTGTAATGGAATGGGTATCGGGATCCTTCGGCAGTGCGGTGTCCTTCCTCTATCCCTCGACCATACTAAAGGGAGAGCGTTCCAGAATGGAGTTCACCGGTATCACTTTTGCGGGCGAGGGTCAGAATCTCGACACCGGCGCCAAGGTGGTCATGCAGGGCAGGGACACGAAGTGCGTGATAAATTCCAAGTCCATCTCCAAGAGCGGCGGAATAGGAACCTACAGGTCCAGCGTGATCATAGGGAGGGAGGCGCACAGAGCGAAGGCCTCTGTTTCCTGTGATTCCCTGATGCTGGATTCCATCTCGAGGGCGGATACCATTCCCGCCATGGAGGTGCGGACCTGCGATGCGGATGTGGGTCACGAGGCCAGGATAGGCCGCATAAGCGATGAGGCCATCTTCTATCTCATGAGCAGGGGAGTGTCCGAGGAGGATGCCAGAGCCATGATAGTTTCCGGTTTTGCGGATTCGGTGTCAAAGGAGCTCCCGCTGGAGTACGCGGTGGAGATGAACAATCTGATCAAGCTGGAGATGACGGGCGGCTGAAGCCGGTCTTTAGAATGACGGAAGAGGTATTATAACAGATCGGGAAAGAAAAACAGATGGATCAAAATTTGCAGGTTAACGGGTTGCCCGTAAAAACATACAGATTCCTCAAGGTAAATGAGACCGCGCTCACGGTTCCGTCGGAGGCCGGGAGAGGCGATCCCGGGATGTACGACCATATCATCTACAGGGCGGCGAATGCCGGGGCTGAGGCCGCAGGCAGAGAGGGAGCGGTCTCCGAAAGCCTGCCCGATTGTATTTCTGCGGATGATGTGGTATTTGCAGACTGTCCGGAGTTTGGTAAAACTCCCGGAGGAATGGGACCTGAGGCTGATTCGCTGTTTGCCGACAGGCACATCGGGGCAAAGGTCATCCGGACCGTAGGCGGTACCGAGGATGTCGGTGTGCTCATTGTCAATTACAGTGCAAAGCCCAACCGGTCGGTGCTTGAGCCGCTTGTAGTGCATGCCGAAAGAGACAGCGAGATAACCATTATCGTAAACATCCTGGAGGAAGAGGGCAGCGTATGTGCCGCGTCAAAGGGATTTCTCGGATTTTCGACAAAACTATATGCCGAAGTGGGAGCGAAGATAAATCTGATACACGTGTTCAGACCCGGGAGAGGGTTTACCTGTTTTGACGACATAGGTGCGTACTGCGAGGAGAATGCGCAGGTGACGCTCACCACTCTCCAGCTTGGAGGCGGGGAGGTAATACTCGGCAGCAGGGCGACTCTTGCCGGCGACTGCTCGATATTTGAGAACCATACGGGATATTATTGCAGCGGTCACACGTCCCTGGACATGAACTATATCGTCGATCAGTACGGCAAAGATACCGAGTCGGAAATGATATTCCACGGTGTGCTGGCGGATCAGGCAAGAAAGACTTTCCGGGGAACAATAGATTTTAAGAGTGGTTCCTCAGGTTCCATCGGCGAGGAACAGGAGGATACGCTTCTTCTGTCGCCGGAGGTGGTAAATAAGGCCGTACCCGTGATCCTCTGTGCCGAAGAGGACGTGGAGGGACATCACGGCGCCACCATAGGCCAGCTGTCCGACGATATGCTCTTCTATATGCGCTCCCGCGGCTACAGCGACGAGGAGGCGAGGCGCGTCATAGTGCAGGCCAGACTTAAGTCTGTTGCAGAGCATATCCCTGACGAGAGACTCCGCTGGGAAGTGGGTCAGTGGATAGAGCGGAACATAGTGTGAGTTTGTGACTGATATTATTGATCTGTCATAGATGTCAGATCATCCGGGTATTTATTTGCGAGCAGAAAAAACGATAAGAGAAATGAAATCATGGATATAGAAAGAATAAGACAGGATTTTCCTATCCTGTATAATAATCCGAACATAGTATATTTTGACAACGCCGCGACTTCCCAGAGACCGAAACAGGTGATCGCGGCGATCGCAGATTTTTACGAGACTGCCAATGCCAATCCGCTCCGGGGTCTCTATGACTGGAGTATGGATGCCACTGCCCGCTATGAGAATGCGAGGGCGCACCTCGCGCGCTTTATAGGCGCTCCCTCTCCTGAGCAGATCATATTCACCAGGAATACAACGGAATCCATCAACCTTGTGGCGTACAGTTATGCGCTGGAGAACCTTGAGGAAGGCGATGAGATAGTCATATCCGTGATGGAGCATCATTCCAATATCCTTCCCTGGCAGATGGCCGCGAAGAAAACCGGAGCAAAGCTTGTGTGGATGGAGCCCGACGGGGAGGGCGTCATAACAGACAGCGAGATCGAAGCAAAGATCGGCCCAAGGACAAAGATTGCTGCGATAGGCCACGTGTCCAACGTGATGGGTGTGACAAACCCCGTGGAAAAGGTGATAAACCGCGCCCACAAGATGGGGGCAGTTGTTCTTATAGACGGCGCGCAGGCAGCGCCGCACATGAAGATAGACGTAAAGGAGCTCGACGCGGACTTCTATGCCCTCTCGGGTCACAAGATGCTGGGCCCCATGGGAATAGGAGCGCTCTATGTGAAGAGGGAGATAATCGAAAAGCTTTCGCCCTTCCTCACAGGCGGAGAGATGATAGAGTATGTGACGAGGGAGTCGGCTACCTGGGCGGAACTTCCCCACAGATTTGAGGCAGGTACCGTGAATGCCGCAGGTGCCGCGGGGCTTGATGCGGCCGTCACCTATCTCGAGAACCTGGGCTTCGACTTTATCAGGGAGAGAGAGGAGATCCTGACGGCAAGGCTCATGGAGAAAATTTCAGAGCTGCCGTATATCAGGGTATACGGGTCAAAGGACCCGAAGAAGCACTGCGGGATAGTCACCTTTACCATGGACGGGGTGCATCCGCATGATGTGTCATCGGTACTTAATGAAGATCACGTCTGTGTGCGGGCGGGTCACCACTGCGCCCAGCCTCTGATGCAGTATCTGGGGGTGGGCTCCACGGCCAGGGCATCACTTTATTTCTACAACACCGAGGACGAGGTGGACCGCTTTATCGACAGACTTTCAGCCATCCGGGAGGTCATGGGCTATGGAGCTTAAACAGCTGTACAGAGAGATAGTAAACGAGCACAATCTGCATCCCTCCCACAAGGGAACCATGCAGGATCCTACGCTTGTCCTCAGGGGCGTCAATCCCTCCTGCGGCGATGATATAAACCTTCAGCTTAAGATAGAGAACGACGTCATAACCGACGCCATGTTCGAGGGCTCGGGCTGCGCCATTTCACAGGCATCCGTGGACATGATGATAGACGACATACTGGGAAAGAGCAGAGACGAGGCGCTGGATCTCGCAGGCAAGTTCATGGGCATGATAAGAGGAACCGCCACGGAGGACGACCTTGAGGAGCTCGATGAGGCCGCAGCCCTAAGCGACGTATCCCACATGCCGGCCCGCGTAAAGTGCGCCGTCCTCGGCTGGCATACCATGGAGCAGGCGCTGGCGGAGGTGTAGGGCAGGATCAGAACAGATCGTCCATGGTGATCACGTTTTGTATATTGCCGGCATATGAGTTCTCCACAAGACCATAGCTTGTGATCAGTGTCGGATGAATGGCCGCCCGGGTGCCTGTGGCTGTTATGAGATCGTGGATTTTGTTCCTGATCGACCGATCTGTCTTTTCTGTTATCGTATAATCCGAACCGGAATACTTGATCTCACACAGATTGATCACGCGATCCTGCCGGACGATCAGGAGATCGATCTGAGATCCAAACAACCCTCTGTCGGGATCCGCTTTACAACACCAGGCGCAGACTTCTGTATGAACCCCTGAGATTCCCAGCTTTTCTTTGATCTTTGCGATATGAAGCAGACATATCCGTTCAAAAGCCAGACCGGTCCAGGTGTTCAGCAAAGGCGTATTGAGCTGTCCCACCCAAAAGTGCTCATCCGGTGTCCGGTTTTCCATAAAGGAGTAATAAAACAGGGTAAAACAGTCGATCAACTGGTATACGGCATTCTTTTTGCTGGAACCGTAGGCGTTGTACCTTCTGATGAAGCCGCAGCTTTCCAGCTCTTCCAGTTTTTTTGTCAGATCACCGGAATTACGGAGCCCGGATCGCTCTATCAGCTCTTCTCTTGTCATTCCGATCTTTTTTCGGGCCAGTGTTTCTATGATCCTTATATGATGCGAGGGATTTTTAAAGATTGATGCATATAAATAGTTGAATTCATCCCGCAGCGGAGCTTTATCGGAAAACAGGAGGCGGTCAAGATTCTGAGGCAGACTCTGTCCTTTCCTCAGGAAACTCCAATAATACGGCACACCTCCGAAAACCATATAGCACAGCAGGATCTGCTCTCTGCCAAAAGAAATCCCCATGAAACGGGCATATTCCTCACATTCGGAAAGAGAAAAAGGTTCCAGCCGGATCTGTTCCGTCAAACGGTTGTACAGACCTCCCCTGTTATGGATTACTTTGTCGAGCATCCATGATGTTGCAGAGGCACAGACGATCAGGATAATATCATTGCGGGCGGACGCCCATCCGTTCCAAAAATGTTCCAGGGCTGCGACAAACCGGCTCTTGGGGGTATCCATCCAGGAGAGCTCATCCAGAAACAGGATTTTTTTCTTTTCAGAGGATTTGATCACCAGTTCCTTCAGTCGATCAAAGGCCTCCAGCCAGCTTCCGGACTTGCCGGAAAGCACACCGCCCGCATCTTTTATGGAGGAATCAAAAGCCAGGATCTGATCGTTCAGTCCTCCCTCGGATAACCCTGCATGAGAAAATGTGAATCGATCTTTGCAGACCTCTCGCACGAGATAAGTCTTCCCGACCCGCCTCCGGCCGTAAATGGCGATAAAATGAGAGCGATCGTCCCGAATCGCATCCTCCAGTATCTGTTGTTCCGCTTTTCTTGCAATCATACTTTACCCCTTATAATCTGCTTAATCGATGGAAATTTTGTCGATTAAGCAGATTATAATGCATCGGTTGCCCTGTTGCAAGGAGATGTTTCAAGCAGAACTGTTTTATAATTCGCTTAATCGTCATTTTTTGATGAGTTTGAGCGGAATATAACAGGCGCGGCTTTTTAATCACAGGATGACTTTCATTATTCTTTTAAAGATATTGTTTTTTTGGGCGTGTGTTTCCTTATATATTACTTTGTAAGATTCCTGACACCCCAACCTGATGGTTCGGATTCTTTCTTCATATGCTTTCCGTTGCTCTTCAGAGACATCATCATCTTCCTCCTGAAAAGGCAAAAATTCTGATTTCTTTATTTTTGAAAAGATCAAGTTATTGACTCTTTTATCCATTTTTTGAGCGTCTCTGATTTTATCTATCGATACAGATCTTTCAATGATATATGGTTCTATTATATGCCAGGCATCTTGACCTCTCTGAGACCGTATCACTACACTATTGCCACCGTTATTATCAGTTCGTTCATCTGTGTAGTTATCTCCAAAAGAAATATCAGACTCGGAATTTAGCTTATTCATACAGTACAGGCATCTCTCCGGCATAAAATAATCCTTGATCAGTTTTCGCTCTCTTGCGGGATACTTTTTCTTCTTTCCATCCTGATCTTCCAGAACAAGCCCCCCCCGGCCATCCTCCTGCATCTTTATCACGGAAATTAACGCTTTTGAGGATTTTCCCCTTACTCAACGTGGCTTGGAAATACTGAAGAACGTGATAAGTCATGGTTCTGTCGCAAAAGAGACCCAGAAAAAGGTAATTATCACGATTCAGCTTATTCTGCTCTATTAAGTTCAGCAGTGAGCTGACAGCACAGGGGACAGCGGTGATGATCAGTCTTTTATCAGGATCATCCAGCATATATTTTGCGGTTTTTTCGTGGGATATCGGTAAATATTTGGATTTCTGAGTTCTGAAAATATCATCCGCAGAGGAAAAGGGTTCGCTGAAAACCGGTTTTGAGTAATCGTATTCTCCGACAAGAAAGGCGATATCGTAAACCTGTCTTTTTAAGGTGTAACTGCCATGATTGACGCAAAAGGTATACCGTAATATACTATCACCCGTGAACGGTATTGATTTTTGCCTTCAGATCAGATAAGCGGGATGCTTTGATCTCAAAACGGCAGACGGGGATAAAGATTATGAATACAAAGACTCTATATCTGCATGTGGGAATGCCCAAAACCGGAACCACTGCGCTGCAGTCTTTCTGCGCGAACAATGGCAGCTGGCTTGAAAAAAACGGTCTGATATATCCGGTGATGAAATACTATTTCAGACATTGCTCGCAGAACAGAAACGCCCATTTTCTGCTTGTTAAGGACAGGGCAAAACTTGCCAGATATGAAAAAAAGCGCTATACCAAAAAGCTCCGCGAATCCATGTTTGATGAGATCTTTTCCTCCTTCACAAAAACGGATAAGGTGCTGATATCAGATGAGGCCTTCTGGTATACGAAAGATATTGCGGACAAGGCGATCACAGGCTTAAAGGAGCGCTGTGATAAGCAGGGAGTAAACCTGAAGATCGTCGCCTATCTCAGAAGACAGGACGAGGTTGCCGAATCCTGGTACGCACAGAGAGTAAAGATGGGTCTGAAGACGGGAGGCTTTCAGGATTTCCTTGAAAAGGTCGATGAATTCATTCCGCTCCATTATGAAAAGCGGCTTGGGGAGTTTTCCGATATAGTCGGAAAAGATAATGTCATAGTCAGGATATATCACAAAGGTCTGATAAAGGACAACGGCCTGATAAAGGATTATCTTAAGACCACGGGAGTGGATGCAGTTCTCGATGAGGGTCTGACTCTGCATATGGAAAATGAGAGCATATCCGACAATTATACAGAGATCATGAGATGGCTTAACATGCTGTACGAAAAGGACGAGGAGTATTCCTCGGAGAACCGCTTCTTCAGAGACTCCGCCGTGGGCTGTTCCGTAAAATTCTCAGAAAAAAGAGGCATGTTTTCCGGCGCCGAGGCAGAGGAATTCCTTTCTTGTTATGAGGAGGAAAACCGGCGCGTGAACAGGGATTACATGGGAAACGACGCTCCGTTATTTGAAGCAAAAAAGCGGGAAAAGGAGCAGTGGTCTGCCGATAATCCCGAAATGCTTCATGATCTGGCAGTATTCTTCGGAGATGTCATCTGGCGTCAGCAGCAGGAGATCCGGACACTCAGAAAGTTTTCTTTCATTTACAGACTGGCAGTGCGACTCAAGATCATTGATGAGCAGCTGATCATCTGATATCTCGCCTGCGGATCAGTTCTCCGCACCCTTCAATGAGACCCCGTCCTCGGAGAACCGGACAAGCATATGCTTCTGTCTGCGCTTATCCGGCGGGGTCGGAGTCATATAATCTCCGTACAGATGTGTCAGATAAGCATCCGTATCATTAACCGTCGAATACTCATCTCCCTCAAAGGTCACTTTGCCTGAAGGAAATAGCCATTCGGCGCGGATCGTCTCCTTTTCGGTCTTATAGACGCTGTTGATATTCATGTAATAATGGGTGTCCTTGTTCTCATAGCGGGCTTCATTGCGTCTGAACATCCGTATGACGGTATCCCAGGATATGAATTTCTCAAGTATCACGGATATGTAATAAAACAGGAGATTCTCACCCGACCAGTAGCAGCCGATCTTGCGGACAAAAAGCTTGTACCAGATGAGACGTCCTTTGCGGTGCCGCTCCCGTCCTTTGGGCGTGTCGGCGGTCTTAACCAGCTGGAAGCAGTCGACGCAGCCAAAGCCGTCGTGCAATACCTTTCCGAATAGACGCGGGTATTTTTTCGAGGTATAATTGCTGATCCAGGTAAATTTATCGGAGAGCTCCTTTGATACAGCAGCTTCAAAACGCGGATAATCGCGGTTTAATATGCCGATGTCTATATCGTCGTCCCAGGGGATAAAACCCTTGTGCCTCACTGCACCGAGACAGGTACCGGCGATAAGATAGTAAGGAATATCATTTTTTTCGCAGATCCGCTTTATCTCATCAAGTGCTTCCTTTGCGATCAGCTGATGCTCCCGGAGCTCTTCGTCCGTAAGCTCCGCTTTGCTCTCTGCGTTCAGCCGCAGATTTGTCCTGTTCTTCAGATTTTTAAGAGCCATATGCGGTTTCTCCTATCGATCAGGTCAGTGTAAACCTGGTGAGTACGTGATGCTGTGACCGTTTTTCCACAGGCGGCGGTGTCATATAGTCGCCGTAGAGATGTGTAAGATATGCATCGGTGTCGTTTACGGTCTGATACTCCGTCCCCTCAAATATCACCTTTCCGGCAGGTTCCAGCCAGTCTTCCCTTATTGTCTCTTTTTCCGCAGAGTATATACTGTTTATGTTCATGCAGAAGTGAGTGCCTTTATCCCGATAGTGCGCTTCGTTCCTTCGGATCAGCCGGATCACGGTTTTTCGGGAGAGAACGGAGGCAAGCATGACCGATATGATGTAATACAGCCTGTTTTCACCGGGCCAGAAACAATCGATCTTACGCAGATATACCTTGAGCCAGAGCTCCTTGATAAAATGATGAAACGCCCGTTTCTTTGGGGTATCCGCGGTCTTAACCAGCTGAAAGCAGTCCACACAGCCGATGCCCTGATAAAGGACTTTTCCGAAAAGACGGGGATATCGCACGGCATTAGTGTTGCTGATCCAGGTAAACCTGTCGGCGAGCTCCTCTGATATCGCTTTTTCAAAACGTTCATAATCGGATTCGGGAATGCCGATATCGATGTCGTCGTCCCATGGAATGAAACCCTGATGCCTGACAGCACCGAGACAGCTGCCGGCCAGAAGATAATAAGGGATGGTATGTCTTTCACACACGGACTTTACTTCATCCAAAGCCTCTTTGGCGGTCAATTGATGTGCCCTAAGCTCCTCGTCTGAGATTTCACGCCTTTCTTCCGGCGCTACCCTGAGAGATATGCGGTCCCGTTTGTGTCTCATTCGGGAATGCTCCTTCTGATAACTGTTCACAAAAGCATGATTTTGCGAATAGTTTTGTCTGACAACTGTTAACGAGAACAAATGATATCACAGGTTGTCTGAAATAACAATCCTGCACTTGCTCATGTTTCTTTGATGGTTGTTATTGTCCGGCGGCTGTGTTATCATCTCTTGTTGATAGCGGGTGTTGACGTTACAAGGAGACCTGGCACATGACAGAGAATTCAGAACTCATCAATTCACATCTGGATGCCCTTGAGGCAGAGGCAATATATATCATGCGGGAGGTGGCGGCCGAGTGTGAAAAGCCGGTGATGCTCTATTCCATTGGCAAAGACAGTTCTGTCATGCTCCATCTTGCGCTGAAGGCTTTCTATCCCGAAAAACCTCCGTTCCCGTTCATGCACATAGACACGACATGGAAATTCCATGAGATGATCGAGTTTCGCGATCACATGGCGGAGAAATACGGCCTTGAGATGCTGGTATATACAAATGAAGAGGGCGTCGCACAGGGCATCAATCCGTTTGATCACGGCTCAGCCTATACCGATATCATGAAGACAGAGGCCTTAAAGCAGGCACTTACAAAGTATGGCTTCACCGCGGCCTTTGGCGGGGGACGCAGAGACGAGGAAAAATCCAGGGCCAAGGAGAGGATCTTTTCCTTCAGAAACGCGAAACAGGCCTGGGATCCCAAAAATCAGAGGCCGGAGCTGTGGAAGGAATACAACACAAGGCTTGGTCCCGGTGAGAGTATGAGGGTCTTTCCCATCTCGAACTGGACGGAAAAAGATATATGGATGTATATACGGCGAGAGAATATTGAGATTGTGCCCCTGTATTATGCCAAGGAGCGGCCGGTGGTCTACAGGGACGGCAATATCATAATGGTCGACGATGACCGCATGCGTTTCCTTCCCGGTGAGGAGCCGGTGATGAGAAAAGTGAGGTTCAGGACTCTCGGCTGCTATCCTCTTACAGGAGGAATAGAATCAGAGGCGGATACGCTGGATGCGATCATAGAAGAGACACTGGGCGCTGTGTCCTCTGAGCGCACCAGCAGAGTGATAGACCGCGACGGAGGCGAGGGCAGCATGGAAAAGCGGAAGCGGGAGGGTTATTTCTGAAATGAAGGGACTTTTGAAATTCATCACCTGCGGAAGCGTCGATGATGGCAAATCCACATTGATAGGACATCTGCTCTACGATGCCAAGCTTTTATACGCCGATCAGCAGCAGGCGCTTGAACTCGACAGCAAGGCTGGAAGCCGCGACGGAAAGATCGACTATTCCCTCCTGCTGGACGGTCTCATGGCTGAACGGGAGCAGGGCATAACCATAGACGTCGCCTACAGATATTTCAACACCGACAACAGGAGCTTCATTGTTGCCGATACCCCCGGTCATGAGCAATATACCAGAAATATGGCGGTCGGAGCGTCCTTTGCGGAGCTGGCGGTCATACTGGTCGACGCATCCAAGGGGATAATGATACAGACGAGACGCCACGCCAGGATATGTGCAATGATGGGCATCAGGCACTTCATCTTTGCCCTTAACAAGATGGATCTGGTTGGTTTTGATGAAGAGGTATACAGAAAGCTCGACAAGGAAGTACGTAAGCTGGCGATAGATCTGGAACTGGAACATGTTACCGTGATACCGGTTTCCGCTACTGACGGCGACAACATTACCAGACCGTCTGACAAAACGCCGTGGTATGGCGGAGAGACGCTCCTTTCCTGTCTGGAGAACATCGATGTGGATGACAGGGACAGTGAGAAGGGCTTCTATATGCCGGTTCAGAGAGTATGCAGACCCAATCTCGCATATCGTGGCTTTCAGGGTAATGTGGAGGCCGGCGAAATAAGCGTGGGCGATGAAGTGACCGTTCTTCCAGGCGGTGAAAAGGCGCATATCAAGAGCATACTGCGTTCAGGCGCGGAAGCAGAGCGGGTATGCGCGGGGGATGCAGCCAGCCTGCAGTTTGACAGGGAAATAGATGTATCCAGAGGCTGCGTGATCGAAAAGAACTCCGAACTCAAGGTATCGGGTCTTTTCAGAGCTACGCTTCTGTGGATGGATGAGGTCCCGCTCGTTGAAGGTCAGCACTTCTATCTCAAGCTGGGAACAAAGACCCTGCCGGCGGAGATCATGCGCATCCGGTACAG
>JAILGA010000151.1 GCA_024697225.1 Lachnospiraceae bacterium
GCCAAGTCCGATGAGCGCCGTATTAACACCTACGATGGTCCGGTAATTGAACCGGATCCGTTTCATCAGAAGCGTGCTGAGTTCCCGCAATACCGCAATACTGTTAAGATCATCGGAGCCGATGGTGATGTCGGCGATCTGCCTGGCGATCTCAGCCCCGTCGCTGATTGCAATGCCGGCGTCGGCGGCGGAAAGTGCCGGTGAATCGTTGATCCCGTCCCCCACCATTATCACGCGGCGGCCTTGCGCTTTCGCTTTTTCTACATATCCCGCTTTATCCTCGGGAAGCACCTCTGCATAATACTCGGTGATACCGGCCTCGGCCGCGATTTTCGCAGCGGTTCTCTCACTGTCGCCGGTCATCATGACAATGTGTGCAAATCCCAGTCCGCGGAGATGTTCTATCACCTCATGGGTCTCCGAACGCATGGGATCCTCTATCAGAATACAGGCAGAGAGCATTCCGTTCTTTGCAAAGTACAGGTGCGAATACTCATCCGGAAGGGAATCAAACAGCTCCTTTTTATCATCGGCGATGACCGCCTGCTCATCTTCAAATACAAAATGATAGCTTCCGATCACGGCTCTCTCCCCGTTGATCTCCGAGGCGATCCCATGTGCCACGATATATTCGACGCTTGTGTGCATCTCATCATGCTTAAGGCCCTTTGCGGAAGCGGCTTCCACAACTGCTCCCGCGACCGAATGCGGGAAGTGCTCCTCCAGACAGGCTGCCTGTCTCAAAAGCTCATCCCCTGATTCGTCACAGAAGGAAACCACCCGGACCACGGTAGGTCTTGCCTTTGTGATCGTCCCCGTCTTATCAAAAACTATCGTATCGGCTTCAGCAACCGCTTCAAGGAATTTACCGCCCTTGACGGTGATGTCATATTGCGACGCCTCCTTAATGGCGGACAGTACCGAGATCGGCATTGCCATCTTAAGTGCACAGGAGTAATCGACCATCAGCACTGATACCGCTTTGGTCACGTTGCGGCTTATCAGCCAGGTCAGGCCTGCGGCAAGAAAGGTATAGGGCACCAGCCTGTCTGCCAGTCTCTCCGCCTTGCTCTCAAGCGTTGACTTCAGTTTTTCGGATTCCTCGATCATCTTCACGATCTTGTCAAACCGTCCGCAGCCCTCTGTCTGTGTCACTTTGATGATGAGCTCGCCCTCCTCCACAACAGTTCCGGCAAACACACTCATTCCATATCCCTTGTGTACAGCTGCGGATTCTCCTGTCATGGAAGCCTGATTTACCATGGCTTCTCCGGCATCCACCTCGCCGTCAAACGGGATCATATTCCCCATACGGACGACTACCTTATCACCGCAGACTACCGATGATGAATCGGTCTGCACCTCCCCGTTCTCTGTATGCAGCCACACCCTGTCAATATTAAGGGACATCCTCCTGGCGAGATCATCCACCGAACGTTTATGCGTCCACTCCTCCAGCGTATCGCCGATATCGAGCATAAACATGACGTTCGAAGCGGTACTGTGATCCCCTGTCAGGATCGCTGAAATAATAGCGGCTGCATCCAGCATTTCCACCTGCAGCCGCCTGTTTTTGATCGTCTTCAGACCGCGCCACAGGTATTTTACTGCCCTGGCCGTATCCCACATCCTCCGGAGATAAAAAGGCAGAAGGACTCTCTTTCCGATGTGAACGAGCACAGATGTAACTACCTGCTCATAATACTTTGCGGAGAGTTCTCTGCCGGAGCATTCAAATACCTGCTCAGGTACCTGAGTGTCTGAAAAAGAAAATGCTTTCACGATGTCCAGGATCCGCGATCTGTCACATGAGAAAAATATCACCGCATCTGCGGTCCGTTCATAGACGCGCGCCTCCCTGACCTCATCAAAGCTTTTCAGATAGTATTCCAGCGTATCCGCCTCCCTGAAGCTTAACCGCTTCCTGTGGAGATGGATCCTGATCCTGTTTCTGATCTCATGTCTGATCGTAATGTTCATTCTTTTGTATCATCTTCCTTCCCGGATCTGTCCTCGTTGATCTCCTTTGCTTCCTCATAGATATCGGAGCAGTTTTCCTGAAGCGTGGTCACCTGATCGAGCACGGCGTCCTTGGCCCTCAGGACCCCGGCGGTACAGTGCGCGTAGATCTTTTTGGCGTCTTTGGAGGAGAGAAGCTTGATCCCCTCAAGACCAAACAGTGTTCCCAGTGCGAATAAACCGATTCCCTTAAGTTTCATTTTGTTGTTCTCCTTTCCTGATACACGATTTATACAACTTCCCACATTACGCCCATATTCTTAAACCCTCCCTCAGGCATGCAGGCGGCACAGGCCTGATTGCCTGTGCCGCAGCCGCTGCATCCGTTACAGGAATGAGCAGAGCCGCAGGATCCCGAGAATGCGACCCTCTTTATCACACCGCTGCGCTCCAGAAAATCTATGTCGCGTCTTACTTTTTCTACAGAAGTATTCAGCTCCATCGCGAGCATTTCGACGGAACGCGATCTTCCATCCGTTAACAGTCCTATGAGTTCTTCCATTTTTATCACCAGATAAGGAGGCCTATCCGATAGGCGATGCCCGCCAATATCAGCGCGACTCCCGTATAATACAGCGCGATCCTTGCTGTCCACTTGACGGAGTGGGTTTCCTGATAGGTGGCTGCGAGGGCAACGATGCACGGCATATTAAAGGTCATGGCAAAAATAAGCGCCAGAGCCTCCGGTTTGGAGACATTTGCTACAAGAAGCTCATTAAGGTTTTTAGCCACTTCAGCACTCTGCATTGAGGCTACTGAAATAGTGCCCGTTCCGGTATAGATCGTACTCAGAACGCCTAATGCACCCTCCTTTCCAAGGCTCGACGCAACAAACGCCATGAAGGTCTGCCAGCCCATGCCGAAAAGCTTAGTGACTGGCTCGATAAAGTGTCCCACCTTGTACAGGATACTGGCGCTGATATCTCCCGAAGCCGTGTATGACAACAGCCAGAATGCCAGTGCCACGATCACGACCACCTTCAAAGCGCGTACAAAGGTGTCCTTCGTACGGCCGAAGACATAGCGGAAAAGAGCTCCCCACTTGGGTTTATGATAGGGCGGAAGTTCCATGATCATACCGCACCGGTCCTCCGGTTTTACAAGCGAATGTCCGAATACCTTTGCTGTCACCCACATATGCAGAAGCATCACGAGCAGGATGACCGCGATGATCACCGGCATCCAAGCGCCGAAAAACACTGTTGAGAGCATGGGGATCACAGCCCAGGCCGCACCGCAGGGAACTGCCCACGCCAGGGCTATCGTCAGCACCTTCTGTCCCCAGTTGTCTATCACTCTGGTTCCGGCCGCTCCGCCCATGGTGCAGCCGAAGCTGATAAGAAACGGCATGACGGATTTGCCCTGAAGACCGAGTTTGGCCATTGTGTTGTCAAACACATAGGATATGCGCGCCATGACGCCGATTTCTTCGAGCAATCCGAAGACAAGTGTCACACCAAACACAAATCCCAGCATCTGTACAATGAAACAGACAGAACGGATAAGAACGTCGCACAGAATGGATGCGATGAACGCGGGACATCCTGCATTCAGCAGGAATTCATTCAGCGGATCCGGGATCATTCCCAGAAGTGTTCCGACCCCCATAAGCGGCAGCGCCGGAATGAACGAAGCGATCAGTCCCAGCAGTACTACAAGGACAACTACCGGTTTGCCCCACACGTGATGGGTGATTATCCTGTCGAACTTCCCGAGTGATGCCTTTGTTTCCCGTGTCTTTGCCGTACCTGCCAGCAGTTCATCTATCCACTCAAACTTGCAGCCGCCGGTAAGTACGACGCCATTGTTCACCGAGGAAACAGCCTTGTCCAGTATCTCTCTGTCATCCGCGGACATACCCGTTTTGATCTTTGTTATAACGGGCAGATCTCCCTCAATCACTTTGGCGGCGAGCCATATGTCTGAATATCCGGGGATCACATCATTTGCTATGACGGACTTTATCTTTTCATATGCCTCGATCCTTGCGTACTTTGCCTCCAATCCATCGGTCGCGAGCACGCATTTTTCTCTCACCGCTCTCTCCAAAGCGGCATAGAAGACGTCATACGCCTTTGTATCAGGCGCGGAAAAAGGTACCACCGGAATCCCCAGCTTCTTTTCCAGAGCTTTTGCATCGACTGACTTTCCCTGCTCTTTTGCGACATCGCTCATATTCAGCACGAGAAAGCACGGAACGGTTATGCCTGCGTAATCGGCCAGCATATACAGGCTTCTCTCTAGCTGCGAGCTGTCTGCCAGTATACATACCACATCGGCTTTTCCGGATGCGATATAGTCGCGGGTGATCATTTCCTCATCGGAATTTGCCGACAGACTGTAGGTTCCCGGAAGATCGGCTACCAGGTACCGTGTTCCGTTATGTTCAAAATGACCTTCCTTCTTCTCAACAGTCTTCCCCGGCCAGTTACCCACGTGCTGTTTCATTCCGGTCAGAGCGTTGAACAGCGTGGATTTACCTGAATTGGGCTGACCGAGGAGCGCTATAACTGTTTCATTGCTGTCTGTCATGATACAAGGCCCTCCTCTACACCGATAAGTTCGCACTCCGATCTGTTGAGCGCGATCATTGTGTCGCGCGAGTACACGAGGAGCGGCCTGTTCTTTTCATTCTTGATAACCCTCACCCTGCTCCCGGGCGTAAGACCTATGGACGTGATCCTGCTCATGAAGCGCCTGTCACCTTCAAGTGTGCTGATCACCGCCACCGAATCCTTTGAGAGCTCCGATAGTTTTTTCATGATGTCCTCCTTTAGCTTGTCATTTTATTAGCACTGGCTAACACGCTGGCTATATTAAACTCCGCAAAAATGCGGAGTCTAATTAACTGCAGACTCTATGCCCGTGTACAGGACAGCATCGTATATCCTGCAGACGCGACGATCTCCGAAAGACCGTTCTCGGTTTCATCGAGTTTAGAGAGCAGGATAACCTCTTTTCTGCCTATATCCGCTGTCGCCCATCTTCCTTCTGTTTTGTTGAAAGCATTTTCGATGCGCCTCGCGCAGTTTGAACAGTGCATCCCGTCAACGCTGAGAGTATAACGGTTCGGATAATTGGCTCTGTTTTTGTCACGAACCCTGATCTTCTTATCAGCCGGTTCTCTCGTGCCGCAGCACGATGACCCGTAGCGTATTCTTTTGATCGTACTGTATATTGCCGCCGATATGATTAAGACAAGAACTGCTATGATCACTATATTTCCCATTTTCTG
Organism: Lachnospiraceae bacterium; assembly: GCA_024697225.1. Taxonomy (GTDB): domain Bacteria; phylum Bacillota; class Clostridia; order Lachnospirales; family Lachnospiraceae; genus Butyrivibrio. The sequence goes on from JAILGA010000151.1 coordinate 5,255, forward strand.
CCACCCGTTGCTGTTTAAATCTGATCAAACCATGTGTTAGACAGTGCTAACTACGAGAGATTATAACACTTTTTATGATTTGTCAAGTCCCCTGACTTTCATGGATTTGTTGGAGTCTGTTAAAAAGATATCAGATCAGCGCCGCGTATTTGTCCTTCAGTGCCGTCAGTTCACCCACAAGAGCCGCATAATCGCGGTCCTCACCAGCTTTAAGAGCATCACTGATCTCGGCAGCCTTGTTGTACAACGGAGTGATCGACAGATTTCCGAGGACGCCCTTCAGCGAATGAGCGGCATCAAAAGCCGCGCTCCGGTCTCCGGCATCGATCGCTTCTTTCAGTTTATCAAAACCGGGCTCTTTTGCCACAGATCCTGCAAGCCTCAGATACAGAGCCTCGTTTCCCATACATCTTTGCAGACCCGACACGGTATCTGCGCCAAATTCCTTCAAACTTTCTATAGTCAGCATTATTCCCCCCTATTACCCCTGCATTTCCTTGTCTATAAGCTTCTCAAAATCCTCCGGCGGTACCGGTTTGCTGAAATAATAACCCTGTATCAGATCGCAGCCCATCTCCCTGAGCTTGTCAACCTGAGCTTTTTCTTCAACACCTTCGGTCACAACGGGCACCTCAAGAAAGCCCGCAATATCCATTATAAGCTTTACCATCCTTAAACTCTTGTCATCCTTTAGCATATTGCGTATGAACTTCATATCTATCTTGATGACATCTATCGCGATGGTCGTCAGCATATTGAGAGATGAATAGCCTGAGCCAAAATCATCCATCTCTATCTTGAAGCCTCTGTTCCTCAGGTTCTCCACAACCCTGACCAGAGTGTCCTGATTGTCTGAATACGCGGATTCGGTGATCTCCAGCATGATATCCTTAGTCGTCAGATTACAGTCTTCTACGAGTTTCATCAGCTTCTTCTCAAGCGCCGGATCATAGATGTCTATCCTGGACACATTGACGGAGACCGGTATTACCCTTCCGTATTTTTCTCTCCACCTTCTGATCTGATGTGCCACTTCCTCCCAGGTGTAATTGTCAAGCTTCTGTATCAGCCCGTTGCTCTCAAACAGAGGGATAAAATCACCGGGACTAATCATCCCTCTCCTGGGATGCTTCCATCTTATCAGCGCCTCCGCACTCTTCAGAACGGGTTTATCACCCTGTATGCCGTACTTCGGCTGGTAGAAAACAATAAGATCTCTGTTTTCTATCGCTTCATCTATCTCGTTTATCAGTTCCTCATGATACCTGGAGATCTCGTGCAGCTCACTGGAATACATGGTCATGGACTTGGTATAGTCGCCTCTTATCCGGTCACAGGCAACCTTTGCGCGGTCGAACCAGGCTTCAACCTCGATATCCTTTTCCACATTCGGATAAATGCCCATTCTGACCCTTATCTTGGCCTTTTCCGAAAGCTCGGGCAGGTTGTCCTGTATTTTCTGCATTATATTGTCATAGCTGTACTGATGCTGGCAGTATACATAATATCTGTCAGCCTCCGCTCTGCATCCGATGCCCGCCACATCCTCAAATATGTTCATTAGTATGTCCGCAAGTCCCTTCAGCACTTTATCGCCTGTCTTGCGGCCGTACATCTCGTTTATCAGATGGAAATGATCGATATTGAATACAACCGCATCCATCCGCGTATCGTTATTGAATTCCTCTATCTGCCTTATATACTCAAAGAAAAAATCCCTGGAATACAGACCCGTGAGATTATCCTTTTCGGCGGAGCTGATTATCGTCTTGTCCTCGGAAAACTCAATTATGCGCTCGCATCTCGCGATAATGACCTCCGGCATATCATAGGGCTTGGTAATGAAATCCGCGGCGCCGAGATTGATGCTCTTGACCTCTGCATCTGCCTCGGCCGTCATGACGATCACGGGGATAGATCTCATCTCGTTATCCGCGCGCATCAGCTTTATCAGTTCAAAGCCGTCCATCCTTGGCATGATAAGATCCAGAAGGACCAGAGAAAAGCCAGGTTTCTCACCTTTGATAAGCTCAAGCGCCTCCTGGCCGTCGCCCGCGTACGAGACGTCATATTTGCCGGACAGTATATTGCCCAGTATCTCCCGGTTCACCATCTCATCGTCTACGATGAGCACCCTTCTTTTATGTCCGCTTGTCTCTCTGAAATGCTCCATAATGAACCTTCGAAATAATAATCTACAGTGTCGTGATAAATTATAACAGACATCATCCGTATATCATACAAGTTCCTGCAAAGTCTTAAACAGCTGCTCGGGTTCAACCGGCTTGCTTAAATGTGCGTTCATTCCCGCCTGGAGAGAACGCTGGACATCCTCATCAAAGGCATTGGCCGTGAGAGCTATTATCGGGATCCTCTGTGCATCCTGTCTCCCCAGCGCACGGATCGCGGCCGTCGCCTCAAGGCCGGTCATTTCGGGCATCCTCATATCCATAAGTATCGCCGCATAATATCCCGGCTCATGAGACTCAAACATTTCGACAGCTATTCTGCCGTTCTCTGCGATGTCCGTCTCCATGCCGTTCATCTTGAGGATTTCCTTCATGATTTCAGCATTTATCAGCATGTCCTCAGCAAGCAGTATACGGCGCCCGTTAAGGTCTGCCGGTTTACGTTCACTGTGCAAAGAAGCGTTCTTTTTCTTGAGTGCCGATCTGAATTCATCCATCAGATTGGAGATAAACAGCGGCTTTGCGACAAAGCTGTCCACCCCGGCCTCTGTCGCTTCCTCAAAGATGTCGTCCCAGTTATAGGCCGTAAGGATGATGATGGCGGATTCGTCGCCGACCTCCTTCCTTATGGCGCGTGTCGTTTCAACACCGTCCATACCGGGCATCTTCCAGTCGATAATTATCAGGTTATAGGGTTCCTGCCTTGCATGTCTGAGTCTTATCATGTCCAGCGCTTTCTCACCGGAAAGCGCCGTCTCCGCCAGGACACCCGCCTGTTCCAGAACGAGCCTTGCATGATCGCATGCGATCTGATCATCATCTATCACGAGCACATGTATCTCGTGGGGCGTTATCTCTGCAGTGTCGTACTCCGTGACCGCGCCCGCATCGGAATTGAGCAGTGTGATCGTGACCGCAAATGTGGTTCCCTTTCCTTTCTCGCTGTCTACCTCGATCTTGCCGTTCATCATGTCAACGATATTCTTGGTGATCGCCATGCCAAGGCCTGAGCTGCCGTACTTGCTGGTATTTATCTCATTCTCCTGGCTGAATGTATTAAAGAGCTTCGGCAGATACTCCTTGCTCATCCCCACTCCGGTATCGCTTATCCTGAAGCAGATAGTCGTCTTGTTGTCAAATGACGCCTTTTTTTCTACCCTGAATACGATGCTCCCGCCCTCGGGCGTAAACTTCACCGCGTTGCCCAGTATGTTAATGAGAACCTGTTTGATCTTTATCTGATCTCCGATATAGCAGCTGTCAAAGCTCCCGTCCATTTCACACTTGTAGGAGAGTTTTTTTTCCTCGCACTGTCCGGAGACCATGGTATTTATCTGTTCTATCATCCTCGAGAATGAGAATTCCTCGTTTTTGATAACCACCCTTCCGGACTCGATGCGCGACATATCCAGGATATCATTTATGAGCCCCAGCAGATGCCTGGCCGAATCTCCTATCTTTTCAAGGTAATTCCTTGTGCTCTCCGGAATATCTTTTTCGTTGAGTGCCAGGGAGTCAAGGCCTATTATGGCGTTCATTGGTGTCCTTATCTCATGGCTCATGTTTGAGAGGAATACCGTTTTTGCCCGGCTCGCCTCCTCCGCCGAGTTAAGGGCATCGGAGAGCGCCTGGTTCTTTGCCAGCGAATCTCTCATCTCGGCATCGATATTTGTAAAGCCTGCACCCACAGCATGTACAATGTTGTCCTCCCTGTCCTCGGGATGCCGTACTCCCGCCATCCTGAGCATTTCATAGGTCTCCTCGCCGTTTCTCCGGATCATATACCTGAAGGTGATTATTTTTTCCTTTTTAAGCCCTTCTCTCACGGACTCGGGCTCAATAAATTTCAGAAACGCTTCCCGGTATTCCTCCGTGACAAAACGGTTTGCATAGTCCGTGACCTCTTTTACGTAATCAAATTCATCGTCCTGCCCGATGCCTGCGATATTCTTTTCGTTCTGGTAGCAGATTCCTCTTCCGGCATCCAGATCTATGTAGTATACGCTCGAATAATCCGACGCCAGCGCTGTGATCATGCTGTCCTGCTGGGTACGTCTCTTCTCCTGTTCAAGAAGCTCGTCCTGCAGCGCTATCCTCTCCTCCAGTTCCTGCTTGAGAAGCTCGTTTGTCTCCCTCTCGGAATCAAGCTTCACGGCCTTTCTCATCTGCGTGATCATTATTCCCGAGATAATGATCAGGATCAGCGCAGTGGTTATCGACAGCACCAGACTTCTCCCTATGATGCCGTCTGAAATGCTCTCCATCTGCTCGCTGATGACGCTCTCTCTGATCAGATATGTGAGCATCCAGTCCGTACCATGGACCGGCACATAGTTTAAGGTTTCGCTTATACCGTAATATGCAAAGGAAACCAGTCCCTCTGCGCCCCTTTCGAACTCATCCTTTACCGTTTCAAAAGAATACCCCGGGGCATATTCCGCTTTTTTAAGAGCATCCAGGAGATTGTCATCGGCCGAAAGCCCGCCCAGAACCAGGTCCGTGAGCGAAGTACCGTCGCGTGTATACAGATTGCAGAATGTGGAATTGTTATTTCCGGATCTGAACGAGAGCCTGCTCAGGAAGGTGTCCATGTCTATTTCCATAAAACACGCGACAAGAGTATTCCCCACAAATGCAAGCCTGTCCACAGGCACAGCTATTATGACTTTCTTGTCATTGCTGTTTTCATTTTTCAGGGATATCTCCGGTTCCGTAATGGAGAGGTGATCAAAATGATAGAGATCTATATCGGTCCTGGTACCGCGGGATGTGTAGATGATTCCGTTCTCATCGACGAAGGCAAACTTTTCCAGGCCATATAACTGCTTCATCCTGGTCTGATATGCCTGAAGACTTTCAACGCTCTCAAGATCACTCTTCTCAAGCATACCGATAGCCATATCCATGTCGTTGATATAGTCATTCAGCGCGGTGGATACCTCCTGCTCACGTCTTCCGGCGAGTTCATCAAGATACAGATGACTTACGTTGCGCACGGCTCTCTCGGTGTCACTTCCGGCCATTCTTCCGGTAAGCATGGTTCCCACTATGAGTATCGCGACTACTGCAACGCTTCCGATGATCGCGGCTGATACAACTCCGCCTTTTTTTATTGATTTCATCTGCAATCCGTCCTTTCGTTTACCGGTGCCGGCCTCGTGCGTAACACGGCGCATAACAGATCGGTGCCCGACTGTGAATTATTCTGTGATCTCAGTTGTGGTACAGCTTCTTTGTCTGATACTTGGGTTCGCAGGTAAGGTTGAACTTCAGTTTCCTGCAGGTATTCTCATCAACGGGCGACAGGATAACGGTGGAGTGCATCTCGCAGTCCCGCAGCTCATCCAGACAGTCAAGCGCCTTCTTTGCTTCCGGATTGCTGGCCGCAGAAAAGGTGAGGGCTATGAGAGTCTCATTTATGTGCATGTGGGGATTGTGGTTGCCCAGATGCTCCACCTTGAGCCTCTGAATGAGTTCGACCACCGACGGTGCGATCAGATCCGTGGCATCATCGACACCTGCCAGAACCTTAAGGGCATTTAATAGCATGGCGGAACTGGCGCCCATAAGATCGGATGTCTTGCCCGTGACAACCGTGCCGTCCGGCAGTTCTATCGCCGCTGCCGGAAGCCCCGTCACCTCGGCCTTCATTCCCGCGGCAGCCACCACAGGCCTGTCGCTGATGGTTATCCCCGCCTTGTTCATGAGCAGTTCAATCTTATCGACCATCCTCTCCTCGCTCATTCCTTTTCTCAGGGAGCATCTCTCGCTGTAATAACGTCTTATTATCTCCTGCTTCGCAGCAGCCTGCACCACATCATCGTCGACGATACAGTTGCCCGCCATATTGACACCCATATCCGTGGGTGATTTATACGGCGAATCCCCGTAGATCTGTTTAAATATGGCATTTAGCACCGGGAATACCTCAACATCCCGGTTGTAGTTGACCGTTGTCTCACCGTAGGCCTCCAGATGAAAGGGGTCTATCATATTCATATCGTTGAGATCCGCCGTTGCGGCCTCATATGCCAGATTCACGGGATGCTGGAGCGGCAGGTTCCAGATCGGGAAGGTCTCAAATTTGGCGTAGCCCGCCTTTATACCCCTGATGTTCTCGTGATACAGCTGTGAGAGACAGACCGCCATTTTGCCGCTGCCCGGTCCCGGTGCGGTCACTACCACTAATGGCCGCTTCGTCTCAATGTACTCGTTCTTGCCGTAGCCGTCATCGCTTATGATCAGCGAGACGTTCGAGGGATAACCCGGTATCGTATAGTGCCTGTATACCTTGATCCCGAGCGCCTCCAGCTTCTTCTGATAAGCCGCCACAGACTCGCTTGCGCTGTACCTTGTGAGGACTACGCTTCCCACATAAAGTCCGCAGCCGTGGAAGGCATCTATGAGGCGGAGCACATCCATGTCGTACGTGATTCCCAGATCGCCTCTTACCTTGTTTTTCTCGATGTCCCCGGCATTTATCGCGATGACGACCTCCACGTCATCCTTGAGCTGCGTGAGCATCTTTATCTTCGAATCCGGATGAAAGCCCGGAAGAACTCTCGAAGCGTGATAATCATCAAAGAGTTTTCCGCCGAACTCCAGATAAAGCTTTCCGCCGAAGTGCCCGATGCGCTCTCTGATATGTTCAGACTGCATCGTTACGTATTTTTCGTTGTCAAATCCGATAGCTTTCATGCAGATCCCCCCTGATTTTACCTGTATCTGTTCTGTATTCTCAGTTCAAGTTCCCTTTCAAACTGAACATAACTCTCATATCTGCTGATCGGAATATCTCCCTTTTTTGCAGCCTCACTGACCGCACATCCGGGTTCCGATATATGTCTGCAGGATGTGAACCTGCACATTCCGGGATACTTCATAAACTCCGGATACAGGGGCGCAAGCTCCTGAGGTTCCATATCCGGCAGCTCCAGAGCTGAAAAGCCCGGTGTATCGACAAGCCAGGTCTCTTTACCGTCAAGTGCTTCTCCCTCGACCCTGTATAGCTCCGAACTCCTGGTTGTGTTCTTTCCTCTGTCATTTCCGATGCTCAATTCCCCGGTCTGCGCTTTTGCATGAGGGCACAGTCTGTTTATCAGTGTGGATTTTCCGGCTCCGCTCGGACCTGCCAGTGCTGTAATCTTTCCCGACAGTGCCGAAAGGAGTTCATCCAGTCCCTGTCCCGTCTGTGCGCTCACAACAAACACATCCGCTCCCGCTCCGGCATAGGTTCTTTTCAGTATTTCAGTCTCCGGATCGGGCGCTATATCCGATTTGTTAAAGGCAATTACCGACCTGAGACCGGTCCTGCCCATGGAGATCAGGTATCTGTCGATCAGCGACATACTGGGATCGGGCTTTTTGATTGAAAAGAAAAGAAGCGCCTGATCTACATTGGCAACAGGCGGTCTCACAAGAGTGTTCCTTCTGGGATGAATACCGATAAGACTGCCCTCTCTGTCTCCCTCATGCGTGATGACAAATGTCACATGATCACCCGGAAGCGGCTTTATATCGTCCCTTCGGAACCTTCCCCTCGCCTTGCAGGCAAAAACTTCTCCTGTCCGGGTCTCGACGTAATAAAAACCGGCTATACCCTTTATTATCCTTCCCTGCAGGCCGCCCTCTTCGTCCATGGTCAGTTTTCCGGAGTGAATGTGATGGCTCTGCGCTGCGTCCGTTCCTCGGAGGATGCGGGAACCGTTTCCTCTTCTCCCGTATCGGGATTGATAACTGTACTCTGCGGTACGTTTACGGTATACGAAAGGGTCAGCGTTCCCGTAGGCTGGGTTATCCCCGTGACATTGACACCGGCGGGGAATGAGGACGTTGACCACTCCCGGTTGTAGGATCCGTCGCTTGACTCGAGAGTGAGTCTCACCTCCGTGCCGCTCACATAGCTCTCATCCTCAAGAGCGGGCGATTCTATGTCAGCCACATAACACCATGTGGAAGTTGTTGCCCCTGTACCTGTAGAGAGTTCCAGATCGATCACGCTTCCCTCGGGGACCTCATTGCCGGCCTCCAGTGACTGTCTGCAGATCTTTCCCGCAAGCGCCTCGTCGGCGTATGTGACCTCGGATACGGATCCCCTTGTCAGATGTGCCTCGGCGATCATTATCTCCGCCTCCTCAAGGGTTTGTCCCACAAGTTCAGGAACCTTATAGTTCTTTGTTTCCTCCTGCTCGACCTTTGCAGCGGATCCGTCCTCATTTGTGACCACGGAACCTGTGCTTACGGTCAGCGTGATCGTCGCTCCGCCCTGGGCACGTGTTTCTTCCTTCGGGTCCATGGCAATCACGACATTTCTTGCTGCGGTCGATGTAGTATCTTCGGCTCTGACCACGGAGAAGCCCTTGCTCTGGAGCTCCACCTTGGCCTCCGTAAATGACATGCCCAGAACATCGGGTATAAGTATGCCGTTTGCTCCATCATCGCCTTCGTCCGGTTCCTTAGTCTTACCCTCGGCGGATTCGGCGGTATCAGCTTCGTCGCTTCCGGATTCGGCGGCGCTGTTTCCCGGGATCAGCGAGAAATCCTCACCGAAGAAGCCAAGTCTGGTTCCCACAAAATATACCACCATCACACCTACCAGAATGGCAGCTGCAATAGCGAGTATAACCACAAGCTTATCAAAGATGCCTCCGCTCTCTTCTTCCTCGCGTCGGTTCTTCTGAATCTTGATCGGCTTGGTATTGGACTTGGGCGACTTATTATTCTTGGCTTTCTTCCTCGGAACAGGCTTCTTCTTTCTCGACGAGCTCCTTGAAGATCCATCCCTGCTCTTACCCGAGTTTTCCTGTTCCTTTAGTCTTCTCTCGCGCTCCCTTGTCGCCTCAGCATTGAGACGCATGGTATCGCCGGTCTTGCCGGGACTTCTCCTGGAGGTCTCCTTAAGTGCCCTGCGTTCAGCTTCCGTGGGCTCTCTTGTGGCGCCCTCCTCATCGGGATTGGCTATAACCACAAAATCTTCATCAGGTGTTATAAGAGATTTCTTGAGATCGGTGATCAGTTCCTGAGCGTTCTGATATCTGCGGTCAGGGCTCTTCTGACAACACTTGAGCACGATCTTTTCAACACTTATCGGCGTATCGGGTGCAAAATCCCTGGGAGTAGGAAGAGCTTCCTGAATGTGCTTGATAGCTATCGCAACGGTGGTATCCCCGTTAAAAGGCACCCTGCCCGTCAGCATTTCAAAAAGCGTTATTCCCAGAGAATATATATCGGATTTGGCATCACTGTAGCCGCCTCTTGCCTGCTCAGGCGATGTGTAATGCACACTCCCCATCACGTTGGAGGTAATGGTATTGCTGGTCGCAGCCTTGGCAATACCGAAATCGGTGACTTTGACCTTGCCCTCTTTTGAGATGATGATGTTCTGAGGTTTTATATCCCTGTGGATTATATGATTGTTATGTGCGGCCTCGAGACCCATTGCAACCTGGATCGCAATGCTGACAGCCTCCTTGACCGTAAGTCTCTGTTTCTTCTCGATATACTTCTTGAGAGTTATGCCGTCAACAAGCTCCATGACGATATAATAGATGCCCTTTTCATCACCTACGTCATAGACATTGACAATGTTCTGATGCATGAGTCCGGCCGCAGCCTGCGCTTCAACGCGGAATTTGGAAACGAAATTCTCGTTCTCCGAAAACTCCTGCTTCAGAACCTTAACCGCCACGTTGCGGTTAAGCTTATGATCCAGTGCTTTATACACATCGGACATGCCGCCTGTTCCGATCTTTTCCAGGATTTCATAGCGCTCTCCGATGAGCATTCCCATCTTAACCATAGATATCACTCATCTCCCTTTTCCGCGAACGGCTGTACCAGTATAACGGCGATATTGTCACGCCCGCCGTTGTCATTCGCGGTATCGACCAGATGCCTCGCCATTTCGGCGATGTCACTTTCACTCCTTATGATCTGCAGTATATCGGCGTCACTGACCATATTTGTCAGGCCGTCCGTACACATGAGCACCAGGTCGTTCTGCATCAGATCCACATCGAAATAATCCACATCGATGGTCTCCGTCGCCCCGACGGCTCTTGTGATGATGTTCTTGTCCACATGAAGCCTTGCGGTTTCCCTGTCTATACCGCCCATGCGGACCATCTCTTCCACCAGAGAATGATCTCTCGTTATCTGGGTTATGGAATCTTCACGTATCAGGTATCCCCTGGAATCCCCGACATTGGCCATTTTGAGTTTTGTACCCAGCACGGTGGCAGCCACAAAAGTCGTGCCCATGCCAAATAAGCGGTCATCCTCGGCAGCCTTCATGCGAAGCTTCCGATTGGCCGCGTCGATCGCATCACCAAAAATAATCTCAGGATTTCTCTCGAAGGATGAGCCTATCTCCTCAACCACGGTCTCCACCGTGAATCTCGAGGCATAGTCGCCCGCTTTGTGTCCGCCCATGCCGTCTGCCACGATGAACACATTGGAAAGATTGCCTACACGCGTGGTCGACGTATAGACATAATCCTGATTCAGTTTTCTTCTTCGACCTATATCGGTCATCGAATAACACTTAAGCATACAGTCCGATATTCTATCATATTGCGGTCAACAATGCAAATCGGAAGCGCGGTTTCGAAGCTGTCCGCAAGCCCCGTCAATATCGCGTCCGAGGCTTCTTCTGACCGTTACATCCACGCCTCTGGCCTCAAGTCTCTTCCTGAAGCTTTCGACCCTCTTTTTGTCCGGAGAATCGAGCCCTCTCTCGGCTACAGGGTTCACTGCGATCAGATTCACCACTGAATTTATGCCTCTTATTCTGTCTGAGAGCTCATCGGCACAGGAGAGCGAATCGTTCACACCCTTTATCAGGGCATATTCCCAGGTGAGCCTTCTGCCCGTCGCATCATAATACCTTACGCAGGCATCGATCAGCTCATCCATGGCATACTTCGAGGCCACAGGCATTATTTTTTTCCTTATGGTGTCATTCGGCGCATGAAGTGAGATCGCGAGATTGATGGGCAGGTTTTCCCCGGCAAGGCGGTCTATTCCGGGGATCAGTCCGCAGGTTGAAACGGTCATGTTCCGCATCGACATATTGAAACCTTTATCATCAGCGAGAAGCCTCAGGAATCTGATCACTCCTTCGTAGTTGTCAAGGGGTTCCCCGCTTCCCATCACCACCACGCGTGACACTCTCTCATTGTCGGGAAGATCGCCGTTTACATGATACACCTGTGAAAGTATCTCCCCCGCCGTAAGATTTCTCGCAAGGCCTTTTAGTGTGGATGCGCAAAATGCGCATCCCATCCTGCATCCGGCCTGTGAGGACACACATACACTGTTTCCGAAGCTGTACCGCATCAGCACACTCTCTACCAGTTCGCCGTCAGAAAGCTCGAACAGATACTTTCTGGTGCCGTCCTCTGCAGAGACCTGTACTCTGTTCACCGACACGGTACCTATCGGATGCTCCTCCTCAAGCCTGTCCCTGAGCCTGGCCGGAAGATCACTCATCTGCTGCCAGGAGACCGCGCCCTTTTTGTGGAGCCACCCGAAGACCTGGGCCGCTCTGTACGCAGGTTCTCCCAGCTCCCCGAAAAACACCCCAAGCTCATCATGATCCATTGATAAAATATCAGTCATGGTCATTCCCTCAATAGAGGGCTGTCCCTTCCTGAATGCGGTATCCGCGAAGGAAATCCGCCGCCGACATCCGCTTTTTACCCTCGAGCTGAACTTCAAGCACTCTCAGGCAGCCGTTTCCGGTGTTCACGGTAAACGAATCCTTATCCACCGCACATACCCTGCCGGTCTCGGCACCTTTATTACCGGATCCGGTCACAGTCTCTGCCTTCCAGATCTTCATTATCTTCTGATCCGGCAGTCTTGTATAAGCGCTGGGCCAGGGATCCATCGCACGTATGAGTCTCTCGATATATGCAGCGTCGTCGCTCCATCTTATGACGCCCATATCCTTTCTTATCTGCCCGGCGTAGGATGCCAGTTCGGTATCCTGCTTTACAGGTCTTGCCTCCCCTTTTTCTATCAGCTCAAGCGTGCTTACTATAAGCTCAGCACCCAGTTTTGTCAGTTTATCAAAGAGGCTCCCTCCTGTCTCGTCCTCAGCTATTTCTATTTCGCGCTGACAGATGATATCTCCGGTATCAATGCCCTCATCCATCTGCATGATGGTCACTCCGGTTTTTTTCTCACCGTCCAGTATCGCCTGCTGTATAGGAGAAGCGCCTCTGTATCTGGGCAGAAGCGAGGCGTGTATATTTACGCACCCAAGCCTCGGAGCGGCGAGTGCCTCCGCGGAGAGGATCTGTCCGAAGGCCGCCACCACTCCTATGTCAGCATCCGCTTCCTTAAGAATCCTGACCGAATCCTCCGCCCTGACCTTTGCAGGCTGAAAGACCTTCAGGCCCTCCTTAAGAGCAAGCTCCTTGACGGGAGACAGTCTGACCTTGCCGCCTCTGCCTGCAGGCTTATCGGGCATAGTCACCACAGTCACGATATCATGCCCGGCCTTTATGAGCGATGCGAGAGCCGCCGCCGCATAGTCGGGAGTTCCCATAAAGATTATCTTCATTCCTCTTCCTCGCGCTGTATATCCTCGTTGTTTACGAGTTCACCTTCGACCAGTTCAACATACATCCTGCCGTCAAGATGATCTGTCTCATGGCAGATCGCTCTTGCAAGAAGCTCCTCGGCCTCCATGTCAAATTCCTTCATGTTCCGATCCAGAGCTCTTACTCTTATGTGCATGGGGCGTTTCACTATACCGCTTTTCCCGGGAAGTGACAGGCAGCCCTCATATCCCTCCTGCTCGCCGTCCGCCTCGTAGATCTCGGGGTTTATGAACACCATCGGATCCTCGCCCGTCACGTCAACAACGAAGACCTTTTTGAGCACTCCGACCTGCGGTGCGGCAAGTCCCACCCCCTGTGCCTCGTACATAGTGTCAAACATATCGTTGATCAAAAGAGCAAGACCCGGTGTCATATGCTTAACATCCTTGCAGTGTTTTCCGAGCACCTCATCGCCGTATTCTCTGATAGTTCTTATCGCCATTTCCTTCTCCTTATTTATTCAGAATCCCCTCATAGGATCAAAATCGAACTGTATAAAAGTCTTCAGATTTCTGCCGGCATCCCTGTCCGCAGACATCTGTCTCTCAGCTGCGTCCTTGAGTCTCACAAGAGCCTCCCTGTCCGCGGCTTTCAGATATACGCCGTATCTGTACATGTCGGCGATCCTGCCTATCATCGCGGGCGCGGGCCCCATGATGCTGACGCTTCGATCACCCGCAAGTTCTGTTTCGAAAAGATCCTTAAGCTTCCCGGCATATTCTTCCGCTCCGCGCTCGTCTCTGTCAAAGATCTGCACCGACAAAAGATGTGATGCCGGCGGATACCCTGCCAGTCTTCTGTAGCCCATCTCCTCTTCATAGAAGCTCTCTGTATCCTGCGTCATTGCGTGCCGGACCGCGTAGTGCTCCGGCTGGTAAGTCTGGATCACCACTTCACCGGGCTTATCCCTTCTGCCTGCCCTTCCCGCGGCCTGCACAAGCAGCTCCCACGTCCTCTCGGCAGCCCTGTAATCCCCGGTATTTAGGGACATATCCGCTGCCAGGATGCCGACAAGTGTGACTCCCGGGAAATCATGACCCTTGACTATCATCTGTGTTCCGATCAGTATATCGGCCTCGCCGTTCGAAAAAGCCTCAAGGATACTCTCATAGCTGCCCTTTGTTCTGGTGGTATCCGCATCCATTCTGAGAATTCTCGCTCCCGGGAACAGCATTGCAGCATGCTTTTCCATGGCCTCTGTTCCGGCCTTGAACCCCTTCACATAAGAGGATCCGCACTCCGGGCACACCTTTGGTCCCGGTTCCTCATAGCCGCAGTAATGACAGATCAGGCGTCCGCCGCTGTGCTGGGAAAGGGATACATCGCAGTGCGGACAGCAAAACACATGACCGCACGCGCGGCAGGACATAAAGCCCGCAAGTCCTCTCCTGTTGATAAACAGCATTGTCTGTTCGCCCGCGGCGAGTCTCTTTGCGATCTTCTCCTTCAGCACCCGTGAAAAAGGTGATCTGTTGCCGGCTCTGAGTTCCTGTCTCATATCGGCAACGGTTGCGTCCGGCAGTCCGCTCCCCGCATGTCTGCTGTCGAGGGTGAAAGCACCGTAGACACCGCTTTTAGCCAGATACATCGACTCCATTGAGGGCGTGGCGCTTCCCAGTATCACACTCGCCCCGTCCGGCACAAGCTTTGCAAGCTGTTCTGCCACCTCTCTTGCATGGTATCTGGGCATATTCTCACTCTTATAGCTGGACTCATGCTCCTCATCTATTATTATGAGTCCAAGTCTCGGAAAAGGGGTGAACAGCGCGCTTCTGGGGCCTATGATCACATCGATCCCGCCTTCTTTTGCCCTTTTGAACTGGTCGTATTTCTCACCTGCGGACAGTGTCGAATTCATTACCGAAACCCTGTCGCCGAAATAGGTATAAAACCGCATCAGAGTCTGCCAGGTCAGAGCTATCTCCGGGATCAGGACTATGGACTGCAGCCCCCTCTCCTGCATCTTTCTGACGCAGTTTATGTATACCTCGGTCTTTCCGCTTCCCGTCACTCCGCGGATAAGATAGGTCTTTCTTATCCCCGATTCATAATCCGCGATGATACTTTCCACGATATCGGACTGCTCTCTGCTAAGCTCCACCTGCTCTCCCGGAGCGTGTTTTAATGCCACGGGATTTCTAAGAGTATTGGAGCTCTCTATCCGGACGATCCCCCTGTCTGCCAGAGTCTTGACCACCGAAGCGGATACCGCGAGTTTTCCGGTTATAAGTTCCATCGGCAGTCCCATATCGGGGTTCTTTAACAGTTCCTCAAGTATTCTGGCTCTGGATTGCTGACTCTTTTTTGCGAGAGCCTCTCTCCACATCGCGACAGCCTCATCTCTGCCCGCTCTAAGCCAGACCTTTTTCCTGACCTGCGGTTTGACGCGCTTTCCTGCCGGCAGAACGGTTTTAAGGGCTGCGATCATAGTCGAACCGTAGGAATGCTTCATCCACCACGCAAGCTTTATGAGGACTCCGTCCGCGGAAGTACCCGATTCGTCAATGCCGGATATTGCCTTGATCCTGTCGGGTTCCATGCCGGGATCGTCCTTCAGTCCTATGACATATGCCGTCTTTCTTGCATCTCCCTTTCCGAAGGGGACTACCACGGCGGTACCCGGCTCTATCACTCTCTGAAGTCTGTCCGGTACACTGTAGGTAAAGGGTCGGTCAACCCTCTCATGATCGATATCTATGATCACATCGGCGTAGGAAGCCATCAATTCCCTTCCTTAAGCTCTTCCAGAATATCCCTTATAAGATCCCTCTCGTCCATGGGATACTTTACCCCCTTGATCTCCTGATAATCCTCATGGCCCTTGCCTGCAAGCACTATTATGTCTCCTGGCTCACCGTTTTCTATGCAGTATTTTATTGCCTCTTTGCGATCCGGGATCTCCACATAGCTTCCCGCCGTCTTCGCAAGTCCCGTCTCTATATCCTTTATGATCGCCATGGGGTCCTCGAATCTGGGATTATCCGATGTGACCACCGTGAGATCCGAGAGTTTTCCGCTCACCTCGCCCATCTGGAATCTGCGTGTCTTTGATCTGTTGCCGCCGCAGCCGAAAAGAGTGATCAGCCTGTTGGGCCTGTATTCCTTCAATGTGGTAAGAAGGCTCTCGAGCGCCATGGCATTGTGAGCATAATCTATCAAAAGTGTATAATCGGGGTTCACGGGTATCATCTCGATACGTCCGCGCACCTTAACCTTCTTGAACGCATCCTCTATCTGCAGATCATCGCAGTCGAAGCACTTGGCCACAGCAAGTGAACAGAGAGCGTTATATACAGAAAAAGTACCCGGCATCGCAAACTCCGCCTTCATGTCGGTCCTACCGGATATCGTAAAGAGAACACCCAGTTCACCGGGCTTCTTTATCAGCATCGGATCTGAGGCCCTGTAATCAGCCCCCTTTGAAAAGCCGTAGGTTATGAGCTCGCAGGTATGTCCCTCCATAACCTGCTCAAAATGATCATCATCGATATTGGCTATACCGGTGCGGCACTGCCTAAAGAGCAGTGACTTGCAGTGCAGATAATCGTCGAAATCCTTGTGTTCGTTCGGTCCTATGTGGTCCTCCTCGATATTGGTGAATACACCTATATCAAAGGTAAAGCCGTCGGTCCTGTGCAGCATCAGTGCCTGGGATGACACCTCCATGACGACAGCGTCACAATCCTCATCCACCATCTTCTTTAACGTCTCCTGAAGAATGATCGACTCGGGTGTGGTGTTTCCTGCAGGGATGTGTTTGTCGCCGATGATCATCTCTATCGTTCCGATAAGGCCTGTCTTGTAACCGGAATTCTCAAGCATATGTCGGATCAGATAGGTCGAGGTTGTCTTGCCCTTCGTTCCGGTTATTCCTATCGTTCTGAGTTTTTCCGCCGGATGCCCGTAAAAGGCGGCGGCGAAGTATGCCATGGCGGATCTCGTATCTTTGACGCGAAGAACGGGTGTCTCACAGCCGTCAGGCAGATCGATGTCATGCTCCGCAGCGATTGCCCCCGCGCCCGCTTCAGCAGCCTGCGCCGCAAGGTCGTGGGAGTCCATGTTTGCCCCCTTCACACAAATGAAAAGGCACCCTTCCGTAACCTTTCTCGAGTCATTGCACAGCGCGGTGATCTGAATATCACCGGCAAGGAGCTCTCTGTCGGTATTACCGGCAGTAAGCCTGTATGGAACATTTTCGATTATGTCGCCAAGTCTCATCTCCACCTCCTGTACAGCATCCTCTGCATCACTTATATCGCCTGCTGATAGTCCTTGAGAACAAACTGCAGACTCTCTCTTCCCATATATCTGTTGATCTCCGGCACATATGCGATATTTACGGTATAATTGCCCCGCGTCCTGTAACCGCTGTAAATATCATCCAGAGCATCATCACCGAACTTTTCCTTAAGAAAATCATTAAATCTGCCCAGGCTCTCAAAGCAGATCAACTCATAGGTTTTTCCGCCGCGGTCGGCGATCACGTATTTTCCGACATTGCGGTTCTTTCCTATCACCCTTCCGCTCACAATACGTATATCCCTGGCAGCAAAGAGAGGCTCCGGGTTATCCTTTCCGAAGGGTTCGAGTATCGAAAACTGACTGACGAGTTCCGTCGTCACATATGACAGCGGCATCTCCATATCAAGGAGAAGTTTCGTCTCACGCTCACCTCCCGTGAGAGTGCAGTCCCTGTTGAGTCTTTGCCTCAGTTCCCCGATATTACTCTTTGCCATGGTAAGTCCCGCCGCCTGTTCGTGACCGCCGAACTTTACAAACAGTTCCTCGGTGCGGGACAACCCCGCATACATATCATATTCAGGAACTGATCGTCCGCTTCCCTTTACAAGTCCGGGCTCCGCCGTATCCGTAAGAACGATCACGGGTCTTTCATATCTTTCCCTCAATCTCCCGGCGATTATGCCTGCTATGGACTCATGCGTTCCGGGGACGTACAGGACAGCCACCCTGTCATCTCCGATGCCGCTCTCCTCCATAAGTCTGCATGCATCTCCGAAGCCTTTGGCCGTGAGCGTCTTTCTTTCAGCATTTATTTCGGTAAGTCTCTCCGCAAGCCTTTCACATTCCTCATCGCCGGCGGAGGTGAGAAGCTCCAGCGCCCTGTGGGCACTCTCAAGCCTCCCGGTGGCATTGAGGCACGGGCCGATCGTAAATCCAAGATCGGATGCTCTCATCCCGGAAGCGTCGAGTCCGCACGCGATAATAAGCTTTGAGAGTCCCTTATTCGGGCAGTCAGCCATAAGCGCCAGCCCCCGTTTCATGATGAGCCTGTTTTCATCGACTAAAGGCATCACGTCGCAGTTGGTGGCAAGCGCGGCAAACACCGTCATCTCATCTACAAGATCCGATATATCATCCCTTCCTTCCTCACCGAAGAGGGCCTGGATGAATTTCATGGCGACCACAGCTCCGCATATATGCGGATAAGGATATGCGTCGTCACTTCTTGCAGGATCTACCACAGCCTCAGCCTCCGGTATGATATCCAGACCATCCTCTCCCCTTTGGGGTTCGTGGTGATCCGTAACCACAACCTTCATTCCAAGGTCATACGCGAGCTTTATGGATTCTGTTTCTCTTATACCGTTGTCACAGGTGATGATAAGATCGATCCCGCTCTCTGCCGCATCCCTGACGATCTGTTCGCTCATTCCATATCCGTCGCGCACCCTGTCCGGAAGATAATAGTCTGTATATCCGGAACCAGCTGCATTCAGCCCTATATAGAGGATATACGACGCACATATGCCATCGACATCGTAGTCGCCTATTATCCTGATCCTGCCGTCCTGATCTATCGTATTTCTGACCGCTGACACAGCCCTGTCCATGTCCTTTAAGCCCATCGGTGCATGAAGACCTGCCATATCATCGGAGAGAAATGCACGTATCTCTTCGTCACTTACAATATCTCTGTTTCTTAAGAGTCTTGCAGTGACCTTGTCAATCCCATACCTGGCTGCAATATCTTCAAAATCCGCTCTTTTAGCGGCAACCATCCATCTGGACACCGGGCCGTAACCTCCTGCGGGCGCCGTTATTGCAATGCCCCGTTCAATCACAAAGACCGTGCCGGAATCGATATTCCTCAGTTCCGGCACGGTCCGCTGTCTCACAACAACTGTTTCATTCTGTGGCTTTGTTCACTTTTTTTCCGTTTTCCCCTGACTTTCCCTTTATCATCCTAAGGTCTGTCCAAAGCGGGGATGCGATGAATATGGATGAATATGTACCCGCTACCACACCGACCATAAGCGGTATGGCGAACAGTTTGATGTCTGCCACACCGAAGATGACCAGACACAGTACCATCAGGAATGTCGTGATGGATGTGAACAGGCTTCGGGACAGGGTCTGCGCCACACTGGTGTTCACTATTCCCGCAAAATCGTTCTTTCTGACAGCCGCGTTGAGATTCTCTCTTATTCTGTCGAAGGTAACGATCGTATCATTGATGGAATAACCGATGATCGTAAGTATGCAGGCGATAAAGGTACCGCCGGCGGAAATCCTCGTGAATGCATAACAGGCAAGGACCATCATGGCGTCATGCGTAAGGGCGATGATAGCCGCCGTACCGAAGCTGACATTTCTGAATCTGATGGCGATGTAGATCAGCATCAGCACAAGGGCAACTATGACGGAAATAATGGCTGCTCTGAGCATCTCTCCGCTTATGGTGGAGCTTATGGTTTCTGCAGCTATATGATCCGATGTGACACCGAAATCGGTCTCAAACATTGAGTCGAGTGCCTCTCTCTGAGAGAGATCAAGCGATGTGGTCTTGAAGATGACCTGATTGGTTCCGGAAACTGTCTGAACCTGAACTGAATCGACGCCTACCGTCTCCTTGATCTTCGGAACGACCTGAGCATCAAGTTCAGCTGTTGTCCACTCCTTGTCAAAGGTGACGCTTGTGGATGTACCACCGACGAAATCAAGGCTCCAGTTCAGAGCGCCGGCACCGCGTCCGCCGTTGACACCCATAACAATGACAGTAACCGCAACAATCCCGCATGAAATCAGGTAGAAAAGCTTTCTCTTTCCAACGAAATCAAACTTCACAGGCTCCTTGCTCTTAACATAGAACTTCTCGTTCTTCACACCCAGTCCGTAGAATACGGCGGATACGCCCCTGGTCACAAACAGCGCCGTGAACATGGACACTATGATACCGAGTATGAGGGTCTGGGCAAAGCCCTTGATCGTACCGGAGCCGCCGAGCATCAGCACCACAGCGGCTATGACGGTCGTGATGTTTCCGTCAAGGATGGCGGACAAAGCCTTCTGATAACCAAGCTTCATTGCCTCGCCGACCACTCTTCCCCGGGAGAGTTCCTCACCTGTTCTCGAGAACACGATGACGTTCGCATCCACAGCCATTCCTATGGTCAGGATGATACCGGCGATACCGGGCAGGGTAAGCGTTACTTCAAAGGCATCCAGCAGGATGATCATAAGTTCTACATAGAAAGCCAGCGCTATACTTGCGGACACGCCGAGGATCCTGTAGATGAAGATCATGAACAGGACTATAAGGCCGAAGCCGACGATGGCAGCTATGATACCGGACTGGATGGCATTGGTTCCGAGCTGTGCGCCGACCACGTTGGATCGCAGTTCCGTCAGCTGAAGCTTAAGTCCGCCGATACGGATCAGGGCAGCAAGTCTCTCGGCCTCCTGGTAATCGGACATACCAGTTATGACAGCTCTTCCGTCAGTAATAACCGCCTGAACGGTGGGAACGCTTATGAACTCACCATCATAATAGATACCGATGGACTCACCGGCCGAATAAGCCTTGCTTGTGGCATCCGCAAACGCCTGCGTACCGTTCGGAGTAAACTCAAGTTCGACAACCGGCTCCTGGTTTCCGGCGGTTCCGGAATTCTGATAACCAGCCTGCGCATTGGCCACATCCTCACCCTTGAGAACGATGAGGCCGGCTGCCTGCAGATCTTCGATAGGTTTGTTGAGCTGATAGCCGTAGGTATACCCGCTGTCTTCATCACCGCCCATTCCGAAGGAATAGTTATCGTTGCCGTCTGCATCCGTCTGGGCTATGAAATACAGATTACCGGGCTGTCCGAGATCCTCAAGTATCGCATTGGCATCCGTGACACCGGGGATCTCTATATTGATGCGGTTGAGGCCTTCCTGATAGACCTGAGCTTCTGTGCTGTACTGATCGACACGCTGCTGCAGTTTGTAGATGGTGTCTGCCATATCCTCAGCACTCGGAGTCTCGTTATCTCCCACCTCGTAAGTGATGCTCACACCACCGGCCAGGTCAAGACCCAGATCTATGCTGTTGATTGATCCCGACTTATCGTCTCCCAGGCCGAACACTGACGTGTAGCCCAATCCCGCTAACAGCAGGATTATGACGATCAGACCTATTACCGCTCTAGACTTTTTCATTGCCCCATTTCCTCGCTTTCCGCTACCTTTATCATTATAGCGCATTCAATGCGCTTTCTCTGAAGTTCACAGCCTTCCCTGTAAACCTTATTGACATCGCCGTTGAAATTCATATTGTTCGCTGCGCAGCCGCCGCTGCAGTAATACCTTGCGAAACAGTTTTTGCACTCATCCCTCGTATATACATTTCCCGCGAGAAACTCAGCTCTTATATCCTCTCTGGTCACTCCGTCATATACATTTCCCATGATGAAGCGCTCATCCCCCACAAACTGGTGACAGGGATAGAGATCGCCCCACGGTGTGACTCCCAGATATTCACACCCCGATCCGCAGCCCGAGAGTCTTTTGGCAACACACGGACCGCCCTCGAGATCTATATTAAAATGAAAGAAACTGAATGGCTTTCCGTTCTTTCTGTAGTCGAGATAAAGCTTTGCGAGCCTGTCATACTCAGCCTTCAGCTCCGGAATATCCTCTTCCCTGATGGAATACGGATCCTCGGGCTTTGCGACCACCGGTTCCACAGATATCTGATCAAATCCGAGATCCGCAAGATGCTTTACATCCTCGGAGAAGTCCTTATTGAACCTTGTATATGTCCCTCTCACAAAATAACTTCTGCCGTCCCGCATCTTCATCATCTTAAGATACTTCGGAACGATGGTGTCATATACGCTCTTTACTTCACCCGAGGCACCCGTTGCACCCCTGTAAGGCCGCATCCGGTCGTTGACTTCTTTTCTGCCGTCTATGGAGAGAACGATGTTATCCATCTCTTCATTGGCAAACTCCATGAACTCGTCATCGAGCAGCGTTCCGTTTGTTGTTAACGTAAACCTGAACTTCTTGCCGGATCTGCCTTCGAGTTCCCTGCCGTACCTGACCGCTTCCTTCACGACATCTTTGTTAAGGAGCGGCTCTCCTCCAAAGAAATCCACCTCGAGCATCTTCCTCGCACCTGAATTCTTAACGAGGAAATCCAGAGCCGCACGTGCGACCTCCGCGCTCATGAGAGCTCTTTTTCCGCGGTACTCGCCTTCCCCCGCAAAGCAGTATCTGCAGGCGAGATTGCACTCATGGGCAATATTGAGGCACAGAGCCTTTACGACGACAGGTCTCTTTTTGAAATCACCCACATATGACTCAAAGGTGTCTTCGGAATATAGAGAACCCTCTTCCCTGAGCTTTAATATCTCTTCGACAGCCTCTCCCACTTCAGCTTCATCGCAGCCCGCCGGAAGTCTGCCCGCGAGATGCTTCATCATCGCGGATGTGATATCATCCTTAAGCCCCGGAGCCTGATCTTTTCCGGCTGAAAATGCCGCACTCCCGTACGATTCCCTGAGAAATTCCTCAATCCCGGGAATGAGCAGATACGTCAGCTCGTCCGTCACATGAACCGCGCCGCTGTTTACGTCAAGTACTATATTATAGCCGCCACTTTGGAATGCATGTATCATCGGCGCAGCTTTTTTGACTTATTTCCTGATCTTCTCGCAGCTCTGGTTTCCGACAGTGCATGACGTCTTGCACGCGGACTGGCAAGATGTACGGCACTCGCCGCAGCCGCCCTTTTTCACAGATTCCTGCAGATTTCTTGTTGTGAGTGTCTTAATGTGTTTCATGTCATCCTCCTGATAATACGGCAAAAAACCGCACAACAACTGCGCGCGTTTTACCGGGCGCATACATCGCGATATAATAACACAATTCCGTCTTTTTAGTCAAGTGCTTCCGATGCGTCTTTGCCCTGTGCTCCATCTGCCGAAGGATCTGCCTTGCTGTCAGATCCCGGTATCACCATGACCTTCATTATCCTGTTCTGTCTGATTCCTCTTGCTCTTAACTGGGTGCCGTCGTCCAGCACCACGGTCTCGTTGTCTCTGGGAAGTCTTTCCAGTTTCTCTATCATCATGCCGCCCACGGAATCGTAGTCCTCCGACTCCAGGGCGGTTCCTATGGCATCGTTGAGGTCGTTTAGTTTGACGCTTGCCTTCACGAGATATCTTCCTGCCCCGAGATCTCTGATCATCTCCTTCTCGTCGGCATCGTACTCATCCCTTATCTCGCCGACTATCTCCTCGAGCAGATCCTCCAGCGTTATCATTCCCACCGTACCGCCATACTCATTGAGTACGAAAGCGACATTCAGGGATCTGTCGCGCATCTCACCCAAAAGATCAGCTGTCTTCTTATACTCCCAGGTATAGAAGCCTTCCCTCAGAAGATTTCTCACCTGAAACTCCGCCCTGTCCTTGATCAGAATAAAATCCTTAATGTTTATCAGTCCTATAATATTGTCATTATCGTTCTCATAAACCGGAAGCCTGGTATACATATCCTTTCTGAAGCACTTGAGCACTTCGCCGTAGTCCGCATCCACAGGAACACAGCTCATATCGATCCTGGGGATCATGATATCCTTGGCGACCGAATCCGAGAAGTCAAAAACATTGTTGATTATCTTTTTCTCGTCACTCTCGATCACACCGTCCTCGTGGCTTATATCCACATAGGTCTTGAGCTCTGTCTCAGTCATGATGTTTCTCGTATTGGGATCGATCCTCATGAGCTTCAGGATACCCCCGGAGATCAGATTTGTCACCGCGATCACGGGAGTCAGCAAAAACATGATCGCCATGACTATGTGGGCATAGGCAAGCGCAAGCTGTTCCGAATATACCTTTGCGATAGTCTTGGGAATTATCTCTCCGAACATAAGGATAAGGATCGTGAGAATGCCCGTGCCCGCACCTATAAAAGCGCTGCCGAATATATCCGTAACATAGACGGTCACAAGCGCGGACACACTCAGATTTGCAATGTTATTGCCGACGAGGATCGCCGATATCATCTTCTGATAGTCATCAAGGATCCTCAGCACCCATACTGCCCTCGCATTGCCGTCTTTGGCAAGAGCTTCGGCCCTGACGCGGTTTATGGTCATATAAGCAGTCTCGGCCGATGAAAAAAAGGCCGAGAGGATGATGAGCAGTATTATAAGGATCAGTCTCACCGCATTCACAAAGTTCCCTCAAAACACTCAGATTTAATTATTATAAAACTCTCTTATATCTTCGTAGCCCTGCTCTGCAAGCTGTTCCTTCTGGAACTTCTTGTTCTTGTTCATCCTGGCAGTCAGCACGCACTCTCCCCTGTTGCGGAGCTCCTCGGCCTCCTTCATGATCGCACGCATTTTTTCCGCATCCATACCTTTTTCGATGAGAAAAGCGTGCTTCTTACTCTTTAATTCCGTGCTTTCGCCCCTTTCCATGAGCAGCATGATGATCCGCTCGAAACCGATGGAAAAACCGCAGGCAGGCACGTCCTGACCCGTAAACTTCCCGACCAGTTTGTCATAGCGCCCGCCGCCGCCGGCGCTGGCCCCGAATTCAGGCATAGATATCTCAAAGATCGTACCGGTATAATAGCTCATGCCGCGGACAAGGGTGGGATCAAAGACCAGATCAAAGTCCGCATCCTTGACAGAGTCGACGCATTCCATGATGCCGGTAAGATCTTCTTCCACCCCGGCCTCGACAAAATCGCCCAGATCCGAGATCAGTTTTCTTACCGCCTCTGCACCCGGTACTTCATCGCTTTTTTCGACTCCAAAGAGCTTCGTGTATTTTTCCACCTGTCCTTCGTCATATCCCGCCTTAAGCAGTTCTTCCCGCACGCCGTCGATGCCTATCTTGTCCATCTTATCGAGGATTATAAACACCTCGTCGTATGCAGTTTCCGGGAAACCTGCAAAGGCAGCCATTGCCTTAAGGATACGCCTGTCGCTTATCCTCACCTCGAAGCCCGAAAAACCGAGTCTTCCCAGAGCTCTTGTGGTTGCGAGTATAAGTTCTGTCTCAGCCAGTGTCGACGGATCCCCGAGGATATCGATATCGCATTGCACAAACTGTCTGAACCTGCCTCTCTGCGGTCTGTCCGCGCGCCAGACGCTTCCCATCTGAAGCGCCTTAAAGGGTGAAGGGAGTTCTGCCTGATGCGCTGAAAAGAACCTGACCAGGGGAACAGTAAGATCATATCTGAGTCCCTCTTCCGTGAGATCAGAAACATCCTGTGCCGATGAAAGATCAAGCTTCTCACCGCGCTTTAATACCTTGAAGATAAGCTTCTCATTCTCGCCGCCCTGCTTGCTGTTGAGATTTGCCAGATGTTCCACCGCAGGTGTCTCTATCTGTCTGAAACCGTATCCGGCATAAGTATCTCTGATCACATTCATCACATGCTCTCGAAGTTCAGCCTCCGCCGGCATCACATCCTTCATTCCGGTCACGGGTTTTTTTATCAGTTCCATTTTGCAGTTCCTCCTGTTTTTTCCTTAAACCTCATGTCTTATTACTTCAAAGCGCTCAAGTCTTATATGTGGATCATTCTCGCGAATGCCGCCCTTCTCACGGGCTATCCTCACCTGTTCCTCTATAGTGTCAACACCGTCGAGATTAGGAAGGAGCAATCCCCTCTTCATCCCGCTCGAAACGATCACGCCGTATCGCTTTACATCAAGTTCTTCGGGCGAATCGATGGGCTCCGTATCGCCCAGCACGTCGACGCTTATCTCCAGATAAGGGAGCTCCGGTATCTGCACCGGGAAAAATCTGGGATCTCTGACCGCGGCGCTCACGGCATTCCCCACGATCTCATCCGCTATGCAATCCCTCGTGGGGCCGATCGTTCCGATACAGCCTCTGAGCCGCCCGTCTTTGTGCAGAGACACAAAGGTTCCCGCCTGTCTCTCCAGCATCTCTCGCGGAAGGTTCTCCGGATACTCACTCCTCTCCAGCATTTTTCCAGTCTTTACATATTTTTCAAGGGATGCTCTGGCAAGACATATGTACTCATCGCCCGCCTCATATATCTCCTTCATCCTTTCCCTCTTCTCTTTTTCGTACCGCAAAAGAAACTCCCTGCTCTCATCCTCACCCAGCACGGAATAAGTGCAGACACCGTAACCCACGCCAAAGGTATCTTCATGAGAGAGTTTCTTTACCTCTACCTTTTTTCCATCAAGCGCTCCGGCCATTATGACAAAGGATCTGTGTCCGCATTCGGCAGCTTTATCAAGAAACGATTCGTCAAAGGAGAAGAGCTCGTCAAATGCCCCTCGCCCCATCACGTCCATTATCCTTCTGTCATACTCGGGCCCCTCGGGGGCGAAGCCGTAAGGACCCTCTGCCCTGCATTTATGCGAGAGATCCCCGCTTGCGACGAAAAGAACATTTCTTCCGAGTCTGTCGGAAGCCTCCTTCACACACATTCCAAGACGGTAGTGATCCGCGAGAGACTCGCCGGACAGCGACATCCTGACCACCGGTATCCTGCCGATATCCATCACTTTGTCCAGAAAATAAAGCGGGATAATGGTGCCGTGATCGAGAGACTTATCCCTCTCGCCCAGTGTCCCGGCGGGAAGTCCCTCTCTCTCGGCGCATATCGCAATCTCTT
Organism: Lachnospiraceae bacterium; assembly: GCA_024697225.1. GTDB lineage: Bacteria > Bacillota > Clostridia > Lachnospirales > Lachnospiraceae > Butyrivibrio. The sequence continues at coordinate 31,956 of JAILGA010000151.1, forward strand.
TTGCAAGAGCTTCATCATAATCCACCGAGATCCTCACATCACCCGCTCCGAAACGTCTCATATCGCCGGCCGCTCTCCGCCCGGGCGATATATGGAAATAATCTGAATAAAGGATACTGTGTGGTGAAGCTACCACTATGACATCAGGATCCGCCTGTGCCGCAAACCTTGCCGCTTCCATATAAGCGTCCGTGGTTGCGCGGATCTTTTTTTCCTCCCCGTGCCCGACCTCGGGCATTATGATGGGCGGATGCGGAACCATTATTGCTGCTTTAACAGCCATCTCGACCTCCCGGACAGAGCATCAGTAAACACCGGGATGCGGGATCTCCGGTCAGATCACCGTGGATCCCGCTCCCGTGTTCTAAGACATCCAGTGCATGGGATTGCTTATGGCCTTCGCTCTTTTCAGTATCTCGTCCTCATTTGCCTTGAGGTAATCGGACAGTCCCGCCGCTTCTTCAGGAGTAAAGCCCTTGAATTTCTCTATCTTTCCTCCGGGTACTGTCCCCTCTGCTATATCGCTCCCTTTTCCGGATGAGGAAGGGCGCTCAAACGAGACCCGGACGATCCTCTTCCCGGTCCTGTCATGCACGAAAGCACTGAATGTCATTTTGCACTCCGATCCATTCATGCAAACGATGATATCAGAAAAATATGATAATGGCAAATCGCATTACGTCATATTATTGGGTATTGCTTTTTCGCAGTGGCTGCTTTATGATGATAGATGGTCGAAGCGGCTCTCGCCGCGTGGCTTTCATTCCGAAATGCCCGATTCGCCATGTATGCGTTGATCTCTCCGGAAGTACGATTTATGTAGAAAAGAGAGGTATATATCATGTTGTCCATCGTCAGATCGGGCGGCGTTCGAGGTCTTGCCAGCTATCTCATGCAGGTCGAAGTCGACGCCGCAAACGGCCTGCCATCGTTCGTAATGGTGGGTTATGTCTCAAGCGACACAAAGGAAGCGTGCGAAAGAGTCCGTGTCGCCCTCAAGAATGCGGGATACCGGATCCCGCCCATGCACATCACGGTAAACCTGTCCCCGGCGGCCATACGAAAGGAAGGTGTTTCCATAGACCTGCCGCTCGCCATAGGACTTCTCGTATCCATGGGTGAGATCCCGGAGGAAAAACTGGACAGAGTTCTGATCCTCGGAGAGCTCGGGCTTGACGGCAAGGTCATGAAGGTCTCCGGAACACTGCCGATAGTCACCGCAGCCAAAGCGGCAGGCATTACCACCTGCATCCTGCCCGCTGAAAATGCCACAGAGGGCGCGGTGGTGGGCGGCATCAGGATAGTGGGAGTAAGCTCCCTGCAGGAGACTATAGCCTGGATCCTGTCAGAAGAGTCAGTGAGGAATGAACTCATCCCGCCCACCACTGTTGATCTGAACAAGTTGTTCGCCCGTGCAAATGAGATCTGCACCGAAGACTTTTCGGAAATAAGCGGACAGCAGGCAGTGAAGCGCGCGGCGGAGGTGGCGGCTGCGGGCTTTCACCATCTGCTAATCATCGGCCCTCCCGGTGCCGGCAAAAGCATGATAGCAAAGAGGATCCCGGGTATCCTGCCCCCTCTCTCAGAGGATGAGAGCCTCGAAGTTTCTGCGATCTACAGTGTTTCCGGGCTTCTCGGAAGAGACGAAGCACTGATCACCAGGCGGCCTTTCATGAGTCCGCATCATACGGTCACCGAGGCAGCTCTCACCGGAGGCGGCAGCATTCCGAGACCAGGCATAATATCTCTTGCGCACAGAGGCGTGCTGTTTCTCGATGAACTGCCTGAGTTCTCACGCACTACCCTCGATCTTCTGAGACAGCCATTAGAGGACAGAAAGATCCGTCTGGCAAGAACCCACGGAAGCTGCACCTTCCCGGCTGATTTCCAGCTGATCGCCGCGATGAACCCATGTCCCTGCGGCTACTATCCGGACAGGAACAAATGCAGGTGCACGGACAGCGAGATAAGGCGCTATCTGTCCAGGGTGTCAGGTCCTATCCTTGACAGACTGGACATATGTATTGAGGCAAAAAGGATCGATGTCTCAGAGCTATCGCAGGCAAAAAAGAACGAAAATGAATCCAGCGCCGACATCAGAAGGCGCGTTCTCGCCGCAAGAGATATGCAGCAGAAGAGATTCATGGGGACAAAGCTCAGGTTCAACTCTGATATGGGGCCATCGGATATAAAAAGATACTGTCCTCTTGGCAGCAAGGAGGAAGCCATGCTTTCGAGACTCTTCCACACACTTGATCTGAGTGCCCGTTCCTATCACAGGATCATCAAGGTTGCACGCACTATCGCCGATCTTGAAGGCGCACCGGTGATTGAAACAAAGCATCTGTCCGAAGCTGCCTGCTACAGGATGACGGATGCGCGATACTGGTCAAACAAGGAGGGAGACTGATGAGTGAAGAATATGAAAGAGCCTGTATGTACCGGCTGTTTTGTGCACCCGGCGCGGGCCAAAGGACCTGCGAACAGATACTGTACGCCGCAGGAAGCGCGGAAACGGCGTGCAGAGAATATGAAAGAATGTCTGCTTTTGTAAATACGCGCTTCCGCGAGAGCTTCTTAAAGCACTTCAGAGATCCCGCCACCGCAGCATCATACGATAAGATCATGTCCAAAGGCATTCATTTCACCGCTCTGCCTCTGTCCGATTATCCGGAAAAGCTGAAGGCCATACACGATCCGCCTTTTGGTATCACCTGGATCGGTGAGCTCCCCGACAGCACAAAGCCCGCCGTCTCTGTGATAGGCGCCAGACAGTGCTCTGCCTACGGCAGATTCATGGCGGGCAGGTTCGGATCGGATCTTGCTGCCGCCGGAATACAGGTAATCAGCGGAATGGCCGTGGGGATCGACGGTCTGGCCCAGCGGGCATGCGTGAACGCAGGCGGCAGAAGCTTTGCAGTCCTTGGAAGCGGAGTGGATGTATGTTATCCCGGGGAAAACAGCGATCTCTATGAGAAGCTTAAAACCTGCGGCGGGATAATCTCCGAGAATCCGCCGGGAACCGCGCCCAGAAAGCAGCTCTTCCCCATGCGGAACAGGCTCATAAGCGCATTCTGCGACGCGCTGCTTGTGATAGAGGCCAGAAAGCGCTCCGGGACGCTTATAACCGTGGACATGGCTCTCGAACAGGGAAAGGATATCTTTGCCCTTCCCGGCAGAGTGACAGATGCTTTGAGCGACGGCTGCAACCAGCTCATAAGACAGGGCGCCGGTATCGCCACCTGCGTGTCCGATATAACCGACGCCCTGTTCTACATAAATACAGAAAACACTGATGATTATGTACTTTTTGATCGCAATGAAGGCCTTTCGTCAGATGAAAGACTCATCCTCGGCGTCCTCGACGCATCTCCCAGATCCGTAACAGATATCTCCTCGGAACTTGAAGCCCTTGATCAGAGCAGGTCCACCGGCACTTTAATGGAACTTCTTATGGAACTCTGTGCCAAAGGAGCCGTCATTCATGAGGGCGGATACTTTTCGCTCAGGCTTTGCGAAAGACCGGGATCACGTCAAGAGGAGCCTTCGCAGTGATCGTTTGACCTCCGGATATCTTCTCATGCGTGTAGATGTCCTCCCACTCGCCTTCAGGCAGCCACACCTGTCTCTCGGTCACCGACGGATAAAGTACAGGCGCGACCAGATATTCGGAGCCCAGCATGAACTGGTCAAAGGTCTCCCAAGCCTTCTCCTCCCCGGGGAACTCATAGAACATCGCGCGGAGTATCGGTGAGCCGTTTTCATGTGCTTCATCAAAGACCTTATTCAGGTAATCTTTCATGGAGAGCCTGATATCCAGGTACTTCTTCATGATCGCGAAGTTTTCCTCGCCATAGCTCCACAGCTCGTTGGGCTGGCCGGTGTGCAGATATCCGCCGCCCCAGTCGCGGTCATCCAGAGCAGGGATATTGTATCTGCCCCTGTCTCCGTGCATGCGAAGGAATGCCGTAAAGGTTGCAAATTCATACCATCTCACAAGGAGTTCCCTGAAATCGGGATCATCCACGTCATCTGTCATGAAACCGCCGATATCGGTGGTCCACCACGGAATGCCGGCAAGACCCATGTTTATTCCGGCAGCCAGCTGATCCCTCAGTGCCTCCCAGGTGCTGGGGATATCGCCCGACCACACAACATTGGCATACTTCTGGCTGCCGGCCCAGCATGAACGCAGCAGGTTCACGATATCCTTTTTGCCCGCCGCGGTCTCATTGTCATAGAAGATGCGGCTGTAGTACTGCGGATAGATATTGCTGCAGGACAGCGCCGTCCCCAGATAGTAGCGGTAATTGTCAAAATCATATGCCACATAATCGGGTTCGGAATTATCGAGCCAGAACACATCGACTCCCATGTCGTAGTAATTCTTTTTGCAGACGCTCCAGACAAAATCCCTGGTCTCAGGATTTGTGGGGTCGATCTCCACACAGTCGCCCTGATAGTCGTAGGTCTGGTCGCTTCCGCGCTCAGTCCTTATGAGCAGTCCTCTGTCAGCCATCTCGCCGAAGTTCTCGCTCTTCTTGTCAACAGAGGGCCAAACGGACACCACGACTTTTATTCCCATACTGTGAAGCTCGTCTATCATGGCCTTCGGATCCGGCCAGTACTTTGTATCCCATTTCCAGTCGCCCTGAAGCGTCCAGTGGAAGAAATCGATGACCAGGACGTCCAGCGGAATGCCTTTGTCCTTATATGCATGCGCGATCTGAAGGACCTCCTCCTGAGTCCTGTACCGAAGCTTTGACTGCCACAGTCCGAGATAACCCTCGGGAACTCTCGGAGCGCGGCCTGTGACCTCGGTATAGTTCTTTACCAGGTCAGCGGGCGTATCTCCGACAGTGATCCAATAATCAACCTCCTTGGATGCCTCGGCGACCCACTCCGTCCTGTTCATTCCGAATGCGGCGCTTCCTACTGCCGGATTATTCCACAGAAAACCGTAGCCGAGATTTGAAACGGCAAAGGGAACAGTTATCTGCGAATTCCTCTGGGCGAGTTCAAGTATGCATCCCTTGAGATCCGCGCGCGGCTGCTGATACTGGCCCATACCGAATATCTTTTCGCCGTCGTTGGGCTCAAACCTGACGGTTATCCTGTAGTCACCGCCCTTGTGAGGCTTATATTCCCTGGCCACAAGCTTCAGACATCTACTCCCTTTGGATATTGTGCCGTCATAAAATCTGTAATACTCTTCAAGTATCTTTTTACCGTCGCGGTAAAAGGTGAGGATACCCACGCGGTTGATGTGAGCTCTGAGCCTGCCGTTTTCGATGCTCGCCTCCGTTGCGCCGATGCCGCCGCAGTCCTGTCCGGTTCCGGTTCCGTTTATCTGTTCTGCTTTGCTGTAGGTTATCTTTGCCTTCCTTTTTTCTGCGGGCACCTCCTCGTTTAGAGCCCAGTCCTTTCCGGAAAACTCAGGATACCTTGTGGTTCTGACTCTGAGCGCATCCTGGCCCCAGGCCTCGATAATGATCGTCTCACCTCCCTTTCTCGCCTTTAATGCTCCGTTTTCTTCAGAAAAAACTATCATCCGACGTATCCCCCTTTCATATTAATGCCTCTAAATACTTTGCAAGACCATTGTGGTTGTTATCCTCATCGGTGACTATATCCGCGTGCTCCCACACTGCGGGATCACCGTTTCTCATCGCTATGCCTACTCCGGCCGTCTCGATCATCGACTGATCGTTTTCCTGATCACCTGCCGCGATGGCTGATGATGTGTCTATGCCCAGGTATCCGCAGAGTTCAGTCACAGCCGAGCCCTTGCCTGCCCCGGGATCAAAGAGTTCAAGATAATAGGGCGAGGAATATATGAGAGTGATCCTGTTCCCCACGATCCCCGCCAGCTCCTGTCTGTATGCCTCGAGCCTGTCCCTGTCATGAAGCTCGATCGCAATGCATTTGCAGGGCGGATACTCCATGTGTGCAAAAATGTCATCCGTGAAGATCACCGGCGACTTGATAACCCTCCGGTAATAGGCGACACACTCCATGTCAGCTGGATCGTCATTGACAGGAGTTATGATATGCGTTTCGTTATATGTATGAATGTGAATCCCGCGTTTTTTCGCGAGCTGAAAAGCCTGTTTCACAAGACGGCGGTCAAGGCACACCCGTCTTATCGTTTCATTTCTGGCACAGTCATAGATCTGTGCTCCGTTATAGCCTATGAGAAATGTTCTCGGGTAGAACAGCTCAAGTTCATCCCGCACCATCATGGCGCTGTCCATTGCTCTGCCCGTGGAAACGGCAAAGGCATTACCCGCTTCAATAAAGCGCTCAAGCGCCGATCTCGTGCGGTCATCGATCTTTTTCCGGTCATTCAGGAGCGTTCCGTCCAGATCCGAAAAAAAGATCTTCATCAGCCCTCCACCACAAGGAAGCGTCCGTCACCTATCTCGAAGACCTCCGAGGCTTCAATAGCAGAGCCGTCACCTATATCCATGCCCTCTTCCTCGAAGTACTCCTCCACTTCATTCTCGGATTCGAGGACCACTGCCATGCAATCCTCAAGAAATGCAGCCGCCTCCTCACGCGTTTCGGCCACATGCTCATCAAAGAGCTGTCCCTGGTTTTTCAGAAAACAATCAAGTACCGCGTCATCATATTCGTGCATGTACGTACCTCTCTGTGCTGTCAGATGCTACTATGGAAAATGATACTCCGCAGGCCGCTGTTTTACAAGAAGGATCTGTGATCATTCCATCTCCAGCCAGTCATCGCGGTCTTCATCATAATAGTATATCACATCACTCTCTTCATCGTAATAACACATGACATCTTCTTCCTCGTCGTACAGATAGAGCGTGTCATCATCATACATATACCAGATATCCTCTTCACAGTCGTAGATCCAGTCATCACAGTATCCGTCCTCATCTAAACCGTATTCATCATCCTGGCTGTAATCATAACCATACTCGCAGGAGCCGCCTCCGCTTATATTACAGCCGTATTCGTCCTCGTAGGCACCCCAGCCTCCCCAGTTGTCCTCAAAGCCTCCGAAGTCAAAATAATCCTCATACCCGCTCTCAGACACAAAGCCGCCCAGCCATTCTATGTATTCCTGATCGATACCCAGATCGGTATATACGATCCTCATCTGTTCATAGAAATCGGGATCCCCGTATGGGAGCGAAACCGCAAGCCCCGTAAGCTCATTTTTGTCTGAGGTATGTCCGCAATAGACCACGGAGGCCTTCAGTGCCGACATGAGACTCTTTGCCTCATCGCTCTTGTTGTCGATGCTTTCCACAAGCGCCAGTATATCGCTTATATAATAATCCGACAGCGTCACATCGCTCATATCGGAGCCCCACAGATCCAGGAAATCCCACAGTCCTCTTTCCCCGCGCCCTCTGGCCATGTGAAGTCTGCTGTAATTCTTTTCCATAAGTGCGGTTTCGTTTAGATATGCATATTTCTTCCACGCGTCGAACAGGCTGTTCACCGTCGCCTCATTAAAGAGTCCGATGCACGCAGAGTCGCCGCGAGAATCCTTTTCGTTGTCCTCGATTATCGCATCTACGATGTATTTGCCAAGAAGCGGAGTCGATATACCCGGATTCTCCTCGAACCTCTTCATCCAGTTCTTATAATTCCATCCGAGCCCCGATTCAAAATCCTCCGACAGCAGTGTGTATCTGCAATAGGGAGCAAGGGCGTAGCAGGTCTCAAGGTCTGCCATGATGCAGCAGTCCATCCCGATGATATCAAAACGGATATCGGGGTGTTCGGAAAACGCCCGCGATATCTCATTAAGCGTGAGACTCTCCTGCTCATCCTGCCACTCATCGTAGCCAAAGCCGTACACCGGCCCGCCGCCGTGATCCCAGAAGACGAACATATAGCGCTCAGCGGGATACCCTTTTTTGCAGAAATCTATGAATTCCGACATCGTATTCTTCGATGTGCAGTCAAGCTGCCCGAGGTCATCTCTCAAAAGAGTGAGCTTTCCGTCTTTTACGCGAAAGGTCTGGGCTTCATCCGGAGAAATGCCGTGATCCTGCCACTCCCTCGTGCCCATGGTCTGGATGATCACATTTACGTTATCCCCGACGCCCGATGAGAGCATCTCGGAAATGTCCTCGGAGGCCTCGCCCGCCTCAGACTCAAGATCGGAACCGTTCATATAGACCATTATAGTCGCGGATTTTGCATCCGATCCTACAGACACGGTCTCCACTCCGCCGTGCTGGATCACCGGCTGCGAAGCGTTCTCACCGGAGCTCACCTCCGTATCGGTACTAACCTGCGCCTCTTCCCTGGGGCGCTCTTCCGCAGGCTTTTCGTCATCCGGCATCAGCATGATGACCACGAACAGGATGCCAAGCGCTATAAGTATTCCTATGATCACTTTTTTCATGCGTCTGACCTCACTTCAGATATCCGTCGAGACGGCTCTTCATATCGCCAAAGCTCGCTCCGTCCATCAGTTCGCCTATGATATGTCCCTCTTTGTCCACAAAGAAAGAGGACGGCACATACCTGAACTCACCGACGATGTCATACAGATCGTCGCTGGTGCGCAGGTTCATGAAACCGGCACCTGCATCGCTTAAGATCTTATCTGCCGCTTTGACATTGTTGTCGATCCCGTCATAGACGTCGCAGATGACACCCACAAGATTCACATTGTCCGGAAGCTCGTCATAGAACTTCGCATAGTCGCCCATTTCCGCGATGCAAGGTCCGCAGAATGTCCCCCACACATGGACCACTGTCAGATCATATCCTGAAAAGATGTCCTGCGTGACCTGTTTTTCATCGAGTGACATTGTTTTGAAACGCATCGTATTATCGGATACCTCGGACGCGGGGATGCTCACCTGTACAAGGTTGCCGCCAGCTTCTGCGCTATCCTCATTTTCATTTGCTGCTGTCTCGTCTGCCACATTTGCAGCGGTCTCGGCTGACGCCGTGGCTGCTTGCTCGTCAGCCTCATTTACTGCGGTCTCGGCTGACGCTGTGACTGCGGTCGCTTCGGAACTGTCATCTGCGGTCTGCTGGCTTTCATTGTTTTCAGAAATGTCATCTGCGGCCTGCGCTATGGCATTATCCGCGTCCGCCTGAACAGTTACCGCCGTATCCTGCCCGCTTTCCTCTTTTTCATCATCCGGAAGAAACATGATGATAATAAACAGTACGCCAAGCGCAGCCAGTATGATCGTTATGACCTTTAATACACTTTTCATTGAATTCCCCCAACCCGTGCTTATCTGATATTTGCTATCTTGTTGTTTTTCATTTATCAGTTCTTTTTCACTTATTTCTGTTTGTCATGTCTGTCTGATATATTAACGCCATATTTTCTGTCATGTCTGTCTAACATGTTTAATGTTATCTTATCTGTCTTCATGTCTGTCTTATCTTGTAACCGCAGAGCGATATGGTGCATTTATACTATCATATCGGTGTACCAATTTACAATTCTGTTTATCGTTAACTTTTGTGCGTATTATCATTCATGTTGATTCAGGCGACGCCCTCATACCTACCAAACCGCCATTTTCGCCTCCTCGGTGGGTATTTTCCATACTTGACCCCCTGAAACCCGATACATATAATTAAGCGCAGAAAACCATATAACTCACGTCTTTTTTGGCTAAATACACAGAGGCACTATACATGCGCAAAGCAGACGCAAAACCGGATAACAACAGGAGCGAAACATGATCAGACTTATACTTGCATCGGCGTCCCCCAGGCGTTCAGAGCTGATGAAGCAGGCGGGATATGAATTTGACGTTATGCCCGCAAAAGGCGCGGAAGATGCCGGAAGCAGGATGCCGAAGGATGCGGTGCGTTATCTCTCAAAGCAGAAGGCAAAAGAGATCGCCATAAAGCTTTGCGGGGAAGAACGCGATGAGGACATGATCGTCATAGGCGCGGACACAGTCGTTGCGATTGACGGGGCGATCCTCGGAAAACCCGCGGACAGAACTGACGCGTCAAAAATGCTGCACATGCTCTCGGGCCGCACACACGAAGTTTTCACGGGCGTCACGCTCCTTAAGCTCCCCGCAGGCACTCCCGGAACCAATCCTGAAAGGCTCGACGAGGCCTCCTTTGTGGAATGCACCGAGGTTGATTTCGCACGCCTTTCCGATGACGAAATAGAAGCTTATATCTCGAGCGGAGAGTCGGATGACAAGGCCGGAGCCTACGGCATCCAGGGGAGGTTCGCGGTGCACGTCACGGGCATAAGAGGCGATTATTTCAACGTTGTCGGGCTCCCGCTTGCCGCACTGTACAAGGCTTTGAAGAATATCACCTACCGAAATGAAAATTTCTCTTGACAAAGAATAAGCACTGATGATAGAATGCCACACATCAAAGGCAAAGGCGTCTTGACGAAAGTCAGGGCGCCTTTTTCTTTATCCGGCGATGCAATGGGGCCTCGCGCGCAGGCTTCTGTCGCATCGTTTTTTATTGGCAGCACAAAAACTGTCATACAGGAAGGAGGAAGAATATGGAAGATATCATGAGTATGGTAAACAGTGAAGTATTCGGCGTCTGGTTTCTCATCGGCGCAGCGCTGGTGTTCTGGATGCAGGCCGGCTTTGCTATGGTGGAAGCAGGTTTCACAAGAGCCAAAAACACGGGCAACATCATAATGAAGAACCTCATGGATTTCTGCATAGGGACCTGCGTGTTTGTGCCGCTTGGTTTCGGGCTCCTGTTCGGCGAGAGCCTTGGCGGTTTCATCGGCCGGCCTTCGCTCAGCATTTTTGCGGACTATCATAACTTTGACTGGTCGAACTTTGTTTTTAACCTCGTGTTCTGCGCGACTACTGCCACGATAGTATCGGGAGCCATGGCGGAGCGCACAAGATTCATATCCTACTGCGTGTATTCCGCGGTTATATCAGCGCTGATCTACCCTATCGAGGCGCACTGGATCTGGGGCGGCGGCTGGCTTTCATCCCTCGGGTTCCATGATTTTGCAGGATCATGTGCCATACATATGGTCGGCGGCATCTCTGCCCTGATAGGTGCAAAAATGCTCGGACCGCGTATCGGTAAATTCGTCCGCGGAAAGGACGGGAAGATCACGCGAGTGAACGCGTTCCCCGGTCATAACCTGGCAATAGGCGCTCTCGGCGTGTTTATTCTCTGGCTTGGCTGGTATGGTTTCAACGGCGCCGCATGCACCAGCGTCGAACAGCTTGGAAGCGTATTTCTGACCACCACCGTCGCACCTGCTGTCGCAACCGTTGTCACCATGATCTTTACCTGGGTAAAATACGGCAAGCCTGATGTATCCATGAGTCTCAATGCATCTCTTGCGGGTCTGGTTGCCATTACCGCTCCCTGTGATGTGACGGATGCCTTCGGCGCGATCATCATCGGTGCAGTCGCCGGTCTCCTGGTCGTATTCGGTGTATGGTTTCTTGATGAAAAGCTTCGTATCGACGATCCCGTGGGCGCTGTTGCAGTGCATATGATGAACGGCATATGGGGTACCATAGCCGTAGGTCTTTTCGCCACCACTTCAGCTCCGGGCAATGACAGCCTGACCGGTCTCTTCTACGGCGGCGGAGTAAAGCTGCTCGGCATCCAGCTTCTCGGATTTGCATCCGTGGCTCTCTGGACCGCACTGACGATAACCTTAGCTTATTCGGTGATCAAAAAGATCTTCGGCCTTCGCGTCACCGAGGAAGAGGAGATCACGGGTCTTGACGCGACCGAACACGGACTTGCGAGCGCCTATTCCGGATTCTCAATCATGGATGTATCCAATACGCTGGTCGTAAGCGAGAACGAGAATACGGATCTCGGTACGCATGATTACGCTGATGCAAGTAACGCACAGAAGAATGCCGCTGTAAAGGTAGTGAGCGAAGCACCTCTCGCGCCGGAATTCGACTCGGGCATGCACAAGGTTTCCATAATATGCAAGCTGTCACGGTTTGATGCGCTCAAAAGAGCTCTCAACGATCTGGGCGTCACCGGCATGACCATGACGCAGGTAATGGGCTGCGGTATCCAGAAGGGATCCGGCGAACGCTACCGCGGAGTTGAGGTTGACGCAACGCTTCTGCCAAAGATCAAGGTGGAAGTCATCGTGTCCAAGATCCCTGTGGACAAAGTCATAGAGACCGTCAAGCGTGTCCTTTATACCGGACACATCGGCGACGGCAAGATCTTCATCTACAATGTCAGCCGCGTTGTCAAGGTACGCACGGGCGAAGAGGATTACAACGCTCTGCAGGATGTGGAATAAGAAGGATACCGGCACCTTAAGGATGTATGACGAAAAAGCTCAGGGTACTATGCAGAATGTAGAAAAAATCAGATAAAGAAGGATAGGAATGCAACAGATAAATGAGGAATGCGGGATATTCGGAATCAGAACCGTCCCGGCAAAACCACTGGCACATACAGTCGCGGCAGGCCTGACCGCATTGCAGCACCGCGGTCAGGAGGCTGCCGGGATCGCCATAAATAAAGACAGGACTATACGCTATCACAAGGGACTTGGGCTGGTACACGAGGTCTTTTCAGCCGAAAGGCTCAATGACCTGGGCGAAGGAAACATCGCTGTCGGACATGTCCGCTACTCCACCAGCGGCGCAAACACTGTTTCAAACGCCCAGCCCATGGTCGTAAAGCACATAAAAGGTCAGCTTGCCGTCTGCCACAACGGCAACCTGACCAATTCCTATGAGCTGCGCAGCAGACTGGAGCTCGAGGGCTGCATATTTCATACAACAAGCGACACAGAAGTGATATCATACCTCATCACAAGAAAGCGTCTTGTAGCATCCTCGATCGAGGACGCCGTGCGCCTTGCCATGCAGGATATACGCGGTGCATTTTCCCTGATCCTCATGTCCCCTGCCAAGCTTATAGCATGCCGCGACCGCTTCGGAATACGGCCCTTGTGTTATGGCGAGACAGCTTCCGGGGATGTGGTCTTCGCATCGGAAAGCTGTGCCCTTGATGCCGTCGGTGCAAAACTGATAAGGGAACTTGATCCCGGTGAGATGATGGTGGCGGATGAAGACGGCGTCAGATCCATACCGTGCTTTCCCGAAAGAAAAAAAGACGCGCTGTGCGTCTTTGAGTATATTTATTTTGCCAGACCTGACTCGATAATACGCGGATGCAGCGTCCATGAAGCAAGAAGACGGTCGGGTGCATATCTAGCGGCAGATCATCCCGTTGATGCCGATGTGGTTATAGGAGTTCCGGACTCCGGTCTCGACGCGGCTCTGGGATTTTCCGGAGAATCCGGAATCCCATACGGCATAGGTCTCATTAAGAACAAATATATCGGGCGCACCTTTATAGCGCCCACACAGGATACCAGAGACAGCATGGTCCGGCTCAAGCTGGGGGTCGTGTCGTCGGCAGTAAAAGATAAGCGCGTTGTCCTTATAGACGATTCAATAGTCCGCGGTACCACAAGCTCATATATCGTATCACTCATACGCGAGGCCGGAGCGCGCGAAGTACACCTGAGGATATCATCCCCGCCATTTTTGCACCCGTGTTATTACGGCACGGACGTAGACTCAGCCGGAAGTCTTATCGCCTGCGGCCACTCCGTTGAGGATGTGGCCAGGATCACGGGCGCTGATTCACTTGCCTTTCTCTCAGTGGAACGGGCATTGTCACTGTGTCCGGGTTACAGCCCGGACAGTTACTGTGCGGCCTGCTTTAACGGCAGTTATCCAGACCTGATCCCGACAGTCGCGAACAAGGATAGATTTGATGACATCACACCGGGCCAAATTCCATGACTTCATCATCAGACCGGTCCTGAGATAAAACATCGCCGAATTTCTCCTTTAATTCCCTCACTACTTCGTCATAAAGCTCCAGCATCGTCCGGTGCTCCTTGCCGACTGCGGACTCATCGCCCTCATCTGCTGCCTTCTCAAGACGGGCAGCGATCTCAGAAAGTCCTGTCGCACCCACAATCCTGGATGTACTCTTCAAAGCATGGACCGCAACGGAATACTCACGCCAGTCCTTAGCCTCATATAGTTCCTTTATCCTGGAATTCTTAATTGCCGATTCTCTGACATACGTACCTGCTACTTCCCTGTAGAAGTCCTCATCGTCTCCGCAATACACAAGGCCTGCTTTCATATCAATAACATCGGACATGTCTGCTTTCTCCTCTCCTTTTCCTTCGCCATGTTCGCCTTTATTATCTGTTTCATTACCGGACATCTTATCCTCCGGCAGATATCTGATCAGCATCTCTTCGAGAGCCCTGCTGTCCAGGGGCTTGGTCAGATAATCATCAAAGCCCTCCGCGATATACCTGTCCCTTGCTCCCGCAAGTGCATCGGCTGTCAAACAGATAAAGGGGGTTCTGAAGTTTATACCGTCCTCCTTTTCCTTTATGCGATGCATCGCTGTGATGCCGTCCATCCCCGGCATGCGCTGGTCCATGAGTATGACGTCGTACTTTTGCTCCGCCGAAGCCCTGATCGCATCGGGTCCGTTATCTGCCGTATCGATACTGATGCCGGTATCCTTCAGAAGTCCTCTGACCACAACGAGATTCATTTTAGTGTCATCGACAACAAGTATGCGGACATCAGGAGCCCTGAGGACATCCTTCCTGGCCTTCATCGAGTCGATCATCTTCGCATACTTCTCACGGAAGTCCCCAATGGGCTCGTCAGAAATGATCTTCTGCGGGATCATAACAGTAAAGATAGATCCCACGCCATAAATACTCTTAACGTCGGTAGTGCCGCCCATCATTTCAACGAGGCTCCTCGTTATGGCAAGCCCCAGACCCGTACCTTCTATGGTACTGTTTTTGTTAAGATCGACTCTCTCAAACTTCGAGAACAGTTTGCCTATGTCCTCGGATTTTATGCCTATGCCTGTATCTTTGACACTCACCGACAGATCCGTGACATTTCCGTCACCATCGGATGCCGCGTGCTTTTCTCCTCTGAGCGTCAGAAGTACACTTCCCTCCCTGGTATATTTGACTGCGTTATTCAACAGGTTGATCATCACCTGCCTTACCCTTACTTCGTCGCCGTACAGCCAGTCGGGCAGCGTCTCGTCTATGTCGACGCCAAACTCCAGGCCTTTTGCCCTGGCTTTGAATTCGATCATGTTGCAGACATCGTTCAGGACCGAACTCAACTGATATCTGCCATCTGCTATTTCCATTTTTCCCGCTTCGATCTTGGAAAAGTCAAGAATGTCGTTTATTATGGACAGCAGACTGTTTCCCGCACTGTCAATATTTCCGGAGTAATTGCATATATCCGAAAATATCTGTCTGATATCATCGCGGCTCTCCGGCATGTCATCCCTGGCCTGAAGACTCTCCTTAAGAATCATCTCGTTCATACCCATTACGGCATTTATAGGGGTTCTGATCTCATGCGACATATTGGCAAGAAAATCGCTCTTGGCGGCATTGGACCTCTCGGCGATCTTCCTCGCCTCGTCTGAAGCCTCGCTCTCGGCAGATTTTCGCGCAAGGCCGACCACAAGTATTATGGTCATGGAGAACAGAACTATTATAACGGAGACGACAAACAGCATTACCGCTATGACGCTGTACGGGTCCGCATCGCCCACCTGGCCTATGCCGGACGTGAGCGTATTTCTCATCCACAGAGCCAGCAGGTATCCGCCCGCGCAGCACAGGATGACCACTACGATATATACGGGTTTGAAAACAGTATGCAGTATATCCTGCTCAGCCTCGTTTTTCTCCTCGCCCGATTCTCTGTAGTTTCTGATCATGGCGAGCGGGATCATTATGTAGCACAGAGGCTCGATCATTGAAGCATAGTTGTACGGATACAACCACTCGGACGGCCAGTCAAAGCACGAGGACGTCCACATGATATACTCGACCGTGATCAGTGCAAAGATGACAAAAGACACATACGGAGGCCTGGCTTTGTTTTTTCTGTTTTTCAGATAATACATTATAAAGTTTATGCTGAAACAGACGCTGATGGTCGTGAGCCCGCACTGCCAGATATTATTGAAAATACCGCCGTACTGAACATATATCAGAAGCTGGGCGACATTGAATGGTATGGGCAGCAGGCACAGCGGCGAGAAGAATCGCTTCGCCTCCGGGTGACGCATTTCCAGCTGAAGCAGCGGCAGTACAAGAAAAGCGATATTCCATCCGAAATATGCCAGGAAGGAAGAAACATTCGGGTAGTCATCCATGACGAGCATGTAGACGCACCAGTAATAATTTGACAGAAGATTGGCCAGCGATATGACTATGGCATATATCCACGACTTGCGCGGCTTTGAGACATATTGAAACAGGCAGACCATAATGGCTGCCAGATTCACCAACAGTGAATAAACACTCGATATCTTCTCAAATACCACTATGCACCTCTTCAGATTCCGGGTGTGACTATATAATTATACATTATAACCATATGATGCGCAACGCACAACGGCGTCATTCGCACTTGTAAAACGTTCTTCCTGAGAGTATTATATCTGTTGTAGAAACAGTAAAAAGGATCGGAGCAGAAGATATATGAAAGAAAACAGAATGGGCACCATGCCGGTAGGAAAGCTCCTTGTCAGCATGGCAACACCCCTTATCATCTCCAACCTTGTCCAGGCGTTGTACAACGTCGTGGACAGCATTTTTGTATCAAGGATCACCACGGATGAGATCGTTCTCGACCGTGCGGGCATACCTGTCTCTGCCGGAACAGACGCCATAAGTGCGCTGGGTCTCGCTTTTCCGTTTCAGATAGTGATAATCGCCCTTGCAATAGGCACATCCATCGGCGTCAGTTCGCTTCTCTCCAGATCTCTCGGTGAAAAGGATCAGAAGACCGCAGATCAGGCTGCGATCCACGGACTCTTTCTCATGTTGGTCAGCTACCTCATCAGCCTCGCGGTGGGCATCTTTTTTGCCGATGATCTCATCGCCGGACAGGGAGCAACGGGGAGGCAGCTGGAGTACGGTACCACATACCTCCGCATCATCTGCTGCCTGAGCATCGCGCTGTATTTTGAGATCATGCTCGAGAGGCTCCTCCAGTCCACGGGAAGAAGCCATCTGTCCATGATATCGCAGATGACCGGTGCGCTTGTGAACTGCTTTATGGATCCCATACTCATCTTCGGTCTCTTCGGTGCGCCGAAGCTCGGTGTCGCCGGCGCCGCATACGCGACAGTTTTCGGGCAGACTCTTGGCACGATGATCGGTCTGTACCTTAACCTGAAAAAGAATCCGGATATACATCTGTCACTGAAAGGCTTCAGACCGGATCTGCACATTATCGGATCCATATACTCAGTCGGACTTCCCGCCATCGTCATGCAGTCAATAGGATCAGTGATGAATTATGCCATGAATTCGATCCTTCTGGGACTGAATCAGAGTGCCGTAGCGGTATTCACTGTCTACTACAAGCTGCAGAGTTTCTTTTTCATGCCGATCTTCGGTCTCAACAGCGCGCTTGTCCCTATCGTCGCTTATAACTATGGTGCAAAGAACCCCGGCAGAATGAGGGAGGCTCACAAAAAGTCACTTGCAGCAGGCTTTATAATGCTGTTTGGGGGATTTCTCGCTTTCGAATTAATACCCGGCACATTGATACGCATATTTGATACCGGAGACGCCTCTCTGGTTACGCTTGGAATACCCGCTCTCCGCATAATTGGCGTGCATTTTCTCATCGCATGGTTCTGTATACTTACAGGTGCCGTCTTCCAGGCTCTGGGCAACGGCGTTTACAGTCTGGTCGTCTCGCTTCTGAGGCAGCTCATAGCCCTGCTGCCCGCGGCCTTTATACTCGGAAAGATCGGAGGACTTCCTCTCGTGTGGTGGTCATTCCCGATAGCCGAACTGGTATCTCTTGCGACTACTCTCTTCTATTTCAGGCGGATCAACCGTCTTGTCATAGATAAACTCTGACAAAAAAACACCGCTGCCGGACTGTGCCGGTAGCGGCGGAAATGACGGTATAACAAGCTGTCAGCCTACCGGAGAGGTCATCGGCTCAAATACCCTTGTCTTTTCGCGGTCCTCACTGACTGCAGCGGCAGCCGCCTCATCACCGAATATTCTCTGGGAATCCACCCTTGAGGCCGAGTCTCCGCGAATGCTCCTGTAGCTGTTGTCGGGCTCAAGTATCCGCGCCTTCTCAGTGTCCGCAAGTTCCGTCTTCAGGATGTGGATCAGTTTTTCCTTGCCCATTTCCTTTTCCACAGGGAACATGATTTCAACGCGCCTCTCAAGGTTTCTCGGCATCCAGTCGGCGCTGCTCAGATAAAGCTCCGGATTTCCTGCGTTTTCGAAATAAAAGATGCGGCTGTGCTCCAGGAAGTTTCCCACTATCGAGCGGACAGTGATATTCTCGCTGACCCCGGGTATTCCTGCTCTCAGGCAACATATGCCTCTCACTATCAGATCAATCTTAACGCCCTTCCGGCTTGCCTCGTACAGCTCGGCTATCACTTCCTCGTGGCATAATGAGTTCATCTTGGCAATGATCCTTGCGGGGAGCCCCATGGCCGCATTTGCTGTCTCCCTGCGGATGAGAGATATCACCCTGTCCTTGAGCCAGAGAGGCGCCAGCGCAAGCTTGTTCCACACGAGAGGCTCAGAGTATCCCGAGAGCATGTTGAACACAGCTGTCGCGTCCTCACCGTAATCCTCGGCACAGGTAAAGAGTCCCACATCCGTATACAGCTTGGCCGTGGAATCGTTGTAATTTCCGGTACCAAGATGGACATAGCGCCTGATCTGATCCTCTTCTCTTCGTACCACCAGCGTTATCTTGCAATGAGTCTTGAGGCCGACCAGACCGTAAATGACATGACAGCCCGCATGTTCAAGGCGCTTTGCCCACACTATATTGTGCTCCTCGTCAAATCTGGCCTTAAGCTCCACCAGCACCGAGACTTGCTTTCCTCTCTCGGCGGCGCGCTCAAGAGCAGCGATGATCGGCGAATTGCCGCTTACGCGGTAGAGCGTCTGCTTAATGGCAAGGACGGAATCATCAACCGCCGCGCGCTCCACAAACCTTACCACGGGATCAAATGTCTCGTAGGGATGATGCATAAGGATGTCACCCTCGCGTATCCTGGCAAAGATATCCTGCTGATCAAGATCCTTGAGAGCCGGCACCGGCTGCCCCGATATGTACCTGCTCTCCTTATATCCTTCGAATCCCGGAAGAGAGTATAGCTTCATAAGGAACGTCAGGTCAAGAGGCCCGTCTATGCGGTATATCTCGCTGTCAGCCACCTCAAGTTCTCCCTTGATGTGCTTCAACAGCCTGTCATCGATATCCTCCACTACCTCAAGTCGTATCGCCTGTCCCCACTGCCTGAGCTTCAACTGCTTCTCTATCTCCTTCAGGAGATCCTCAGCCTCGTCTTCATCAATGGACAGATCGGCATTTCTTCCGACTCTGTATGCGCCGCAGCATACTATGTCATAGTTCAGGAAAAGCTTCGGCATCCCCCTGAGTATCATGTCCTCCAACAGCATGAAGCGTCTGCCCTCACCACCGTCCGGAAGCTCTATTACTCTGTTTATGACTCCGGGGACCTGAACGGTGGCAAATTCTATCTCTCCATCGCCGCCCTTTTTGGTCACAAGAGCTCCGATATTTATGGTCTTGTTCCTTATCAGGGGAAAAGGTCTCGACGAATCGACGGCCATGGGAGTCAGGACCGGATAGACAAATTCATCGAAATACCTGTCGACAAAATCTTTTTCGCTCTCCGACAGATCACCGTCATTTTTGACAAATGCAAGTCCTTCTTTTCCAAGCCTGGGCAAAAGTATGTCATTCCAGGTAGAATACTGTTCCTCCACAAAAGAGTGAAGCTTGTTCTCAACGGCCTCCAGCTGCTCACCTGCAGTCATTCCGGCAATATCTCGTTTTTTATAACCCGCGTTCACCATGTCCTTTAAGGACGCGACTCTCACCATAAAGAATTCATCGAGATTGCTGGCTGTGATACTTAAGAACTTAATTCTCTCAAACAGCGGATTCTCTTCATCTCTGGCCTCATACAGGCATCTCTCGTCAAATGCTATCCATGACAGTTCTCTGTTGGCATAATATGAGGGATCATGTATGTCAGGCGCTGCAGTCTTCTTTTTCCTCTTCCCTGTATCTGTCATTTTGCATCCTTTCTCCTGATGATCGGTCTCACGCCGAACACCTCCTCAAAAAAGCCGGCCCTGTCATCGAAGAGACCGCTCTCGAGAGTGGTATCCTCTATGGTGTTGGCGGTGATGTAAAGCTCGTCTCCTTCAAGTGTGAATACTGCTTTCTTAAACTTCTTCAGATGGGACCTGTCGAGACCGGTGGCAACTCTTAACATCGCGGTAAGCTTTATCAAAGTGAGTCTCATCCTGTCATCAAACTGTTCCACCACCCGATCCAGACTGTCCGGCGGAGGCACCTTTGTGTAGATATATCTCACCGCCGCGGCGACTGTCTGTCTCTCCCTGTGAGAGAGACCTATGATCTCGCTCCCCATGATGATGGAGTATGATGTCTCTCCCAGGTTTATCATACTTATATATTTTCCGCAGTCATGAAGTATCGCAGCTATCCTTAACAGCAGTCTCTCCCTTTCGTCAAGTCCGTGGACCGGTTTCATGGCATCAAATATCCTGACAGCCAGGTCGCCTATCAGCTCGCTCCTTTTTTTATTTCCCCTGAATCTGGTAGAAATATTGTAGGCGCTGGCGATGATGTCCTTTTCAAAATCATGATGCTTGCCAAGTGCGCCCTTCTTTTCCGCATATTCCCAGGCTATCCCGTCACAGAGTGTCACGCCCGGAGCCCACAGGTCCTCGGCTCCCATCTCCTTTGCTATGCATTTAATGATGAGGCCGGAAATGTAGACAAGAGGGAGATTTTCATAAGAAACTCCCAGTTTTTCGGCATTTTTGCCCCTTGACTCATCATGTACGTGATCTATGAAATGTATAAACCCCGCTGCAGATACATGCCCCTTGTCAGGAACATCTCCCCCTTCTACGAGGAATCCGCTGTCGGTCAATATCCTCGGGTTCTGCATGAGAGGCGATACATAATCATCAACAAGTATCACATTCTTGATCCTTCTGTCGGACAGATACATGCGGGAAAAAACGGAAAGCTGTGCGCCTACGAGCTCGGCCACAAGCGCGCCGTAGCGGAGTGTCCCGGCACCCAGCGTCTGCAGCATCTCATGAATGCGCAGCACACCGAGCTTGAGATTCTGTGTCGTGACAAGTCTGTCGTCGTCAAACAGGGATATCTGGATGCTTCCTCCTCCGATGTCCACGATGGCAGACGGCTTGCTGATAATCTTCTCGAACAGGTCGCTCTTAAGTGCCGTTGCCTTATAATCGAGAAAGCGCTGCTCGGAATTGGAAAGCAGCTCGATCTTTATCCCGGTGCTCTTTTCTATCCTCTCCAGGATCATATCGACATTTTCGCTCTCCCTTAGGGCACTGGTCCCGCAGGCGCGGACCACGGTGACTCCCCAGGTCTTCATCTCCCTGTCGAATTCCCTGAGTATCCGTATGATCTCGGAAACGCGGTTAGCACTCAGCCTTCCGGTCGCATAGCTCTCACTCCCCAGATCAACGCCCACGCGGACGTGATCAAGCTCCCTGATCCCTTTCTTGGAGCCTATCTCATAAATCTTCATCGCGATCTCATATGAACCCACATCGATCGCTGCGCATACCTGTGATGCCATAGTTTTCCTCTTCAGCCTCCGCTCTCCCGTCCCAATATGTCGTCTATAAGCTGTCTCGCAGTCCTGCCCGAATATCCCGCATGCTTGAGCTGCCATCTGTTCGCCATAAGCATCAGCTCATCATCCGGCACATCAATACCTTCCCTCTGCGCAAGCACCCTTACAATCTGCTTATACTCATCCGGCGTAGGCGATCCAAAGCGGATGGTCACACCGAAGCGGTCATACAGTGAAAGCTTTTCCTGTACCGTATCGCTTCTGTGCACATCATCATCCTCCAGTCTTGCCTTGTCGTTGAAACTCTCTCTTACGAGATGTCTTCTGTTGGAGGTGGCATAGATCAGGACGTTTTCCGGTTTCTTTTCAAGTCCGCCTTCGATGACCGCTTTAAGATACTTATACTCGGTCTCATAATCCTCAAAGCTGAGATCGTCCATATAAAGTATGAACCTGTAATTTCTGCGCTTCAGTTTATCAATGATGCCGTGAATATACCTGAACTCGTGCCTGTATATCTCAATAATCCTGAGTCCCTGACCGTAATACGCATTGGCAAGTGCCTTGATGGATGAAGATTTTCCGGTTCCCGCATCACCGTACAAAAGGCAGTTGTTTGCCGGGGCTCCGCGAAGAAATGCCTCAGTATTATCCCGAAGAAGCTGCTTGGCTGTTTCATATCCCACAAGGTCGTCGAATTTGACATCCGCAATGCCGGATATGGGCGATATCTCCGCCTGTTCACCTGATATCTTGAGCCTGAATGCCTTGTGAAGTCCAAGGTCTCCCACGCCGTATTCTCTGTAGAAAACATCTGCAACGGACAGCATGGATGAAGCATCCCCGCATTTTGCCAGGTCCTCCGCAAGACTGCATATCTTCTCCCTCACCTGCGGACTGTACTCTCTCCCGGCCGACGCATCGGATTCATATTTTTCAAGCACAGAAAGCTCTGGTACTCCCAAAGTCTCTCCCAGCTCCGAAAGATCTATCAGAAACCATTCCCTGAATTTCGCCATATCGCTCAGGGCGCATCGCTCTATCGATCCCGATGGTTTGCCCTTAAGCTCGGCAGAAAGTGTATAGCTGTTCTCGGATGAAACTATCACGAGAGAGAGAAGATCATGCCAGAGATTTCCATAGAAACCCGTGGATCCCGCAAGCGAAAGTATGCGTTTCAGAGCTCTTAATGCAGCATTTTTTCTGCCTTCCGTATCATCCCCACGGGCGGCAAAGATCATATCGTCCAGCACGGACGAATATTTTGTTTTTCCATACAGCAGCAGGCTTTCAGAATACAGATCGTTCATATCGGACATTGTACCATATTTAACCTTTCATTAGAATACCACAGCAACGCTCACTTTATCTCCGTCAGCGTATATCCTCCGTTTTCATAGGCATAACTATCCCCGTCATCGGTGTAGAAAAGATATCCTTCGAAGATGTCACCGAATCTCTTAAATGTGACGTCGCCGAGTTCCTCTGTTGACATCGCAGGCTCACACATGGGGATGATGCTCCCCGACTTCACAAATACCGGGATCGTATCGAGATCGGCACTGATAAACGCCGTGCTTTTGCCTTCATATTTTTCACCGGTGAAAAGATCATACCAGTCGCATCCGGCCGGAAAGTACACCTCCCTCACGGAACGTCCGTCTGTTTCATCACTTTCCATCGGCTCCAGCACGGGGCATACCATGAGGCTTTCACCGAACATGTACTGATCGGTGATGTCCCATACCCTTCTGTCGTCAGCGAAGTCAAATGAAAGAAAACGCACAAGCGAAGTATCATTCAGCCACACCTTGCCGGCCTCCGAGTAGATATACGGGATAAGCGAATACCTGAGGCGGTTTGCCTTAAGAAGCGCATCATAATATCTCCCCCTGAAATTCCACGGTTCTCTTCTGCAATCCGTGCCATGAGCTCTGAATACCGGAAGGAAGCACCCCAGCTGATACCATCTCACAAAGAGTTCGCAATACTTTTCGTCATCAGTCGTATCGTCGTATTCACCGTCCCAATACCACTGATCACCATGCTTTACAAAGAATGCGCCGATATCCGTCGTCCAGTACGGAAGTCCGCTGGCGCTGAAATGAAGCGCTCCCGTGACCTGAGCTCTCAGCGTATCCCAGCTTGCGCCGGTATCCCCCGACCACATGACGGTGCCGTATCTCTGCTGACCTGTATATGCGCTCCTCGTAAGATTGCATACGCGTTTGTCCGAGGCCGCCCTCTGATTCTCATATATTCCCATCGCGTGATACAACGGATAAGCGTTTGAATACTCATACGGCATACGAAGGCCGGCTTCGCTGCAATACTCCTCGAAAAGCTTTGCAGGTTCAGGTCTTTCCCTGTGATTCCACTCCGGTGTAAAGGGCTCGCTGCTGTCGCACCACCAGGCGTCGGTACCGTAGGAAAAATGCGTCCTCTCAAGCTGCTCCCAGTACAGCTTCCTGCCCTTTGCCTCAAAGGCATTATAGACAGAACACGCGGGGAGCAGCAGGTTTCTTTCCGCGAATTCCTTACGGTCTTCGGTCTCCTCTCCCATTGCAGGCCAGATCGAGATCATGAAATGAATATGCTCATCATGAAGCTTCTTTATCATGCCGGCAGGATCGGGGAAGCGTGAGCTGTCATAGCTCTTCTGTCCCCATTGGTTTTCGCCCCAGCTGAACCAGTCCAGCACGATGCAGTCCATCCCCAATCCCAGTTCTCTGGACTTTTTTGCGGTCTCAAGTATCTCCTCCTGCGTCTCGTACCTCTCCTGCGACTGGACATATCCAAACGCCCACTTCGGAGGCATTACGGCTTTTCCCGTGAGGATCCTGTAATCCTTTATCACCTGATTCATGCCGCCTGCCATAAAATAATATTCAAGCTCGCTGTCAGCCTCAACATAGACATAGGAGTCCTCATCGTCATCATTAAAGATGAGCGGGCTGTAGGTATCTATGAGGATCCCGTATCCTTTTGTAGATACAAGCATTGGAACAGCGATACGGCGGTTTGCCTGATGTATATAGAGTCTTTTCCCTCTGAGGGAGCCCATTCTCTTCTCGTGCTGACCGAAACCGTAGAGCGCCTCATCGCCGAATTCCAGTTTCAGTCTGATATGGCAGCTTTTGCCCGTCGGGACCTTCAGCGCATCCTCTATAACCTCTTTTTTTCCGTCAGCAGTTTCTATGATCCTGGTTTTCTGTTCACCTCCCGCGAGCTTATAAGTATCAAACTCCTCAAAGCATCTGGTTTCACCGCCGCTCTCTTCCAGAAGAAGACCGCCGTCCTTATCAAAATAGCTTATGGATCCGCTTTCTCTGCTGATCTTAAGCTCAACGGCAGATGTAGAAAAAGTGATCTCATCCGCTCCTTCTGTCACTGTAAATTCTCTGCTTCCGCTTTTGTTTATGACACCCGGTCTTTCCTTATCTGAGAAATCCTTATGCGGCGTCGCAGTGATCCTTATGATACAGGGATCGATCGCCCGAAGCCTGATCTTTTCATGCTCGGATACCAAAACGAGGGAATCATCCGATTTTTCTACACCTGTAATCCTTCTGCTCTTCGGTTTAGTCGCTGTCAGCATCACTGCCTCCCATTATCCGCATAGTCACCCGGCTGCCGGTCCGTGTCTCTTTCTATTATCGGACGGGCGCTCAGAAATTGCCTCCGTTCCACCCCCAGTCAGCCGTGGGTGAATACTTGACATATATGTGATCCGCCGCTATCCCCAGCACATCTCCGAATATCTTCGTGAGCTCCGCAGTCATCCTGTTAAATGCTTCTCTGTCCGGCCCGCCATATACGCTCACCTCGATAAATGCAATTGGCTCGCTGTCATCTCCACGAAAGTACAGGTGATAATCATCCTTAAAGCCCGCCATGAGCCACTGCTCACTCTTCCCCGGAATGACCGATATTGCCTGCCCGAGTCTCGTCTTAAGCTCCACTTCCTCATCCTTAGTGATCTTTTTGCTGATCTTCGCATCAATGAATGGCATATCAATACCTCCTTTTTGATAACCCAATGTGCCGGTCACGATCTATTATACTTTATCTCATGACAGTGTCAAAGTTATCGTGTAATTCCCGATGCCTTCAATCTGCCTGATGCCAAAAGACAGGGGACTCACCCCTGTCTTTTGGCTTTTTGTTTCTGCGGTTTTCTGTCCATCTGCTTTACATGAGCTTCATGAACATCTCCCTGAACTGGGCAAGATCTGCGGGTCTGGGATTACCGGGTGCACATGCATCGGCAGCTGCCGACTCACACAGGAAATCGAGATCCTCTTCCTTGAGTTTGTCCAGTTTTGTGGGGATGCCTACGTCAACAGAGAGCTGACGAACAGCATCTATTGCTGCCTTTCTGTAAGTGGCCTGATCCATGCCTTCCGTATCAACACCGAAGGCTTCAGCGATAGCCTTAAACTTCTCACCGGTCGCCTCGGCATTGAATTCCATAACGATAGGAAGCATCATGGCGCAGGCGACGCCGTGGGGCGTGTCATATACCGCGCCAAGGGTATGAGCCATCGAATGTGCGATGCCAAGGCCTACATTGGAGTATGCCATGGCTGTGACATACTGCGCCAGAGCCATTCCCTCTCGCCCGTCGGGATCGTTATCCACCGCCTTGCGGAGGTTCTTTGCGATAAGCCTGATCGCTTCAAGGTTCAGGCAGTCAGAGAGTTCCCATGCAGCGGCAGTCGTATAACCCTCGATGGCATGTGTCAGGGCATCCATTCCGGTCGAAGCCGTAAGTCCCTTGGGCATTGATGACATCATGTCAGGATCGACCACAGCAACATCAGGGATGTCGTTAGGGTCCACGCAGACAAATTTTCTCTTTTTTTCTACATCCGTGATGACATAGTTGATGGTAGACTCAGCGCCTGTTCCGCCGGTGGTGGGTACTGCGATGGTAAACACTGTCCTGTTCTTTGTGGGTGCCACGCCCTCAAGGGAACGCACATCCGCATACTCGGGATTGTTGACAATGATGCCTATTCCTTTTCCCGTATCCATTGACGAACCGCCGCCGATCGTGATCATGAAATCAGCTCCGGATGCTTTATATGCTTCCACGCCGGCTTTGACATTTTCGATCGTCGGATTGGGCTTGATGTTTGAATAGAGTTCAAATTCTATGCCATTCTTTTCCAGAAGATCCGTCACCTTTGCAGTGACACCGAATTTCACCAGATCCGGATCCGACGCGACAAATGCCTTCTTGAAGCCCTTCGCCTTGACGATCCCCGGGATCTCATTGATAGCACCATGGCCGTGATATGATGTGCCATTCAGAACGAAGCGATTTACACCCATGATATGCCTTCCTTTCCAGGGATTTCCTGTACACGGATCATACAGGACGTTCCCTTTGCAACAAATACTTGCACAGAACGTGCGGGTTACAATTCAGTATTATACCCGTTTCCCGCGATCAGTGTCAAATGATAGCGATAACGAATCATCAGGATATTGACGCAGTCGGTAAAATAGGAGAAAATTACCAATGCATCAATAATCAGCGGGGAGTCCGGACATGTACAGAACGGATATAAAAAAGAGAATAAACAGGCCTGTTTTCAGCGGAGCACTCGTCCTTACAGCGGCTCTTCTTATTTCGGGCTGCGCAGGCATCGGAAAACCTGCCGGCTCAGATTATACTCAAACCGAGAAGAATATCCCCGCCTTCGCGGAGCCCCTCGAGTACACTCCTGTACAAAATAATACCACCGCCGATGATAATTCATCACTTACTCAAGCCGGTACAACCGTGTCAGCAGACAATACCTCAATCAGTTCAGATAACAGCGCTGACAGTATAAACATAACAGCAGACAAAACCCCGGCCGAAGTACAGCAGGCCATCCATGAAGCCATGCCAGGCATGGACTGCTGGGGTGACAGCATAACCGAGGGTTTTCTCGGGAACGGAGAAACCTGGCCCAAAACCCTCAGCGAGCTCCTTGACAAAAGCCTCATTGACCCCATACGCGAAGCCACGGGATACAGCGGCCTCAAATGTCCGGAAGTCCGCAACATGGGCGTCTCCACGGAAACGGTCCCCGAAATAACCGGCAGACGGGGTGCTGTTCCTTTCGTCCTCACAAAAGATGTCACCATACCCGCAGATAAAACAGAAGTAGAGATAAGATTCGCATCCTCCGACCGCGGCCAGACTACCAAGCCGCTTCGATACGGCGACGGTTCATACGGAGATAACGGTATTAACCCGGTTACCATAGCCGGAATCAGGGGTACCTTGAGCAGGTACTTTGATCCGTCAATAGACTCTTCAAGATACTTGTTCGAAAGGCTGGAAGCGGGCGATGCCGTGGATGTTCACAAGGGTGAAGAAGTCACAACGTGCGCCGGACTAAACGGTGAAGACCTCCTGACTGACACCTCGCAGGCAGGAGCAGCTGCAGCATCACCGTCTCCGGATTACAGAAGTGATTTCTGCGTAGTGATGATGGGAGCTAACGGCGGATACAAGGACGCCGGGGATCTGGGCGACCAGTTCGAAAAGATGGCAAAAATGCAGGGCAACGACAGTTTTCTCCTCATCGGAATGGGCTGTACTCCCGAGGACAGCGGTCTGCTGACAGAGAAAGAAGAAGCATATCTCACAGACAGATTCGGAGACCGCTTCATCAGCCTGCAGGCTTGGATGAGTGAACATGGCGTTGAATATGCGAATAAATACTTTAATGCAGGACTTGATATATCTGACAGGGATCAGGAGAGGATCGACAAGGGATATACTCCCTATTGTCTTCTCAACGAGGATGGGCTGCATTACACGCCCACAGGATATAAAGTGATCGGATACATGATCTTTGACGAGATGGATAAACGGGGATACTTCGATGATCTGAAAACTCTTGCCGGACTGTCTCCTGATATAAACATCCTCTCAACTCTGCATCCGTAAGCTCCGACCATTCCCAAGAGTCACATAAATATCCTTATTATTCCGCATCCTTAAGGTCCGCGAGCATTCTGAAGGTTTCCACATCGTTTGCGGTCACCCTTATATTGGTTGTTACGATCTTTCCGTCGGGATCCGTCACCTTTAGTTCAAGGATCGAGCCCTCCTTCATGACAAAGTCCTTAGCGGCGTTCACAAAGGGAACAAATTTCGGATGATCCGACTGAAAAACAGACCATCTCTGAGCAAGCTGCATTATCGCCATCGGATTCATAATTCACCGTCCCTCTTTCTGTAGCGCTCGTCACAGTATCTGCACCTGTATATCTCGCGGTTTTCATCCGCCAGATAGAATATCTGCGGAAGCCCCTGCTCTATCGACGTGATGCAGCGCGGATTGTGACAATGTATAATGTTTCGTATCTCACGCGGGAGTACGAGAGACCTCTTTTCCTTGATCTCTCCGTTTTTGATCACATTCACCGTAATATTGTGATCTATGAAAGCGAGAACATCCAGATCAAGAGCATCAATATCACACTCGACCTTCAAAATGTCCTTCTTGCCGGTTTTTTCGCTGGGAGCATTTTTTATGATCGCCACCATGTCATCGAGCTTGTCCAGTCCCAGCTGATGATAAATAGCCAGACTGCCGCCCGCCTTGATGTGATCAAGCACAAAACCCTCTTCGATCTTTCCTACATTTAACATACTGCATCCTCCAAAACAATATCCCCGCTCACCACTTAAGAAGTCCCTTGTTCATATGATCGTCCGTCATATCGAGCAGGGTCATGATGAGCGCCATTCTTACAAACAATCCATACTGCACCTGGGGAAAATACGCGGCTCTCGGATCGTCATCCACATCCACCGAGATCTCGTTCACTCTGGGAAGCGGATGCAGTATGTGCATGTTTTCCCGCGCTCTTGAAAGCTTTTCTCTGTCGAGAATGTAGAAATCCTTCAACCTGACGTAATCCTCTTCGTTGAAGAAGCGCTCCCTCTGAACCCTGGTCATATAGAGCAGGTCCAGATCAGGCAGACAATCATCAAGTCTTATGACCTCTTCATAGGGTATCATCTTGAGATCCAGCATATCTCTCATATAATCGGGCATACGAAGCTCCGGCGGCGAGATGAAGATGAATCTTATCCCGCTGTAACGCACAAGAGATTTTACAAGGGAATGAACGGTTCTTCCGAATTTCAGGTCGCCGCAAAGACCGATCGTAAAGCCCGATAGACTTCCGTACAGCGATCTGATGGTCAGAAGATCGGTGAGTGTCTGTGTGGGGTGCTCATGTCCTCCGTCTCCGGCATTGATCACCGGTATCCCGGACTTGGCAGCGGCCACCATGGCGGCGCCTTCCTTGGGATGCCGCATCGCACATATATCGGCAAAACAGGATACGACGCGTATCGTATCAGAGACGCTCTCTCCTTTTACGGAAGAACTTGAAGATGCATCAGCAAATCCGATCACCTGACCTCCGAGGCGCAGCATTGCGGTCTCGAATGAAAGTCTGGTTCTGGTACTCGGCTCGTAAAAACAGGTTGCAAGTATCCTGCCGTCACACACATGTCTGTATGCGGCGGGATCGTTCCTGATATCGATCGCCTTGTCAAAGAGACGCTCAAGTTCATCTACAGTGAAATCCATGGGCGTCATAAGATGTCTGAGACCGTTCATAAATATCCTCCTTGGAGTTATCCGGTATTATACCGCAGGGTCAAATCTGGTCATGGGTCCCGTGCCGCCAACGGGAATATGATACATGTAACTGACCGTACCGCTCTTATCAAACGGAGCAAAATAAAGGAACTGTGAAGTATAGTTTATGGAATTATAGGCGCCGTCCGCGATCACCGTGACATTTGAACCATCCATGTTCATGCGTTTGAGCGCGGGTGAGCCGTCCGCGCTGACACAGTACCATATATAGCGTCCGTTTGTGTTAAAGAGGTCCACGCGCTCCTCGCACACGATTTCTTTTGCACCGGTCGCGCGGTTATATCTGCAGAGCTTATAGCCAGCGGCATTATCAATATAATAAATAATCCCATCGATATATACAGGCGAAGAAATATTTCCTTCCATAACTCTCGCGGAAGTGTCGCCGATAGCGGTATTCATCGAGTACAGTGACGCGTTTCCGGGGTTTCCGGCAAAATATATATAATTCCCGTCATAGGAAGCCGGAGTGATGTAATTGTCGGATATCAGATGCCTTTCCTTCCCGTTTATCTTACACTTATGCAGACCGCTCTGTGTATCGGAATCACCCGAATAATAGATATATGATCCGCAAAGCTGCATCGACTTCACGCGTACTCTCTCCAGCGAAGCCATCTTATTGCCTCTGAGATTATAGCGGTACAGACCATAGGTATTTCCCACATATCCAAGTCCCTTGTTACCGCTCTTGTACTGGGTTGAATCCATGAAAAAGTACAGGAAGTGTCCTCCGGCGCAGATATTGTTCACGCCCAGAGTTCCGAGACGCTTTACATCCGTTTCATCGGGTTTCATGGAGTAAAGAGAACGTGATTCGTAGACATTGGCAAAATAGACCCGCCCGTCGTGTTCACAGAAAAATCCGCCGTTTACGAGATTTCCCGCGTTGTTGCCCATGACACCCGATTCGTTCATCGGGACAAAATCCATAATAACGGTATATGTCACGGCAACGCCGGCCAGAATTATCAATATAATTATGCCCGTGATCAGCTTCGCTCGTCCGCTCATACGCACACCTCATTCTTATAAACCCCGGTCAGTATACCACAACATATCTGCCTGCCGCAAGCATCTGTAACATCGCAAACATAAAAAAGGCTGTCGCTTTCACGACAGCCTTTAGTCATCTATTTAGTTCAATGCCATGAACAGATTGACTGATCAATAACCGAATTCCTGTGCCCAGTACCAGTCACCGTTTACTTCGTAGATGCTGATACCGCAGGTGAGATATTCACCCTCAAGGATGTTAGCTCTGTGAGTGGGGGAATTCATCCAGGCTTCCACAACAGATTCAGGTGTGTTGTAATACTCAGCCAGGTTCTCACCAAACATGATATTACCGTCAACTGTCCACCAATCCGAGCCATCAGGCCTCGTGTGTGAGAACAATGTTACGATCTCTTTGGCTCTTACGCTTGCAGTTGCCGCAAGACCGTTACTCCAGGACAGAGCCGAAAGACCGGCTGCAGCCCTCTCCTGATTCACAAGATCCAGTGCCGTGCTCGCTGCCGCGAGGAGAGCCGGATCACCGGGTGTAGCTGCAAGAGCTACCTGCTCGTCAGGGATCCACATACCTGTTTCGTATGCACGCGTCGCTGAAGACTCGTCCAGCGCCGGCGTCTTGGAGCCGCATGCCGCGCACATCGCGAGCATCGACGCCACAACCGTGATTGCTACTACCTTTCTCATCTTTTTCATGGCATTTCTCCTGTTCTTTAAAATTATGATTATTTCTGCTAAAAGTATAGTACAACAGTCAAAATCAAAAATCAAGAGTTTTTATCAAAATTTTTCAACTTTTTTATTTTTTTTGATTTTTTATGATTTTTCGTGTCGCACAACACATTCTATAAGGGAAGACGTAAGCAGAATCAAAAACGGTTCACAGTTTATCAAAAAAATACCATATACAGAAAAAATTATTCTCTGTCCTTGATCCTGTACCGCACGTGCTGCTCTCTCTTATTTTCGAACATCCGCTCATCTGCGAGAAGATATACAGAATGCGCATCCTTTGCGTGACACTCGTGCCTGAATGCATATCCGATGGCCGCGCTCCTGAAAATGGTCCTGTCCTGCCTGTTCATTTCATCCAGATCTCCGTACAGTCTCCTCAGTCTCGCGCCGAAGCCGTCCGCGTTCGTCTTTTTCATAACGACCAGAAATTCGTCGCCGCCCATCCTCGCGCACAGTGCTTCGTCACCAAAGCTCGTCTTAAGAGCCATGGCGTAATCCTTGAGCAGCCTGTCTCCGGCCGCATGTCCAAGCCTGTCGTTTGTATCTTTGAGACCGTTTACATCAACACTGACAAGGCAATAATCCTCACGGCTCCTGTCAAGTTCTTCAAACACACTGTCAGCCTTCGCCCTGTTGGCCAGTCCCGTAAGTGAATCCGCAAAGGCAATATTTGTCAGCTTGGCATAATCTCTCTGTCTGTTTCCCGACTCGGATATGAATAACATATAATTTACGATCTGAGATGCGGCAAAAACGAGCGATCCCGCAGAAAGCAGGTTACGCCAGGCCCATTCGCCCGCGATCAGGCCCGCATTTCCGAGCATCATGACGACCACTCCCACAAGAGAGCTCAGGATAAACGCGCACATACCGGTGAGCGTCACGGCACTGACCGGAGAAAAACGTCTGTTTCTGATACTCCTTGCCACGTCATCCCCGAAAAGTACCGCCGTCCCGGCCAGCATCACAACAAACAGATTCATCAGATTATTTACATGTATTATGTCCGTCACATGAAGAGTGAACATGATAAAAACAAGCGCAACAGAAATGCAGACAACTATGCGGAATGCTTTTTTTGAGAACCTGTGTTCAACCTGCAGCGTATCGAGAAGGATCAGGCCGATGGGTATCTGGGCAAAAAGAGCCATATAGTACGCTACCGATGCAATATCGGTGGACATGAAAAGAAATGCCGTCTGATCATTGCAGATCAGTGAAATACCCAGAGACACCGCAAAAAGACTGCTGACAAGCTGCGGCATCAGTTCCGGAACCTTTCCCAGAAACATAAGAGTCAGGAAAAGGAATATCATCCCAAAAATCAGCATGAAGAAGCCGCCGCCTATGGTCATAAAATACTTGCGCACCAGCATATTCTCAAGATCTTTGTGCGAGCCGATGACCGGCGCGCTTATCGCATTTCCCGGGGCATTCTCAGCCCTGTAGAGAGTTATTGTCACATAACTCCCCGCGTAATCATCCGGAAGAGTGATAAAATGATAGGACTTTCCGATATAGCTTCCGCTTTGGATCCTGTCCATGTCGTACCGTGCGACCACGACTCCGCCCACGCTGACCTCATAAGCGCAGTATTTTGTCTCAAAAAGCAGCGTGGGGAAGGGCATCTCACCCATGTCAGGCAAGAGTCTTGAGATTGTCACATAATCCCCTTTATTGGGTTTCGGCAGCCGGTCAACACTTATCTCATCACGCGTGATATAAACGCCGCTGCCTTTTTTGTCGCTGAGGGATCCCCTCATGCTCCATCCGTCATTCAGGATATAACTGTCATACTCCGGATCATTTCTGCCCACAGAGATCATGATCACAATGATCACTGCCAAAATGCCAAGACATGCCAGTATGATTCCCGCTATCCGCTTAGCCATCGGTCACTCCCCCTTGGATCGGCAGTTTGCCGGTCGCAAGTATCCCCCGCTGCCTGTGATGTTCTTCTTTCATTTCATACATGCGCGAATCGGCGAGCATGTAGACCGCCTGCACATTTTCGCCCTCACTGCTGTCAGCGGTTCCGTACGAATACAGATATTTGAACACGTTTCCTCTCCGGTTCTCCTCCTCCGCTCCAAGCTTCAGGCTGTTCAGATCCTTCTCGAGATCTGCTGCCTTTGCCCCCTTCTTTATCACCATAAACTCATCTCCGCCCATACGTCCGACGAGTTCACAATCCGAAAACGCATCCTTTAGCAGCGCGCCAAAACCGGATATCATCATATCACCAATGCTGTGTCCCTGCTTGTCGTTTACTGTCTTAAGGCCGTCGAGGTCGATGCTCACCACGGTATATACTTCATTTGCCTCTGTTAGGGATGCCATGAACTGATCACAGCTTGCGCGGTTGTCGATACCCGTAAGCGCATCCGTGAAAGCCATGCCATACAGTTTGATCCTGGTTCTCGCTTCCGTCAGATGATCTACGGAATGGAAGAAATAGTTCAGCATAAGACTGAGTACAATGGCGAGCGCACCTATGGTAGCAAAATCAAAGTTTCCCGTATTGCTTTCAGTCATGGCGAACCGCAATACGTAATATCTTATGATCTCTACGAACATAGCGACAACAAAGAGCATTAGTCCCATAAGAAGTGCACTCTCGGCGCTCATACACATGGTATTCCGGCCGGAATCATCTCTCGCATCCCTTGCATTCTGGATCAGATCATAGAGAAGATACATACTCTCACCCCCTAAAAGGACATGATAAAAGGGGAGGAAATAGTTGAACGACACATATCCCGAATAATGCAGAAGAACAACGATTATTACAAAAGCGAGATCAGCAACAGCCATCACCTTCATCTGCCGATGCCTGTTCCTCGTCGCACCGCTCGTAAGAACATAACCGATGAATATGGGCGGAATTAAATACATCGAAAGATACTCCGTCTCATGGGAACGCACAAAATCATGCAGGAAATAGTCAAGAAGATCATTGTATCCCAGTATGTACACTCCCAAAAGGATGGAAATACAGGCGCTGAACATGACCGACCGGTCTCTTGAAGTCCCGAATATCAGAAGAGGGGAGAGCACAGCCAGAAGGAACCCGAAATAGATCATAAACGAGCCTACTATCAAAGGAAATCTGCGGATCTGGATAAACTCTCTCGTCAGATCCTCTGCATTTCCCAAATACACCCTATACAGACCGCTGAATGCTGAATCCTGGGCAGCTGTGATCTCAATCTTAAGAAGTCCCTCCCCGTTTCTTGTGGGTATATGCACCATATGCCAGGCTTTGGGAACGTATTTCCCCTCCGGTATATCATGTCCGTAGCTGTAGATCTGCTCGCCGTCCAGATAGACTCTGACCCTTGATATCCTTGTCTTGAACATGATGCTGGGTGCGAAAAGATCTTCCTGCGGAATATACCGCCCGATCGTAACCCGCTCCCCGGCGATGATCCCGTCGGCCTCAAAAGATGAAAGCTCCGCATCATTTGTCATGCGGCCGCGATAATAGATATCCCATCCGCCGGACATTGATATGATCTCGTCAGACGGAGGCATACTTATGACGCTGCTCCTTAAGAGAAGCAGCAGAATCGGTATGAGCATACCTGCTGCGACAAACAGCACGCCCCTCAGAAGTCTTTTTTTGTCCTCAACCCATCGCATCTCTCAAGAATACCGCCCTGGGATCTGTGAAGCAGCCCTGCGCATTCTCGGCAAAAAGTCCCAGAAAAGTACCTGTAAACGTCATCTTTCTGGTGATCTCGGTACACATTGCCGCCGTCACTCCCTCATCAAGCAGGGCAAACTCCCTGCCATCCTCGGAATAGTACAGATGGTATCTCTCCGTGTCCGATGTTATCCTCAAAAACATACCCGGCGCGGACACCGGCATATGTCTCTCCTGAATCATATTGAACAGCCTGAGCCTGCTGCACACATAGTATTGTCCGTCTGCCCGGGTCAGATAGACATCCATGTGATGCTCCGCGCTGTAATACGCGCTGAGTCCCGCAGCCGGCCGCATATCCTCTGCACTGTCATCGGCCACGAGCTCGCAATATGTCTCTATCGAAGAGTAGAATTCCTCCTGTCTTATCCCCGCAAAGGCAGGCGACAGATGTCTCTCATCCCAGTCATCAAGCCCTGCTTCGCCCCCGAAAATGCGTATCACCCTGTCATCCGTGTCAAACTCATAGCGCTCGGGATCCGGATTCCTAACAAAGGTAAATGCCCTCTCCTCGATCATGTCAAGCATATCAAGCGAACGCATTTCCCTGAAACCGCTGTCTTCGGCGGATATGACAAGATCATCGAAAAAGCCCTCTGTCTCCCTCTCAAGATCAGCCTCCCACCCCTCATCCATGTCAGTCGCATCCGGCTCATCGGGTCCGGGGAGCTGCGCTTCCATATTAAGATCTATTCTGCCGTGTCTGCCCGCAACCGGCCAGCCGTTCTCCCATCTGACAGGGACAAGGAAGGTCTCCCTGCCGAGGTTGTGCAGGAACAGCCCCGGCAGATTTCTCACTCCGAGAGCCACCATCCACAGGCGTCCGTTTACATCATCCACAAGGTCTGCGTGACCTGTACAGGATATCGGTGATCCAAAAATATCCGCGTGGGAAAGTATCGGATTATGCGGGCAGGGTTCATACGGTCCGTATGGTTTATCGCTCCGCAATATCGTCTCATGATGTCCGTATTCGGTCCCGCCCTCGGCCAGCATCAGATAATACTTCCCGACGATCTTGTAAAGATGCGGACCCTCCGCGTTTCTTCCACCGCATCCGGTTGTGAGAAGCCTTTCCTCCGAAAGCTGTTCTCCGGTAAAGGGATCTATCTCGCACATGTAGATGCCTTCATTGCCGTACTCGTTCTGATTGGACATGAGATAGCACGTGCCGTCAGCGAAAAGGATCGAAGGATCTATGCCGCGCTTGCTAAGAAGTACGGGTTCGGACCACGGTCCCGCCGGATTGCCGGCATATACGAGGAAATTGCCCGCTCCGGACACATCGGTGCACACCACAAAGAAGACTCCGTCATGATAGCGTATAGTCGGCGCATATAGTCCTGCAGAATGCCCCGCTCCGATCAGATCGACCTGAGAAGCCCGCGTTATCGCGTGACCGATACACTTCCAGTCCGTGAGGTTCTTACTCTTATAAATCGGCAATCCCGGAAAAAACTCAAAAGTTGACGTGACAAGGTAATATGTATCACCTACCCTGCAGATACTCGGATCCGGATGAAAACCCGGAAGAATGGGATTTCTGTAATTTCTCATGCCAGCAGATTCTCTTTTATGAAATCACCATAGGGCATGCGCACGACCTCTCCGTTCTTTACGCACGCCACCTCCATCAGCCGTTTCTTACCAAAAGGAAGCTTTCTTGCACGCGGCGGGACGTGATATCCCGAAAGCGACCCGATCGACAGTGATCTGGGCTTGAGATTGCCCGACATGACTATAGCGGATCTGTTGCCGTCGGAACCGGCTATCACATCACCATAAAGACTCCCCAGAACATAAACGCTTCCCGTAGCTTCCACACAACCGCCTACCCTGACATCTCCCATGATCACCAGGCTGTATTCAGACCTGATGACTTCCCCGTTTTTTACAGGTCCGGTGTGAAGTATGGCAAAATCCCCCGAAAGATGCTTTTCAAGTTCCTTCAATATGGCCCTGTCGGCCATTGATAATTCCTCAGTGTCGCCGAAGGCCTGTCTGTCATCTTCCTCATCCTCCGGATCTTCTCCGGAGAACACCTCCTCCGCCGAGAGCTTTTTAGGTCTCACGGGCGGCTCAAACACAAATTCAGATATCTGTACCCGTGCACTTTTTCTGACGATATCCAGCAATTCCTGCTGTTCCGCCCCGGAAAACTCACGTCCTCTCACTCTTATCGGAAACGATGAATCCCTGAAAAAATCCGATGCATCCGAAATCCTTTTTTTCAGTTCCTTCTTTAAGTCATCGAACTCCATATCGGGATCCAGTACGAGCACCACCCCGTTGCCTGACCCTTTTATCGTTACACCGCGTCCCATCCCGCTTTACATCCTTATCCCCAGTTTCATAGCCATAGTATCGGGATCCTGTGCAAAACGCACCGCACTGTCGGCATTGATCTTCTGCTGCTGGAACAGCGTGGTCAGCGCATCGTCCATCGTTATCATGCCGAGCTTTCTGTTGGTCTGCATAACGGTGATCAGCTGATGCGTCTTTCCTTCTCTGATCATATTTCTGACGGCACCGTTCACATGCAGGACCTCAAAAGCCGCCAGTCTTCTCTTTCCGTCAGCCGTAGGAACAAGCTGCTGCGATACTATCGCCTCGAGGACGTTTGCAAGCTGTATTCTGATCTGCTGCTGCTGATGCGGAGGAAACACGTCTATCATTCTGTCAACAGTGCTTGCGGCGCCTATCGTATGCAGGGTGGAGAGCACCAGATGACCGGTTTCGGCTGCCGTTATGGCCGTCGATATGGTCTCGAGATCGCGCATTTCTCCCACCAGTATCACATCAGGATCCTCGCGGAGCGCAGCTCTTAGCGCTGCCGCATAGCTGTC
Organism: Lachnospiraceae bacterium; assembly: GCA_024697225.1. GTDB lineage: Bacteria > Bacillota > Clostridia > Lachnospirales > Lachnospiraceae > Butyrivibrio. Next base: position 70,658 of record JAILGA010000151.1, read on the forward strand.
CGAATCCAGCCCTATCTCGCGCTGGTTGACTATCGACTTGTTATGCCGGTACAGGAATTCGATCGGGTCTTCAAGGGTGATGATATGCGACTCAAGGTTGTTGTTTATCTGATCGATGATCGATGCCAGGGTTGTGGATTTACCGCTTCCGGTTGGTCCTGTGACGAGGACCAGTCCTCTCTTCCTGCTGTACAGATCTATGACCGACTGAGGGATCCCAAGCGCCCCGGCGTCCGGAACCTCAGTTGCCACCAGACGGAATGCCAGTGCCACCGAACTCCTCTGTTTGAAAATATTTGCCCTGAAACGCCCTATTGCGGGGATCGAGAAGGACATGTCCAGCTGTCCCATCTCTTCAAAGCGCGCGCGCTGTACATCATTAACGATCCCGTCCGCGATGGATTTTGTGTCGGGCGGCATCATCCTGCCGTAGCTCTCCATCGTTATCAGCTGACCGTTTATTCTCATCTTGGGCGGTATACCGACCGTGATATGGACATCGGAGGCATCCGCGTTCTTTGCCTCTGTCAGTATCTGTTCAAGGAGCGTCATCTGTCCTTCCATCGCGTTATTTCCTCCGGTATGTCACTTTATGAGAATCCAAACTTCTTCAGCGCATCGTTATCCATTACATGTCTGTTGTCCATCGTCTTCATAATGTCGCCGACATCAAGATCATCATATGTGATCCTGTCACTCAGATCAATGATCTCGTTGTTGCTGAAGGTGAGGACTACGGGTCTTAGAAGATCGTGTTCATTTATCCTTATCACGAGCGCCTTGTCGCCGTTGTTTAACTCCACGCTGGTGCCGGGTGAAAGGACATTGATGGAATGCAGCAGAGCCTCGACCACCTTGTGATCATAGACATCCGGTCTGTCGAGCATTTTTCTGAGAGTCGCGACCTCAGACAGAGGCGGCTGATCCAGGCGGACCGCCGTATCCGAATCATAGGTGTCAGCCACGGCGAGCACTTTTGCACCGGTCACCGGCTTCATTCTCTTCAGCTCCTCCTCATTGTCCATAACATCAATGAGATGCTGGGCCTGAGAGCATATTCTCTTCATATTGGGATTTGACATGTACAGATTGCCGATGAGGTCAAAGCCTCCGAGCTCCGCGTGCAGCAGTCTTATCCTCTCCTCTGCGGTCACCTCGCGCTGTTCAAAGATAGACTGATCCACATCGAGCTTTCCTATATCGTGCAGCACCGCTGCCGTAACCGCCTCCTGCTGGTCCTGAAGCGACACGTTCATCGTATGTGTTATCAGTGCGCTGAGGATCGCAACATTCAGGCTGTGCTTGTAAATATAATCGTCCTTGGACCTGAGGCCCTGTATAAAACTGATCTTTCCTTTCTGATTACCGTATTCACGTATTATGCCATCGACTATCTGGGAGATGTGCGACACCTTCTTAGTCCTTCGTGCACCGTCCATTTCATCCTTGATCTGGAACGCCATCATCGTCTGGAATCTCTCAAATTCCCTGTCCTCATCGGTCAGGGGTGGGATCGGCTCGGCGGGTTCAAGAATAAAGAGTCCTATCAGACCGAAACTTTTTATATTTTGTATGCTTTGGATATCTTTAAGAACTGTTGCCCTGTCGTAAAGCAGGACTCCCTTTTTGCTGAATATGGGGCGCGCGATGCGCATCCCGGGTTTTAACTCCTCAAGTCTGATAAACCGCATATCTCCCTCCCCGAAGCAGTGCAGTGTCATCAAGAGTTTCATCTGTAAATGATAAATTACATCCGAGTATTCTATCACATTTTTGACACCATTTCAATTATTGATAAATATGTTTTGCCGGGCACTAAACAAATCCTGCCATGACCGTATTGGCAAGATCGAGCCCCCGTGAAGTCAGAAAAAACCTTCCGTCCTTTCTTTCAAGCAGTCCGTCCGCGATAAATCTGTCCGGCACGTCCCCATAAACCTCGCCGATGCTATGTCCGAATCTTTCGGCAAATTTCCTCTCAATCACTCCCTCTGTCATCCGAAGCCCCAGAAACATGTACTCTGCCTCTGCGTCACTTTCTGTCAGATCCTGTACGGTCGCTTCATCCACCGAAAAACCGGAATCCTTCACCCGTTCCATATACTCCGCAATATCACGTACATTTGAATACCGGGTCTCGTTCACGAGGGAAGCCGCCCCGATCCCGAAGCCCAGATACTCTCCCCTCTCCCAGTAGTTCACATTATGCCGGCAGCGGTATTTTCCCGGCGCGCCGGGGGATTGCCTCGCAAAATTGGAGATCTCGTATCTGTCGTAGCCCGCCTTTCCCAGTTCCTCACATGCGGCGTGCATCATCTCACGTTCTTCATCTTCATCAGGCAGCTGTCTTTTACCGGTGTTCTTTGCAGTATGGTCATAATGAGGATCCGGTACCTGATCGGCGTATCTCTCATAAAACGGCGTGCCGGGTTCAATGATAAGGCTGTAGAGAGAAATGTGCTCGGGATTCAGGCTTACGGCCTTCTCTACCGTGCGCAGCAGGCTTTCCCTGTTCTGTCCGGGAATTGCCGCGATCAGATCCAGGTTTAGATTGGAAAACCCGGCATTTCTTGCAAGATAATAACTCTCCTCAGCTTCTGCGGCGGTATGTATCCTTCCGAGTGCAGCAAGTTCGCCGTCGTCAAACGACTGCACCCCCAGGCTCATGCGGTTTATCCCGGCCTTCAGGTAACGCCCTGGCGCGTCTTTCCCCAGAGTGCCCGGATTAGCCTCGATGCTGACTTCCGCGTTTTCATCTATTGAAAATACATTTCCAAGTGAATCCATTATCCGTGCTATGTATGACGGATCGGGACGGCTTGGCGTCCCGCCTCCGAAATAGATGCTGGACACCCTTCTGCCTTTTTGCGGCGCAGCTTTTATTTCAGTAATAAGCGTCGCGAAATACTCTTCGATCCGTTTATCGCTGCCGTCCGGACTGCCTGCCGGAAAGGACAGGAAGTCGCAATACGCGCACTTGGATACACAGAAAGGTATATGAACATATACGGCAAGCCCGTCCGTTCTGCCGGCCGCCGTCTTTTCGATTCTCATACAGTTTAAGTAATATCAGCCCTCTTCATCAAGTTTCAGTACATTCAGGAAAGCATGCTGCGGTATCTCGACGCTTCCTATCTGACGCATCTTCTTTTTGCCTTCCTTCTGTTTTTCCAGAAGCTTCTTCTTTCGCGTGATATCTCCGCCGTAGCACTTTGCGAGAACATCCTTGCGCATGGCCTTTACCGTCTCACGCGCGATTATCCTGCCTCCCACGCTCGCCTGAATGGGTATCTCAAAGAGATGCCTGGGTATTTCCTCTTTGAGTCTTTCGCACATGCGCTTTCCGCGTTCATAGGCGTTATCGGCATGAACTATGAATGAAAGCGCATCGATCTGTTCCTTGTTTATCAATATGTCAAGGCGCACAAGTTCGGACTGCTCATAGCCCTTTATTTCATAATCAAAGGAGGCATAGCCTCTGGATCTGGACTTCAGCGCGTCGAAAAAGTCATAGATGATCTCGTTCAGGGGAAGCTCATATTTCAGCACTGCTCTTGTCTGTTCTATGTACTCGGTACTCAGATATCTGCCGCGTCTCTCCTGGCACAGCTGCATGATCGCGCCGATATAGTCGGTGGTAACCATTATCTCGCCGTTCACTATCGGTTCTTCCATGTATTCGATCGTCGAAGGATCCGGCATGTTCGAGGGATTCGTGAGCTCCGTCACGGCACCGTCGGTGGTATGGATCAGATATACGACGCTCGGAGCCGTGGTGACAAGATCCAGATCGTACTCCCTCTCCAGTCTTTCCTCTATGACCTCAAGATGCAGAAGTCCAAGGAAGCCGCATCTGAATCCGAAGCCCAGCGCCTGCGAGGTCTCAGGTTCATAGAACAGCGACGCATCGTTGAGGGAAAGCTTTTCAAGCGCATCCCGAAGCTCGCCGTATTTTGCGTTATCGGCGGGATAGATCCCACAGTACACCATGGGTACGACCTTTTTGTAGCCCGGCAGTGCCTCCGCGCATGGTCTTGCATCCTCCGTCACGGTATCACCGACCCTGGAATCCGCTATTGTCTTTATGGATGCCGTAAAATATCCCACTTCTCCGGCACTAAGCCCCTCTCCCGGAATAAAGCGCCCCGGTGCAAAGGTTCCCGTCTCCACAACCTCAAATACCGCGCCTGTCGCCATGAACCTGACGCGTGTTCCCCTCTTTATTCTGCCGTCAAATATCCTGCAGAACACTATAACGCCCTTGTAGGAATCGTAGACTGAATCAAATATCAGAGCTTTCAGCGGTGCATCTTCGTCCCCTTTGGGCGCAGGAAGCCTGTGGATAACCGCCTCCAGCACATCCTCGATCCCGGTTCCCACCTTTGCCGAGATCAAAGGCGCGTCCTGAGCTTCAATACCGATGATGTCTTCGATCTCATCTATCACCTTCTGCGGCTCCGCGCTCGGCAGATCGATCTTGTTTATGACCGGCACCACCTCCAGATCATGATCAAGCGCAAGATAGACATTGGCAAGCGTCTGCGCCTCCACGCCCTGAGTGGCATCCACCACCAGTATGGCGCCGTCACAGGCCGCGAGGCTCCTCGACACTTCATAGCCGAAGTCCACATGTCCGGGAGTATCGATCATGTTAAGAACATACTCCTTTCCATCCTTTGCGTTATATATCATGCGCACCGCCTGCGACTTGATGGTGATGCCTCTCTCCCTCTCGATATCCATATTATCGAGGATCTGCGCCTGCATCTCGCGGCTTGTCAGCACCCCGGTCTGCTCTATAAGGCGATCGGCCAGTGTGGACTTGCCGTGGTCAATATGCGCTACTATGCAGAAATTTCTGATCTGATCTTCCATGCCGGAATTTCCCTTCGATTGTTTTTACTCATCCCCTGTTCGGGATATCTCACTATCATTTGCACAACTTTATTATTATACCATCTTGCAGGCGATTGAAAAAGCATAAGGATAGGTATAAAATATCCAATCGAAACGAAAGTAGATTTTCGTGTGATTCATTATGGAGGCTGATCATGACAAGAATAGACATTGTTTCCGGATTCCTCGGGGCAGGAAAAACAACCCTGATAAAGAAGCTCCTGAAGGAAGCGCTTTCGGGAAGTAAAACCGTCCTTATCGAGAACGAATTCGGCGAGATCGGAATAGACGGAGGATTCCTCAGAGAATCGGGAATCGAGATACGCGAGATGAATTCAGGCTGCATATGCTGCTCTCTCGTGGGTGATTTCGGGACATCTCTGCGCGAAGTGGTTGAAAAATACTCTCCGGAGCGCATTATCATCGAACCTTCAGGTGTGGGGAAGCTCTCAGACGTTATGCGCGCGGTGAGCGATGTCGCCGATGAAAACCCGGAGCTGTCACTCAACAGCGCTGTGACAGTCGTGGACTGCACCAAAGCAAAGGCGTATCTGAGAAACTTCGGAGAATTCTTTGCAAATCAGATCGAGACCGCAGGCACCATCCTGCTTACCAGAACTGACAAGGCTGATGACAAAAGGATAGAGGAGACGGTTCAGCTCATCAGAGAACACAATGACCGGGCGACCATCATCACAACTCCGCTTGACGATCTCGACGGCAAAGAGATCCTTGATACCTTCGAGGGCAATCACGATCTTGAGGCGGATCTTCTTAAAGAAGTGCTCTCACAGAAGGCATCCCATCACCATCATCACCACAGTCACGGTTCCCTCGCTTCCGAGCCTGACGAGGAGGGCGTCATCATACATCATGTCTTCAGGGAAGATGAACACGAGCATGAGCATCACCATGACCACGATGAGCACGAGCATGAGCATCATCATGACCACGATGAGCATGAACATGAGCATCACCATGATCACGATGAACACGAGCATGAGCATCACCATGATCACGATGAGCACGAGCATGAGCATCACCATGACCACGATGAGCATGAGCATCATCACGATCACGAGCATCACCATCACGACGCCGACGAGGTCTTCTCCAGCTGGGGAATGGAAACACCCGCAAAATACACGGCCGAAGAGATAGATGCCATGCTCTCGCGCCTGTCGGATTCCGACATGTTCGGAAGCATACTCAGAGCCAAGGGTGTGGTTCAGAGTGCGGAAGGCGGCTGGTTGGAATTTGACTATGTTCCGGATGAGTATGAAGTAAGAGGCGGTTCCGCCGACGTCACCGGCAAATTCTGTGTTATAGGTGCGGATCTTAACGAAGAGAATCTCGAGAAATTATTCAGAAGGAAGCTTTGATATGTTTGGTACAAAAAACAAAAGGAAACCTGTATATCTGATCAACGGCTTTTTGGACAGCGGAAAGACCGACTTCTTCAAATACACTATGCTTCAGCCCTATTTTCAGACAAAGGGGCTCACTCTGATCATAGCCTGTGAAGAAGGCGAGAACGATTATGATGAGGCATTTCTGAAAAAGACAAACGCTGTCCTTGAGAGAATTGACGCACAGGAAAATTTTACGATCAAAAAGCTGAAAGAGCTTGATGACTGGCACGATCCTGAAAGGATCCTCATAGAATGGAACGGAATGTGGAGTTTCCGCGAGTTTTCTCTGCCCGATGTATGGATGCTCGAACAGCAGATAACTGTTATAGACACTCAGACATTTTCGATGTATTTCACAAATATGAAGTCTCTGCTTTCCGACCAGCTTAGAAACTCGGATCTCATACTCTTCAACCGCGCTGACGGCGCAGCTTCTCTTCCGGACTATAAGAGAAATGTCAAAGCCGTCAACCAGAAGGCTGACATAATATTCGAAGGTGCAAACGGTGAAGTGGATGTCACGCTGGACGAAGATCTGCCTTATGACCTGAACGATGATCCCATAGTGTTTAACAATTTCGGTTTCGGCAACTTCTATCTGGACTCACTGGAGCATGTCGAACGCTACATGGGAAAGCGCGTCAGATTCAAGGGAATGGTGATGAAGCCCGGCGGCATACCGGAGGGTTCGTTTGTGCCCGGAAGATTTGTCATGACCTGCTGCGCACAGGATATTCAGGTACTCGGATTTGCATGCGAGTGGTCCGGTGTCGCCGATCTTAAAGAGCAGTCCTGGGTGGAGGTAACAGCAAAGGTCGATAAACGCTTCGTTGAGGCATATGACGGCGAAGGCCCGTTTCTGGTGGCCGAGAGCGTAACGCCCACAGAAAAGCCCGAGCCCGAAGTTATAGACTTTTCGAACCCGAACGAATAAAAACGTGCGCCGTCAGGCACACGATGAAAAAAGGCTTCCGCGGTAAGCGGAAGCCTTTTGCTTTACGGATCCTTATGTCAGCCTATACCGTTAACGGCCTTTGCCAGACGTGACACTCTCCTTGAAGCATTTCCCTTCTTGATGACACCCTTGGTCTCTGCCTTGTCGATAACGGAAGTGGCGTTTACCAGTGCTTCCTGTGCAGCAGACTTGTCACCTGCCTCCACGGCGGTGCGAACGCGCTTAATAGCGGTCTTCATACCGGACTTCACGGCTTGATTCCTTGCAGCACGTTTCTTGTCTGTTAAGATCCTCTTCTTGGCGGATTTAATATTTGCCATTTTCCCCTCCAAAACTCTTTCTTCAAAACTCTTTCCATCCGCGCTTCTTTCCTTTTTGCGCGCGCTATACTATATTAGTGCATCAACCCGCCCGTGTCAAGAAGTTTTTAACAAAAGTAAACATATAATCCTGCCGCATGATCCGGATCACTCTGCATTAATCCGAACCCGGAAAGCTCAGGTGCGCCCTCACAACCTGTCCCTTTACATACGGACAGGCCTCTCTGTAGCCTGTGGCTTTCCCGTCCAGAGGGCAATCCACAACACTCTTTATGTCTTCATATGTCGACAGCACAGCTCTCATTTCGGAATTGATACAATTTTCACATTGATAACCGGTTCTGCCCCCTACATTTGTCAAGCCGATCGTGCGGGTCCGCACATCGTCGATCGTCACAACCGGATCTCTGTTGGGGTGTGAAACAGTGGTTTTTACTGCATACTCACATGAATAAACATACAATGAGCCGGCATTATTGCAGATAATACATCTCCCGTGATCATTGACGCAATCCCAGTTCTGTGTTGTGATCTCAGCGTGAGTTTCCGTCACCCGGCGCGGACACTCATCGTCATGAACGTGCAGTATGGGTTCTGTAAAGCATCCTGTGCAGTACGACGCAGGGACGGCAGTTCTGTTGTCGATCTCGGCAGGGTTTGTGGACAGATCATCGGGTCCTTCGACGGACCACGAGATCATATCCGCCGGATCCGTACTGTGCTTATGATATTCATAAACAGCATTGGCAGGAACCTCCTCGCCGTTTATATAGTACACCTGTTGTATGGATTCTATGGCGGCCCTGAACTGATCCCAGCCGGATGTCGGATCCAGAGTGACGTTCTTAGTGAGCAATGCGGCCGCCAGCTTCTGTTTACCATTACTCACAAATTGAAAAAGTCTGTTCATCCCCGCTTCTATGCCGTCAAGTCTTCCGGCAACAGAGGAGTTCATATCGTTCATCTGCTGCGAAAGACCGTCTCTGACGTCGCTTACCTGGTTCTTCAGGTTTTCCGTCTTACTGTCCAGTGACGATACACTGATCCCGACATTTTCCACCTGACTTCCAAGATTTTCGCCCACCTGTGTCAGCGAGCCCGCGAGGTTGCCCACATCGGTTCCCAGCTTATCAACATTTCCGGACACAGAGTTTATGCTCTCGCCCACACGGTTCACACTGTCACCGACCAAAGCCACATCAGCTATTGCTTTATTCACGTTTCCTCCGACAGCCGCGACATCCTCCAGCGCCTTGTTCATGTTACTTCCGAGTCCAGTGACATCCTGACCGACCTTTTTGACATTTATGTCCACGTCTGCGACATCCTGTCTGACTCTTGTGACATTTCCGCCGATATTTCCGATCTCCTCCCCGGACCTCGCAACACCGTCCTTTATCTCTGTCATTCCGTCATCGATATTCTTCATATTTCCCGACACGCCATCGATATTCTTTCCCAGATCGGACACCTTTCCGGACACTGAATCAACCCCTTTGCCGATGTCTGAAACCTTTCCCGACACTGAATCTACTCCTCTTCCTATATCCGAAACGCTCCCGGACACGGCGGAAACGCTCTGTCCTACTTTTTCCACACTGCCTGACATACCCGCAACACCGGCGTCCAATTTGCCGACCGCCGAACTGATGTCCCTGAACGAGCCGTTCAGACTGCTCTGAATACTGTCAAGCTGCGCATGATAGTCCCGTCTGATATCCTCGAGTTCGGTCTTAACCGATGACAGACTCTTGGACTGGTTCTTTTCCAGACTGTTCTTTATCTGATTCAGCGCATCCGTAACAGCCTTGTTCTCAGAGGAACTGTCGGTGTTCACCGTGCTTATGAGTTTTTTGATTTCAGTCTGATAGGAGTTCAGCTCCTTATCTATATTCTCGATAGACTTGGATATCTCGGTAAACGAAGCCTTGGACTTCTCACCGCTAAGGGTTGTTCCTCCCTCAACGGCCTTGTTTACATCCTCAATGAGTTTCTTCGTATCTGTGATCTCCTTGTGAAGAGTGTCAATTCTTGTGCCCAGATCTGTCACATCCGTCTGGATCTTTTCTCTCACCACAGATACACTTTCCTCTTTGGTCAGTTCATGATCACTCCTGGTCACGACATTTTCCAAAGTCGTCTGATTATCGGTGACCATACCGTCCAGTTCCACCAGGTAATCGTATATCTCTTCCATTCTTCTGGTCATATCCTCACTGGCGGCAGCCTGCGAAGCACTCACCGCCGCCGCATCCGGTTCGGATATCTGAGCGGCATGAGCGTTGTCCGGCGTCCGCGGCGAGCACAATACAAGAAGAATGCACCCCATGAGCGCACATACAACAGCAGCTCCGATCAACACTTCTCTCTTATGTTTTTTCATGGTTTCACCCATAAGAGAACTAAAGGAATCCTTGTTCCCCATGTCATACCTCCTTATGAATCTGTATGGGTGTCATTTCCACGGAAAGAAAATGTTCAGCGGATGATCCGCTGAACATGAGATTACACAAGCAGCATGCCAAAAGCAAGATGAAATATTTTTTTCGTCACTTTGCACAAAGATTTGAGCAAAAAGAGTATCAGATATTGGTAATATTGCACAAAGGTTGAGACAAAAAAGAGCGGGACTGTAAGCCGGGTTCTGTCTGGGACGATCATCTATCTAGGCCGGCCGTTGCCGGCGGGCTCAAGCGATCTACCTGCGCCAGGACGGGCAGCCCTGAAGGCGCGTTCTGATCTTGCTTCGGATGGGGTTTACACGGCTGCAGACGTTACCGCCTGCACGGTGAGCTCTTACCTCGCCTTTTCACCCTTACTCAGCATTGCTGAGCGGTAATTCTCTGTTGCACTTTCCCGGGAGTCACCTCCGCCGGACGTTATCCGGCATCCTGCCCTGTGAAGCCCGGACTTTCCTCCCCTGCTTGCGCAGCGGCGATCGTCCGTCCCGCTCGACTCTATTTTGCCCGTCATCATGCCGGTTGTCAAGGCGGGCTTTTCATTTCTACATCTGATGTCTCACAACCTTGTACTCATCGGCATCCCTGTAGAACGGGCACTCCCTGCCGCCGTTCATGAGCCTGGCCATGTCGTCCTCGTCCATGTCTGCCGTGCAATACCAGTATTCGTCTTCATCATCGTAGGCGTAATAAGTGCATTCTTCGCAGTTCATACGATTCCTTTCACTTCAGCACCGCTGCCGCATACCCCGGCAGCGTAAGCGTAAAGCCCTCAAGTGTCACATCCGAGCCGTCAACTGTCAGAAAATCAGTCAGTTCAATATCCGTCCGGCCGGGGAAATAGTCCTCCTGTCCAAGATCGACTCCGGTACTCTCCTTCCCTAAGTTGATCACGATCAGCAGGTCATCAGTCGCCGGCACCTCGCCCTCACACCTGTAAAATGCACATATACTGTCCGCGGAGAGCGCCTCCGACGGAACAGTCCGTCCCCTCGCAATAAGGGGATGCCTCGCGCGCAGATGTATGGCCTGCCTGCAGTAATTCCATATCGAAAGCTCATCCGCACTCTGCTCCTCGAGACTCCCGTAGGGGGCGCTGTCAAACTCCTCCATATCCGCGGGTCCCCTGCAAAGATATCCGCCGGCCTTACCGTAGATCGGAGCCTGTTCCTGAGCCGTCCATGGGAAAGGCGCTCTCTTATTCTCATCCTTCCCGGATCCGCGCATGCCCAGTTCCTCGCCATAATATACAAAGGCGTTTCCCGTCTGCATCAGGTTCAAAAGCTGCGCCAGCTTTATCCTGTTGACAGGATCCTTTGCGTAATAACCGGCGCTCCTCGCCATATCATGATTTGTGTAGAAAGGCGCATTTATGACGCCGTCTGATACGGGCGGCGCATAGGATGCATAAAGTGTTTCCTCTTCGGCCATGCGCGTGGCAAATTTCAGTCCCCCTTTACCTTTTCTCACCGTCTGGGCTATCACGCCCTCCTGCCCGGCAAAGGCAAAATCAAAAAATGAATCCACACCGGTTTCATACAAAGTGGCATAGGCATCCTGATTCTCCCAGGCCTCTCCCACAAGATAGACATCCTCCTTCATCCCGCGCGCCGTCTCGGACAGCCATCCGAGAAACTCCGCGGAACGCGCGTGATCCTCCGTATAATACGAAGTCACCGCATCCAGCCTGAAACCGTCGATCCCGCGCTCTATCCAGAATTTCATGACTGAGGCGATCTCCGCCCGCACAAGGGCGGAATCAAGGTTCAGATCCGGCATTCCTGACCAGAAACGCGCCTCGTAGTACCAGCCGGTCTCCTTCTTCCCGGTTTTATCCCTGAGCGGCTCGTAACCGGTCTTCGCTTCCTTTGTGAAATTATAATAGTCAAAAGTGGGACAGGCTTCGTGATCGGGCTCATCACCCTCCGGAAGCTCTCTCAGATAATCCGCTGCCTGTGCAAACCACGGGTGGGAATCTGAAGTATGATTGACGGCAAGATCCATATACAGCTTCACATCCCTCTCATGACAACCGGCAATGAGCGCATCCATGTCCTCTATCGTCCCGAAAGCCGGATCAATGGAATAATAGTCGACCGCATCATATTTGTGATAGGTGGGAGAAGGAAAAACAGGCGTAAGCCATATCGAGTTCACGCCCAGATCATCGCGGCTGTACACGTTTCCGTCATTCAGATAATCCAGCTTGTCGCTTATCCCATTCAGATCTCCGATGCCGTCACCGTCGCTGTCCGCGAAACTGTATACAAAGATCTCATAGGTCGTGCCAAAGTGGTCTTCGGGCACGATATCGGGTTCTCCCACGGGATCCTCTGAAACAGCGGCATTTTCCGCGGGCACATAAACGCCGCAGCCTGACAGGAGCAATAGTCCCGTACAGACTGCGGTGCATAGAACTCTTTTAATGAATCTGCTTCTCAAATCAGAAACTCATCCCTTTACGGCTCCGCCGGTGACACCCTCCACATAGTAGCCCTGGAGCAGCATGAACAGTATCGTTATCGGGATCGCGACCACCACGCCGCCGGCGCAGAATCTTGTGAAGTATCCCTGATAATCTCCGGTCCAGACCCAGCGCTGCATGGCGACGGCCACGTTGTAGCTGGCGTCATGTCCGAAGGCTATGTATGATGCGAACACATAGTCGCACCAGGGTGCCATGAATGCCACAAGAGCTGTATAGATGATTATCGGCTTGGACATGGGGATCGTCATCGTAAAGAACACTCTCGCGCGGCTCGCACCGTCAATCCTCGCGGCTTCATCAAGCGCTTTGGGGATAGTGTCAAAATATCCCTTACAGACATAATATCCCATTCCAGAGCTTGCAACCGAGACCAGGATCAGTCCGGGGATGGCGCCCGCCTGAGTGAGTCCCATCTGCTTCAGCAGGAAATAAAGACATATCATTGTCAAAAAGCCCGGGAACATGCCCAGCACCAGCCAGAATCGCATCAGGAGCGTCCGTCCGGCAAAGCGCATGCGTGAAAGCGCATAGGCCACGCACAGCACCACCATGGTCTGGATCAGTGTGACAAAGAACGCTATCAGGATCGTATTGCCGTACCATCTCAGGTAATTGGTCTCACCGGAAAACAGGAATCTGTAATTATCCAGCGAAAAATGCTTTGGTATCAGATAATCCACCATTCCTCCGTACTCAACCTCCGGCCTGTAGGACCTGAAGCTGTTTAATACGAGCCCCACAAACGGAAACAGCCAGATGATGCTTATGATCACCAGCAGGATGTATGAAAAAATGTTACCGATCAGACGCTTTTGTTTCATGGAAGAAGTTTTCTCTTTCATCACTGGAAGCCCTCCTCATCCCTGACAGACGGCAGCATCTGGTATACCACCAGAGATACGACAGCCGTAACTAAGAACACCATGATACCTATGACGGCCGCCATTCGGTAGTTGGTGTCATTAATGGTCATCTTATACAGCCACGTTACCAGCAGATCGGTACCGCCGGCGCCTCCCACCATTCCCATGGACTTGGGATTGCCCTGATTCAGCAGGTAGATGACATTGAAATTGTTCAGATTTCCCGTAAACTGTGTCAAAAGGAAGGGTCCTGTGACAAAGAGCATATATGGAAGTGTTATCGATCTGAACATCTGCCAGGGCGTAGCGCCGTCTATTCTCGCACTCTCGTACAGATCCTCCGGGATGTTCATCAGAAGTCCCGTAGCGATGAGCATCATATAGGGTATGCCGATCCAGATATTGATAATAAGTATGGTCACCCTTGCCCACATGGGATTCGTCCAGAAGGGAAGCGCGGTTTTTATGATACCCCACTTCAGAAGCGATCCGTTGATAAGACCGTCCGGCGCAAAGAGTTTGCCGACGTACAGAAGGGATACAAACTGCGGCACGGCAATAGTCATGACAAGGATTGTCCGCCAGAACTTTTTGAAGCGTATGCCCTTTTTATTTATGAGCATCGCCACCGCGATCCCCAGAAAATAGCAGGAAAAGGTGGCAAAAAACGCCCACACGAGTGTCCATGAAAGCACCGTCATAAAGGTACTTCCGAAGCCGTCCTGACTGAAGGAGAACAGATTCGCAAAATTTTTCAGCCCCACCCAGGTAAAAAGCTTACTGGGCGCCTGATGGTTGGCGTCATAGTTTGTGAAGGCCACACAGATCATGAATATGATGGGAAGAACCGTGAAAACAAATATCCCTACCACCGGCAGCGCAAGAAGCGTCTTGTCGAAATTGGAATCGAAGAGCGAGCTGAAATCAGCGCCGTTTGACGGAAGCTTCTTGCCGGATCTGAGGATCAGTTCCTCTTTCCTGTTCTCGCGGACATTCATTCTCCAGATAAAAATGAGAGCTATCACCGCACACAGAGACAACAATCCGAAAAGCAGTATCAGGAAACTGTTGTCACCGTAAACCGTCTTGCGGTTCACCTTGTGTGTCTCCACAAGTCCCAAAGTATCAAGTTTGGAGAGGTATTGCAGGCCGAAGCCGAAGATAAACCAGCACAGCACTGCCTCCAATGCCAGAAACATGGCTCCTATCAGGACCTTGCCGCGCGCCAGAGGACCGAAGCCGAAGATCAGATAGGATAATCTGGTCTTCCAGTCCCCCTCCTTAAAGGTGGTGCCGATTTCAACACAATCGGCACCCAGAACGCGAAAAAAGTCCCCTGCGGGACTCTTTTTCTTTTTTACTGTTCCTGCATCCGCCATATACACCTCCGTAAGAATCATATAAATGAAACCTGTTACATCAACAATCTGATCACAGCAGACAGTGCACAACGATCAATTCAAAAAATCCGGCAGGGAGATCTGACTCCCCCTGCCGGAAAAAAACTTACTTTGCGTAGCTAATGCAGGAATCCTGGAAGGACTTCAGCGCCGCCTGGAGCGTTGCGTCATCGGCGCCCTGATACTCACCGATGATGCTGTCTCTCAGAGACTCTGCCAGTGACCAGTAGTCGCCGGGATAGTTGCCCTGAGGGATCGTGTATGCGAACTGCTCGGCAAGAGCTGACAGAGCGGGATCAGCCTTGACGGCATCGCTGCCCTGTGCCGCGATATTCGAAGGGCCCCAGCCAACTTCATTGTAACGGGCAAGCTGAACCTCTTCGCTTGTGAGGAAGTCCGCAAGTGCGTCACATACAGCGAGCTTGCCCTCATCCTCCTGAGGCTTCACACCCAAAAGTTTGCAGCCGTTGAAGCCGCTCATCTGGTAGGTCTGTCCGTCAACAGTGAAGGTTGGAAGCTTTGCGCAGGCATAATTGTCGCCAAGAGTTTCCTGAATAGTTCCGGCATCCCATGTTCCGTCTACGATAGCAGCGTAATTAACTGCATCTCCTGCGGAAGAGCCCTGCTGGAAGCTCTTGGAAGAGGTCAGCTGTACCAGCCCTTTAAGAGCGGCAAGTCCCTTATCGGAATCATAATCCATATTGCATGCGGTAAAGTTTCCGTCATCATCCGTGTCATATGTAAGTGTGCAGCCTGTTCCGAAGAAGTATGCCACCTGATACCAGCCGCCAAGATCCATGTAGAAATTCTTGCCTGCGGCTTCGCAATCTGCGATGACGCCTTCGATGGTAGAAGGATCCGTGACGACACTCTTATCATAGTACAGGAAATAGCCGTTGTCAGCGGTCATAGGATAAGCATAGAGCGTATTTCCGACCTTTGCGGCATTGACAACACCGGCTGCGTTCTCACTCTCGACCTTCGCTGCATTTGAGGGCTCAACCTCCTCAAGAGCGCCGGCGGAAACAAGACGTGCGATCTGATCCTGTGCGAAGCCGTAGATATCGGCACCGGCCGTGACATCAGTGATCATGTTTCCGGCGGCATCGCCCTCACCGACGGGCTCAACGAGAACAGTGTATCCGCTGTAGGCCGGATCGGAAGCAAGGAAGCTCTCAGCCTGCTTCTTTGTGAAATCAACAACATTATCTGCGACCCAGATCTTGATCTCGCCGCTTCCGAGATCTGCAGGGGCCTCAGCCGTCTCTTCAGCTGCCGGTTCTTCGGCTGCGGGAGCCTCGGCTGCGGGCGCCTCTTCCTTGGTCTCAGCTGCGGGTGCGGGAGTCTCGGCAGCGGGTGTCTCGGCAGCCGGCGAGGTTCCGCCGCAGCCTGTGAGCATAGAAGCCGCAAGTACTCCTGTAAGCATTAATGACAGTACTTTTTTCTTCATAATCTCCTCCTTTTGTCTCTAAACACTGCAGCGACCATATACATGGCCGCCTTTGTTTATAAAGCATGATAATTTTACCACTATTGGTAAAACTGTTCAAGTTTTTTATTTTTATAAGTACTTCAGAATATGGACAGACAAACGAAAATACTATATAATGCTTTCATGAAAAGAATCGCCATTTTCCTCGACAACGCGGCTAATCATGCGATATATTCCCGGATCTCGGGCGTCTTTAAAACGCTCTATGAAGAGAATCTGGATTATGAGATATACCTCTACCGCAGCAGAGGTGCATGGAAGTTTGGTCACAAATACAATGTCGGTGAATATAACATATTCAGTCTTCCCGATTTTTCCATTTTTGACGCCTTCATTCTGATATTTAACGATCTCTCCGATAAAATGCGGGATTTCATCGGCTGGAAGGCGTGTTTCGAGGTCATAGACCGTGTGCGTGAGACAGGAAAGCCTGCCATATCGATCGGTACCAAGATTGAGGGCATGCATAATGTCAGCATAGATAACCGTGCCTCCATGACCGCCCTTGTCCGGCATCTTGTTGAGATCCATAAATGCAGAAACTTCTGGTTCATTATGGGTCCCGAGCAGCACAGGGAAAGCAGGGAACGCGCCGAGGCGATCGCAAAGTATCTGTCCGAATGGGACAGCAGGGACTGCAGCGATTATTTCTACTATGAGAGCTTTAATCCCATGTGCGGTGAGCACGGCTTCAAGTATCTGTATGAAAAATTCGGTGAACTCCCTGATGCAATAATCTGCGCAAATGATCATATCGCCATAGGAGCATGTACCGAAGCGGCAAGACGCGGGTTCGCAAGTCCGAGGGACTTCCTCATCACCGGCTTTGACGACATCGATATGGCGTCGTGCCACACACCTTCTCTCACCACTATCGACCAGCGCTGGCCGGAGCTCGGCCGCGTCTGCATGGATTACATAAAGGCATGTTTTGCCGGCGAAGATTATCCGATGGACACCATCGTCTATACGCAGATGTGCCGCCGGCAAAGCTGCGGCTGTGAGACCCGCACTCCGGATGAAGCCTATGAACTCTTCAATACGGTCATACGACAGAACATGGAGCTTGAAAGTTTCAACAGACGGCTTCTGAAACTCGAAAACGATCTGATGGTATGCGGATCAGTCCGGGAGATAGGTGAAGCGTTCTCACAGATGCTTAGCTATATAAAGAGCGATGCCCTGTATCTGGTTCTGGACAGACGCTTCTATTCCGACCGTGAACAGGACTCTCTGTTCCAGACCGGTGATCCCGGTGACAACCTGTTTCTCACAAAGGGTTATCCGCCCAACATGCAGCTTGCCTTCATGTGTGAAAATGACACGGTCGTAGCCTATGATCTGCCCGCCGACAAAATGTACAGTGCATTTTCCAGGAAACCGGCCCCCAAGGATTTCATGTTCCTGCCGGTGCACTTCGGTGAACAATCGGTGGGATATATTGTGATAAGCCACGCCGAGCATCTGATCAGAAGCACTTATCTGGTCAGAGCCATACAGATGCTCCTTAGCGCGATCGAAAACTTTTACATAAGAAGCAGACTGAGCGGGGCAAACAGCCTGCTCGCCCGTGCTTCAATCACGGATGCGATGACCGGTTTCTACAACCGTCTGGGTTTTCAGGAGGTCGCTTACCGCTTCTTTGAAGATCATCTTGAAGGTCCCGGACTTCTTGCTGTCATGTTTGCCGATATGGATAACATGAAGCAGATAAATGACAGATTCGGCCATGCGAGCGGTGACCACGCCATACTGTCCGTCGCCCAGGCCATACGCCGCGCCTGCCCGGATGAATCCGTTGTATGCCGTATGGGCGGTGATGAGTTCATGATCCTTGCAAGAGTTAAGCGCGAAGAACAGATAGAACAGATCATAGGATCAATACGCGAGGAACTCCCCAGGACCGAAGCCGTAAAATACCTTGATCATGTGCCGGAAATCAGTATAGGCTATGTTATATGCGATCCGGCGGACAATAAGACTCTCGATGACTATGTAAAACAGTCTGACGGTATGATGTATGAAGAAAAAAGGAGACACAAGAAATGCCTGAATACAGAATAAATGGCGAAGTTGTCACTTTCCCGGCAGGGATCTCCTATGAAGAGATCGCAGCGAGATATCAGGATGGATACAAAAGCCGTATCGGTCTCGTAAAGCTGAACGGAAAAATACGCGAGCTCATGCATCACACCGCAGAGAATCGGGGCGGTGATCTGGAGTTTATCACTCTCGCCGACAGAGCCGGCCACAAATCCTATGTCAGAACAGCGATAATGCTGATGCTTAAGGCTTTCTGCGACGAATTCGAAGGCCATGGCGGTTCTCTTGTGAGAGTAGAATTCACGGTGGGTCCCGGCTATTACTGTACGCTGCAGAACGGTGCGGATGTGAGCGAAGATATGCTTACGCGCGTGGAAGAACGGATGCGAAAGGAAGTCCTTGCGGGTACAAAGCTCATCAAAGCCTCTCTTCCCAAAGATGAAGCCATCGCACTGTTTGAAAAAAGCGGCATGACCGACAAGGTCGCCCTCTTCAAATACCGCAGGAGTTCATCCATAAACGTCTACAGAATAGATGATTATTATGATTATTATTACGGCTACATGCTGCCGGATATGTCCTATATAAGCACTTTTGCCTTAAAGAAGTATAAGGACGGCTTTCTGTTAGTCCTCCCGGAGAGAAAGAAACCGGACGTGCTTCCGGCTGTGGATGCGCGGGATAATCTGTTTGAGCAGCTGAAGCTCAACACACACTGGGGCGAGATGCTGGGCATTGAGACCGTAGGCGACCTCAACGACATGATAGTGCGCGGCGAGACTGAACAGGTGATACTTGTTCAGGAGGCGCTGCAGGAGAGACGCATAGGCGAGATTGCCCGCAGGATACACGACCGCCAGGGCGTGAAATTCATCATGATTGCAGGCCCCAGTTCCTCTGGAAAGACCACCTTTGCCAACAGACTGTCGATCCAGCTTATGACCTGGGGATTAAAGCCGCATCTGATAAGCCTTGATAATTACTACAACGACAGGGATAAAGCACCTCTGGACGAACACGGAAAACCCGATTTCGAGTGCCTTGAAGCGCTCAATGTCGAGGGCTTCAACCAAGATATGATGCAGCTCCTTGACGGCAAGGAGGTCGAACTGCCCCGCTACAATTTCCTCTCGGGCAAAAGCGAGATGAGCGGAGTGAAGCTTCAGCTTGCCCCCGATGACGTACTTGTGATAGAGGGTATCCATGGTCTCAATGACAAGATGAGCTATGCTCTGCCGGCTGACAGCAAGTTCAAGATATACATCAGCGCACTGACCACTCTCTCCGTGGATCTTCACAACCGCATACCGACCACCGACGGCAGGCTTTTGAGGCGTATCGTGAGAGACGCCAGGACCCGCGGCGCCGGTGCAGCTCTTACGATCAGCATGTGGGACAGCGTCAGGGCAGGTGAAGAAAAATATATTTTCCCCTTCCAGGAGAGTGCGGATGAGATGTTCAATTCGGCCCAGATCTATGAGCTCGCCATATTAAAACAGTTCGCTGAGCCGCTTCTGTTCGCGGTACCTAAGTTCACGCCCGAATTTGACGAGGCTAAAAGGCTTCTGAAGTTTCTGGATTACTTCGTGGGAATGGATCAGGATGCTCTGCCCAGAAACTCCATCTGCAGGGAATTTGTGGGCGGAAGCTGCTTCAAGGTCTGAGGATCCGCTTAGGGCTTTATCGAATACTTGATGAGCCGGTCCTTAATCTCAGGCAAAGTGAATTCACATTTTTCGCGATCATAAATACCGAATATCTCGCCGCTCCCGGCAAAATTGTTGTTGTCCCACCAAATGCAGGGTATGCCGAGAGCAGACGCAAATGCCGTATACCACGCTGCATAGTCGCATCTTGACTCAAGATTTCCCTTTTTGTCGAGAGCGCCGAACTCGGTGATCACCACCGGCGTCCCTTTGTTTATGTATCTCGAATAGAGTTTGTTCATAAACGCTTTTATGTCGTTCGTATCCGAAGTATCTGACGGTCTGAATACATCCGTGCCGCTCTGATTAAGCGCAAATTCATACGGCGTATAAGCGTGTACCGACAGGAGTACCCTGTTCTCTATGTCTTCGGCATCCATCGGCTTCTCAAATCCCTCAACACACACGCCGTCAGGAGAGGCGTCATATCCCGGGCAGAGAACATAGCAGGTTCTGTGGCTTCCCTCAACTCCCCTTACAGTGTCAAGAAACAGCTGATTAAGTTCATTAATGCATTCGACGGCCTCCCTGACGTCATCCGGCGGCGAGTCCACGGGAAACCACCATTCGCTCTCATGTCCCACAAGTCTGGGTTCATTCAGCGACTCAAAGATCAGATCATCACCATAATCCTTAAAGCGCTGTGCCACCTGCTTCCATATGTCGCCAACATATTTTTTTGACTGTTCCAGATGCGCCTTGTCGGGATAATAGCCGTTTGCCTCGGGGTGATTGTCATGATGGATATTGATTATGACCTTGAGCCCCGCATCCAGTGACCAGTCCACAACCTCGTTCACCCTGTCCATCCACTGCTCTGAGATGGTGTGATCCGGCCCGGACACATGATTGTGCCAGCTCACGGGTATCCGTATGGTCGAAAAGCCGGCGTCCTTTATGCCCCGGATCGCAGCCTCAGTGGTCCTTACACCGTGCCAGCAGGTTTCCGTTTCCATTTCGTCTGAAAGACCGGTATCCATGTATGCGTCAAAGGTATTCCCGAGGTTCCATCCCGCTCCCATGCTTTTGGTGAACTCATAAGCTTCTCCCTCAGGATGGCTTCTGGTAACTATGCCTTTAAGTATAGGATCATTCTCAGCCTCTGACTCATCCTTTTCCGGTTCAGAATCCTCACCGGCCTCATCGGCGAGACCGGATGCCTCTCCTGTCTCAGCGGGATCCTCTGCACCGGAAGTACCTGCGACAGCATCATCCGCTGTCTTCTCATCCGCAGAGTCGGTCGAAGCCTCTGAACCGGTTTCCTTTGTCGTATCCGTCTCATCCACGGCGGCATTTTCCGACTGCGTGACCGCCGGAGCAGCCGCGGAGCACCCCGCCAGAACAACTGCAAGGCATAGTGCAGTCAGACCTTCAATCAGCCTTTTACTTCTGCCGGTCATCATCACACCTCTGCTATCGCCTTTTTGGGGCATTTAGATGCACAAAGACCGCAGTGCGTGCATTTTTCCTGATCGATCACCGCGATATTATTCTCCACTGTAATAGCCTGTGCCGGACAGTTTCTGGCGCACAATCCGCAGCCGATGCAGCCGTTTTTACATGCCTTCATAACAACTGGTCCCTTATCCCCTGAACTGCAGCGGACAGCGTATGCCGCCGAAACGGGGATCAGATCTATCAGTTTTCTCGGGCATATCTCAACACATTTGCCGCAGGCCTTGCATGCATCTTTATCGACGACCGCGACACCGTTCTCTATGTGGATCGCATCAAACTGACATACGCTTACACACGTACCGGATCCTATGCATCCATATTCGCAGATCTTGGGTCCGCTGCCCGGAGCCTGCGAGATCATGCGGCAGTCATCAGCGCCGTTGTATTCGTATTTCATGCCGGCAGCATCGCAATTGCCGTTACAGTGTACGTACGCGACCTTCCTCTCGCCGCTTTCGGCCTCAACCCCCATTATGCCGGCGATGACCTTGGCCACTGCCTCACCCCCGACAGGACACTGCCCCACCGGCGCAGTTCCCGCTGCGATCGCATTAGCGAGACCGGAACATCCGGGATAGCCGCAGCCTCCGCAATTATTGCCGGGAAGAGCTTCCAGTATGGCGGTTTCCTTTTCATCCACATCAACGTGCAGCGTTCTGGATGCGATGCCCAGAAGTATACCTACTATCAATCCAACTCCGGCGACTGCCGCCACCGATAACAAAATGCCTGTCGTCATCACTGCCTCCAAACTGCCTGTCACCTGAGCCCCGAAAATCCGACAAATGCTATGGCCATAAGGCCTGCCGTGAGCAGTACCATAGGCATCCCCTTAAAGGATTCGGGTACGTCATTAAATTCCATCTTCTCCCTGAGTCCTGCCAGTATCACTATTGCTATGGTGAATCCGACGGACGTGGCCAGACCGCTGACGATCCCCTCCACGATACTGTATTCATTCTGGACATTCAGGAGCGCAACTCCGAGCACCGCACAGTTGGTGGTTATGAGCGGAAGATAAACTCCCAGCACCCTGTACAGTGAGTGTACATATTTTTTGAGGAACATCTCGACAAACTGCACCAGCATCGCGATGACAAGGATAAATACGATGGTCTGCAAATATGTGAGATCCAGTGGGGTGAGAATGAATTTATAAATGAGGCCGCACACCGCACTGGCTGTCGTTATGACAAATATACAGGCGCAGCCCATGCCTGCCGCCGAGCTTATCTTTTTAGATACGCCAAGGAACGGGCACAGACCCAGAAACTGGCTCAGAACCACGTTATTGACCAGCGAAGCAGTGATCATTATGGAAAAAAGTACCGCGATATTGTTGCTCATGCCTCACCTCCCGCAGTCTGAACCTCTTTTGTCCCGTCTGCTTCCTTTACAAGTGTATCCGTATCGGACGTATCCCTGAATTTTGAAACATCCCTGCCCTTACGCGCCTGATTTCTCTTGATCCGGTTCATTGACGCGATCAGAAATGCCAGCACAAAAAACGCTCCGGATTGCATGATAAAGATGGAAATCGGCTCATACATTCCGAGCACGGCTCCGACAGGTCCCGGCACGATGGTCTGCTCACCGAGTATCTGAATGCCGAATACTGTTCCCGCACCAATAAACTCCCTGAAGAAACCGATAACCGTTATAGCAATGGTAAATCCCAGTCCCATCCCCAGTCCGTCAAAGAACGCCGGTATCACGCCGTGTTTGGACGCATACGCCTCGGCACGGCCGAAGATTATGCAGTTGACGACGATCAGCGGGATATAGACACCCAGCGCCTCGTTAAGGGAAGGCAGATATGCCTGTAATGTAAGCTGCACCAGTGTGACAAAGGTCGCTATTATGACAATGAACGACGGTATGCGGACCGTGTCCGGTATAACCCTTCTAAGCAGCGATATCATAAGATTAGACATCGCAAGCACAACAGTTGTTGCCAGTCCCATGGTAAGACCGTTGGTGGCCGAAGTCGTGACCGCAAGTGTAGGACACATGCCAAGCATCAGCACCAGCGTCGGGTTCTCCGCTATAAGCCCGTTCAGGAAGCGTTCGACCGGGGAATCCGCCCTGAGGCCCAAAGCGCCTCTTTTGATCTCTCCGTTCATCAATGCACCTCCTTTATGACCTGTTCATAGTATGTGAGTCCGGCGTTTACGCCATTTGTCACGGCAGTCGAGGTTATAGTCGCGCCTGAAATGGCATTTATCGTCTCCGTAAGGTTATCATCCGTCTTTGCGACCGTAAACCGGGAATCCGGGACAGGAACGTCGTCAAACTGCGGTACGAGCACCTTCTCAGCGTTCATGCCGAGTCCCGGAGTCTCATTTATTGATATCAGCGAAATGCCGTTGACAGTACCGTCATCGCAGATCCCCAATATCCATGAGATCTCATCGCCGTAGCCCATAGACGTTATCTGGAGCACATAGCCCTCGCGCTGTCCGTCCACTACAGCCTCCTGAACGTTCTCAATGGAGACTCCCGACCAGGCGGCATCCTGACTCAGCACGGCAGCTGCCGCTGCCTTGTCAAATCCCTCATAATCCTTAAATTCCGCCCCCGGAAACGCCGCCTGATTGGCCTTCTGTTTTGCTATTTCCCTCTGTATGCGTATCGGTTCCTTGGTCACCTGGTATACCGCCCCCAAAAGAGCTCCGGCGACCAGTGTTATCGCAAACAGAACAAGAGCACTTTTTACCGCTTCTTTCATGATCTGCCGTTCTCCTTTTCTGCCTTCTTTTTTACCGGCGCGGGTATTCCGAATGCCCTGGGAAGAGTCCATTTCTCGATCAGCGGAACAAGAAGATTGCCCAGTACTATCGCGTAGGAAACGCCCTCCGGGGCATTTCCGAACATGCGGAATATCCCGGTCATTATTCCTATGAATATGCCGAAGATATATTTACCTTTGCCTGTTATGGGGCTTGTGACATAATCTGTCGCCATAAAAAACGCACCGAGCATCAGTCCGCCGCCGGCCAGCTGTGCTGAGATGTAAGCGGGATTGATACTGTGCCCGCCAGCAAGTCTCACGATGACCACAAAGGCCACAAAGGATACTATCATGCTTCCGGGTATCCTCAGGTCTATGATTCCCAGAAGAATGAGGATACAGGCGCCTATTACTATCGCGACCATGGATGTCTCGCCTATGGTTCCGGGGATATTACCCAATACCATGTTGAGTACATTCACGCTCTCCCCGTTCTTCAGAGCAGTGAGCGGTGTCGCCTGACTGACCGCATCTGTATGGAAATCCGTCATTGCGGCCGGGAATGATATCAGCAGGAAGCATCTTGCGGCCAGTGCCGGGTTCATGAAATTCTGGCCCAGACCGCCGAAGAGCATCTTGACTACTATTATCGCAAAAATGCCGCCCAGAACCGGCACGTACCACATAACTGTGGAAGGCAGGTTCATCCCGAGAAGGAGCCCTGTCACAACGGCAGAGAGATCGCCGACAGTGACCGGCTTTTTCATTGCTTTCTCATAAACAAACTCACTTATAACCGTCGATGCGACGGATAAAAGCAATATGATCAGCGCATTGATGCCGAAATGATAAACGCCGTAACCCGCCGCCGGAAGAAGAGCCACCGTCACCCAGAACATTATGTTTGAGGTGGTCACCGCACTGCGTGTATGCGGATTGGACGAGACCCTCCTCAGTTTCGTGCTTGTATTTTCTTCGTTCATAGACGTCTACTTCCTCCTCTTGGCGAGCTGTATTCTTCTCATGCCCTTTATAAGCTGAGTGAGCTGCCTTCTTGCGGGGCAGATATAACTGCAGCATCCGCACTCGCAGCACTCCATGCCGTATTCCGCGACAAATCTCTCCTCCTGTCCGTTCTCGGCAGCGTCAGCAAGATTTTTGGGAATGAGCTTCTCGGGGCAGACATCGACACACTTTGCGCAGCTTATACACGCGCTCGGTTCATACTCTGCCACGGCATCCTTTGTGAGACAGGTAATGGCCGAGGCAGTCTTGGTAGTGGGCACATCGAGATCAAATATCGCAAAGCCCATCATAGGACCGCCTGATATGATCTTGGCGGGTTCGGTGACAAATCCTCCGGCATCTTCGATAAGATCACGGTAATTCATCCCTATCCTTACCCTGTAGTTTTGAGGATTCTTTATGGCATCACCGGTTATGGTGACTATCCTCTCCATAAGAGGCTTTCCTTCTCTTACGGCATTACTCACGGCACACAGCGTATCGACGTTGTTGACGACACATCCGGCATCGGCGGGAAGCATCGATGAATTGATCTGCCTGCCTGTACAGGCATAGATCAGCATACGCTCCGCACCCTCAGGATACTTTGTCTGCAGCACCTTTACCTGGATCTTCGGGTCATTCCCCAGTTTTTCCCTGAGTATCTTAGCCGCGTCCGACTTATTGTCCTCGACGGCAAGTATGCCTCTTGCATGGGGGAACAGGCTCACAACTATCCTCAGGCCGTCGATAAGAAGCTCCGGATTCTCCAGCATTCTCCTGTAGTCGGAGGTCAGATACGGCTCACACTCCGAGCAGTTGGCAATGACATAATCTATCTTGTCGGGTTCCTTCGGTGAGAGCTTCACAGCCGTCGGGAATCCGGCACCGCCCATGCCGACCACACCGGCCTCACGGATCAGATTTATCTTTTCCTCAGTGGTGAGTTCCTCCGGCGGTGCAGGCTTTACCCACTCGATCTCCTCATATGTGCCGTCATTCTCGATTATTATGGAATCAACCATATTCCCGGTCACGACACGTCTCTTCTCAATCCCCTTTACAGTACCGGATACGGTGGAGTATATGGGTGCGGATACAAAACCGCCGGCCTCGGCGATCTTTGTGCCCACAAGTACCCTGTCACCCTTCTGCACGACGGGTTTTGCCGGAGCTCCTATGTGCTGTGATACGGGATATACGAGTTCGCTTCCCGGCATAATGGTCTTGATCGGTTTATCCTTTGAGAGTTCCTTTCCGTCGTACGGATGTATTCCGCCAAAAAAAGTTCGATTTGCCATTTACAGTCCTCTCTGAATATCTCTTAACCTAAAGACATGGGCGTTATAAGCGCCCATGTCCAGTCTTCATACAAAAACACAAAATATTTATTTTGCGGGCTTTTCGTAGAAAAATGAACCTTTTCTTGTAAACCCGATATCCTTGTACTGTACTATCTGCTCGGTACTGCCGATAAACAGATAACCCATCGGCATGAGCGATGCAAAATACTTCCGGAATATCTCGTCCTTCGCTTCTTCCGTAAAGTAGATCAGCACATTACGGCATACGATCAGATGATAGTCCTTGGGATACGGATCCCTTAAAAGATTAGCCTGCTTGAAGTCGACACGCTTCTTTATCTCCTCGGAGATAACGTACTTGTCGCCTTCTTTCTTAAAATACTTTGTCTTGAATTCCGCAGGTACACCGTTCACGCTCTTAGCATCATACATTCCGGCCTTGGCCTTCCTGAGCGCTTCGGCATCCAGATCCGTCGCAGTGATCCTGATCTGGTCCATGGGAACGTGCTTGGACAGAAGCATTACCAGCGTATAGGGTTCATCACCGGTGGAACATGCGGCGCTCCATATCCTGAGCCTCTTGCCGAATCTCTCGATGAGCGACGGTATGATCTGCTCATCCATGAGTTTCCACTGATCGACGTTGCGGTAAAACTCCGACACATTGATGGTCAGATGCTCGACAAAGTCATTGTACAGCTGCTTGTCCGCCTTGATCGCCGCCACGAAGGAATCATAGCCGGTGAATTTGTTCTTGCGGATCATATCATTGATCCTGCGCTTCATCTGAGCTTCCTTGTATGCCGACAGATTGATCTTGGTCAGGTCAAATATCTGCTTTTTAAACTTTTCATATGCCGCATCGGGTATTGTCGGTTCACCTGCCATAGTCGCATCCCCCGCTGTGCTTTTGCACTGATGTCTTATTCCTCGCTGCCATCTTCCTCTGCGATAACCTGATCGATATCGACGGTCGCAGTCTCATCATCTTCTGCGGGTTTGTCCGTATCCGCCGTGAGTTCCTTGATGCTGAGGCTTATCTTGCGGTCCGCCTCGTTGAAGTCCACGATCTTGGCGGTGACTTCCTGACCGGTCTGCAGAACATCCGAAGGCTTGTCGATGTGCTCTCTTGCGATCTGCGATACATGCAGCAGCGCATCAATACCGGGCTCAAGCTCGATAAAAGCACCGAAATCAGCCATTCTCGCGACCTTTCCGGTGACGATATTGCCGATCGCATACTTTGATGTCGCATCCTTCCAGGGATTCTCATTATCAAACTTGCGGGAGAGCGCGATCTTGGAGCCGTCGATGTTCTTGATGAGAACCTTGACCGTATCGCCTACCTTAAATACCTTCTTGGGATTCTCAACACGTCCCCAGCTCATCTCGGAGATATGAAGCAATCCGTCCGCTCCGCCGAGATCGATAAATGCACCGAAATCCGTCACATTCTTGACAACGCCGTCGACGACATCGCCGACCTTGATCGTCTCGAACAGTGCCTTGGCCTTCTCCTGCTTGTCGGCGAGGATGAGCATCTTTCTGTTGCCGATGTAGCGGCGTCTTCTGGGATTGTACTCGGTTACGACAAACTGGATCTCCTGTCCCGCATACTTCGTAAGATCCTTCTCATAAGCATCCGACACGAGACTTGCAGGGATAAAGATCCTTACCTCTTCCACCACAACGACAAGTCCGCCGTCGAGAACCTGAGCGACCTGTGCCGTGAGGACTTCCTTGTTGTTGAAAGCATCCTCAATGCGCTTGTTTCCGCGATCAAGTGCCAGTCTCTTGTAGGAGAGTATCACCATGCCGTCAGCGTCACCGGCCTTCAATACCTTGACATCCATCTCATCGCCAACCTTGACGACAGTTGTGAGATCCAGCGAATTATCATTGCTGTACTCATTTCTCGTCAGGATACCGTCTGACTTGTATCCGATGTTAAGGATGATCTCATCCGGTTTCACATCGATGACCGTTCCCTTGACGATCTCTCCCGTGCGGATCGTCTTGAACGACTCATCCACCATTTCCAAAAAGCTCTTGTTGTCCTGATCTGGCATAATTAAAAACCTCCTCGATTATCTTTTGCGGGGTGGACGCCCC